>NZ_JBEYFB010000001.1:0-312172 GCF_040634135.1 Streptomyces sp. NPDC007164
CAAACCCTACCCCAAACAACCCCCCCCCCCGGCCCCCCACGGGGGGGCCCCCCCCCCCCCCCGGGCCCCCCCCACCGCGATCCGCTCGCGGTGCCGGGCCCCTGCTGTGGCGCGAATCCTCAGGAAGACGTGCCGCGCGGGAAGGAGACCTCCACGCGCCGGTTCTTCTTGCGGCCTTCTTCCGTGCTGTTGTCGGCGATCGGGTACTGCTCGCCGTAGCCACGGATCTCGAAGGTGACGGTCGACCCGACATCCTTCACCAGCACCGACTGCACCGCGTTGGCGCGCTGCTTGGACAGCACGTCGCCGTGGGCCGACGAGCCGAGGTTGTCCGTGAAGCCGAAGACACGCACCTTGGTGGCGTTCTGCTTCTTGATCTCGGCGGCGATGGCAGCGATCCGGGAGTTGGCCGCGGAACTCAGCTTGGCACTGTCCTTGGCGAAGAGGACCTCGGCCTGGAGCGCGAACTTGACGCTGGCGTTGCTGTCCTCGCGACGCTCTTCGCCTCCCATGTCCTCGATCACCTGGACGATGTCGAGCACCTTGGCCGGCGCGAGCGTGCCGCCCTCGGGCATCTTCAGGTCGGGGTCGTTGGGGTCAACCTTGACCGGGGGCACTGACGTCGCCTCGGTGCCGGGGGGCACACTGGGGCCGTCGTCGGCGATCGCGCTCGGCACCCCCAGGAAGGCGGCACTTGCCGTGAGCAGAGCGGCTGCGATGACATGGCCCGCAATCCGCGTTGGCCTGCGGCGTTTCAGGGAGTGGGTCATGTCGGTCATCACCCAGAGATCTTCAGCGACGCAGTGGCAAACGTCGGCAGCGTGAAGTCAACCTCAGTGCTGGTGGCGGGAGGAGCTGGGAACTGCATGAAGACGGGGACCGACCCTCCGGCCGAAATCGCTGTCAGCCCGGTTGTGCAGAGGCATCGCCCATCCGTGTCCCGAAGAATGTAGTAACGCTTCTTGCCCACCTTGTCCACAAGTGTCGCGCCCGCTACAGAATTCGGGTTACTGGCCACGATGGCGCTCTCACTACCCGACAGCTGAGAGCTGCTGCTAGCCGTGTCGCTCTCATTCTTGATCACTCCACTGACAGTAACGAACCCGCCACTATCGCGCTTTACCTCGTTGACGACAAGAATCAGCCCATCGCGACCATTGACCTGAGCGAGTTTCACACTCGGGTCCACGTTGTCCCCTGCCGCAGTGTCCTCCTGCTTCGCCCCCTTGTCCCCCTCGGAGGGCTTGGAAGGGATGGAGGACGACGGCGACGAGCCCGAATCGCTCGTCTTTCCGCCACCATCAGTGCCGCAACCGGTGGCAGCCAAGGGCAGCACCGCCGCCAGCGAGACGGCTGCCACCGCCCTTCGGGACCTGGTGGAGCGCCGAATGCTCATGGGTTCTGATTCCTTTACTCGTCGTTCGCCATCAATTGTCGACCAGGTGCACGTCGTAGAGGATCTTGCTCACCTGCGACCAGGGGGGCGGACTGCCTGGACTGATTTCCAGGAAGTCCTTGCCGCACGTGAAGAAGAAGATGTCCCGGATGCTGTCGTCGTTGAGATCGACGGACGTCCAGCTACAACGGAACTTGATGACAGCGGTGGCTGTAGCCTCCGCCCTCGTATTCTCCGAGCCAGGCAGAACCGACGAGTCGACCGCCCCGCGTCCCTCGACCCGGACCTTGATCCGATCTTCGTAACCACCGGGGATCGCGTAGCAGGACTTGACGTCCGCCTGATTGTCAGAGGCAAGCCCCTGTGCCGCGGAGCAGCCCATCACCGGGTGGGCCCGAAGGTACGCATCGAGCAGGTCCTCGGGGAGCGAGGCGAGGAATCCGGCCTCGAAGTTGTCGCGGGCCTCACGCGCTGCGGCCAGCGCCGCCGCGTCCGCCGCTCCCTGGGCACCGTTGCGCAAGGCGGCTGCCTTGCCGACGGCAAAGAATGCAAACACGAGGAAGAGCAGGCCCGCCACCATCACTACGTAGATGGGGAAGGCCTGCCCTGCATCGCGGCGGCTACGTCCGATCACTTGCCCCCCGAGGTGATGGAGGTCACGAGACCCTTGATCCGCGTAGAAATCGCGTCGCCGATACCCGTGGCCATGATCGCGCCGATGATCGCCACGACCACCAGGATGATGCCCAGGTACTCGAACGCCGTCTGGCCGCGGTCCAGGTTCTCGTAGCGCTTCTGGATGCGGGTCACGGCGGTGTTGGCCCAGCCGTTGATACGGACGGCGGTCTTCAGGGTGATGTCCGACATGGTGTTCCCCTCCGGGTTCGGCCGACCGGTAGCCGGCCGACTCGCAAGTTTCTTTGGTGTCGCCTGCGGTACCGGCTTCCTCCTGGCCGGTACCGCTGGCGACATGAGAAACATATGGCGGTGCACCCCGCTCGCCGGAGGGTCCCAGGGCCCATTCCCGGGCCCAAAACGTCAGTTGGGCCTTCGCCTCCGAGGCGTGCTGCCAGGCCCCACGCCCCGCTCGCCCCGTCCCGGCCTGTCGCTCAGCCACGGTGACCACCGGCCTCGCGCGCTCCGCGCCCCGCCGAGGGCGCCGTGCCGAGCCAGCGGGCAATGGCCTCGCTGCGGCTCGCGCTGTGCAGCTTGGTGAAGATGCGGTTGATGTGGTTCTTGACCGTCTTCTCGCTGATGAAGCAGGTGGCGGCGATCTGCTGATTGCTCATGCCGGAAGCGATCAGCTCCATGACCTCCACCTCCCGTGAACTCAACCCGTACTGCTGCCTGTTGAGCATCGCGCCCGGTTCCCCGGCCATGGAAGACTGTGCCACAACTGGTTGCAGATGCGAAAGACCCTGCGGTGTCCGGACAGGTCGCGGCGCAGGTGGAGACAGTTCGGGTTGGGGTGCATGTGCAGGCGCACCGTGTTGCTGAACGGAACTCGGGGCGTGGCCGTCGTATCCGGGTCCCTGGTAGGGAACCCCCGTGGTCAGAGCCGTCCCGAGCCCTTCCGGAAGCGGTCGTGACTGCGCCCCTGACCCCTGACGCATGTGGGCGAGGAGTGCGTTGGCCGCGGTGGCGGTGAAGTGGGCACGGCCGTCCCTCGTGTCGCGCACGGCCTGCACCAGTTGATCTGCCGTGAATTCGCCGTGAACCAGATAGCCGCTCGCGCCCAGGCGCAGCGCCTCGTGGACGATCTCGCTCTCTCGGCTGTAGGTCAGCATCATGACGGGCGCGACCTGCACGAGGTGCGGCAGCGCGGAGATGCCGTCGACGCCGGGCATCCGGACGTCCAGCAGGACGACGTCCGGACGGTGCTGGACGGCCATGTCGTAGGCCTGGCGGCCGTCCGCGGCCTCCGCGACGACCTCGATGTCGTCGCGGCCGGAGAGCAGGACGCCGAGGCCGGCCCTGACCACGGGGTTGTCGTCGGCGACGACGACCCGCAGGGCACTGGGAAAGGCCACGGGTGCCGCTGCGGGGAACGGAGGCATGGGCTCGGATGCCGCGGGCTGCTGGGGGGCGGGGAACGCGTTGGAACTGGGCTCCGAGTTGAGCGGGGTGACGTGCGAGGACGTGTGCTGGGACGCGTGGTTCTGAGCGGCCCAGTTCTGGCCCGACGCACGGGAGACGTCTTCCGGCATCTGCGACCTCCTCTCAAGGGTCTCTGGGGGCGAGGGTGAAAACGTAGCGGTTCAGTCGGTCTGCTCCGCGCCGGCAGGGGCGAGGAGAGCTGCGATCGGAAGTTCCAGGCGGACCTCGGTGCCCTTGGTCTCCTTCCCCTTTCCGATGCGGATGCGGGCGCCGATGGACGCGGCACGCTCAACCATTCCGACCAGGCCGAAGTGCCCGGCGTGCCGGAGGTCGTCGAGCGTCGTGCCCGGGGGCAGGCCGCGCCCGTCGTCGTACACGCTGACGCGCAGGACATCGCCCTTCACACCTGCGAGTACGACGAGGTAGGTGGGGTGTGCGTGACGGTGGGCGTTTTCCATCGCCTCGGAGGCGATGGTGAACAGCTGGCGGGCGACGATCTGGGGGACGTGCGGGATCGGCTCGTCGCTGAGAAGTCGGAAGGTTGCGGTGAGTCCGTGTCGTCGGGTGAAGTCCTCTGTGCGGGCGCGGAGTTCGCGTACGACGTCCACTCCGCCGTCCAGCCCCGACTCGCGGCGGAGGTCCGAGAGGAGTTCGCGGGATTCCGCCGCGGCGCGGCGGGCGGCGCGTGCGACCAGCTCCGCCTGATGTTTGACGGTCAGCGGATCCATCCGGTCGGACGAACCGGCCAGGCCGTCGGCTGCCAGGGCCAGACCGTGCAGGGTCTTGGCGACCGAGTCGTGCATCTCCCGGGCGAGGCGAGTGCGTTCGGCCTCCACGGCCTCGTTGACGGCGAGACGGGCCCGGGTCTCGGTGAGCGCCTGGCTGGCCGTCCCGAAGCGGAGGAGCAGATTGCGAAGCGTGACGCCGACGGCGCCCGCGATGACGCAGAAGCCGGGGAGCAGGAACGCCGTGGCGTCCGCGGGCTGGAGTTTCGGGTCGGTGGCGTACACACCGAGCACGATGACGATCTGGAGTGCGGCGAAGACCGCCGCCCCGCGCCAGCCCGAGACGAGACCGGCCAGCAGAGGTGTGCACGCGGTGACATACGCGAGCGTGGATTCGGGCGTGGCCGTGACCAGCAACAGGGCGCCGAAGAAGGCATCGATGCCCAGCAGCCAGGGGTGGCGCAGCAGAACGGGGCCGAAGCGTTCCCAGTCGCGGAACAGGACGTAGGAACCCATGAAGGTGACAAGGATGGCCGAGCCGATCAACCAGGAGGCCAGACCCGATGCGGTGTGGTCTAGCGCAAACGGCGTGGCCATGGCGATCATCGCGAGCCGGAAGCCGAAGACCTGCCTGCACATCGCCTGGAGCGCGTTCAGCTGGATGGCGAACGCCGGGCGGGAGCCCGGATCGGCTATCGCGCTGCGTACCTCCGCGTCCAGTCCGGTCTGGGTCCCACCGAGTTGGAACGACATGAGCCTGTCACCTCCTCTGCCCCGATTTCTCTGCCGCCCGCGTCGTCCACATCAGCCGCCCGAGAGGAAGCCCAGGTCGATGTCGGCTCCGTAGACGAAGCCGACCGTCAGCAGCACCAACGTTCCGGGGAGCAGAAAGGTGGTGACCGCGAAGGTCGCCTTGGGAACGGCCCGGGCCGCCTTCCGGCGGGCGTTCTGGGCGTCGGTGCGCCGCATGTCGTTGGCGATCTGGATCAGCGTCTCGACGATCGGGGCACCGAGCTCCTCACCTTGCTGGAGCGTCGTCACGAACATCGCGACCTGCTCCGAGTCATTGCGTTTACGCAGCTGCTCGAAGGCCTCCCGGCGGCTGACGCCCATGTCCATCTGGCGCAAGGTGATGCGGAGCTCGTCGGCCCAGGGCCCCTCGTACTTGTCGGCGACGCGCCCCAGCGCCTGACGGAAACCGAGTCCCGCCGACACGACGACTGCGAGCACGTCGAGGAAGTCCGGGAGCGTCCGGTCGATGTGTTCACGGCGGACGCGCACCGCCGACCAGAGCCCGACCTCGACCCAGAACATCCCGAAGGCGACCAGAATCAGGGCGAAGAAGATCTGGCCTCGCAAGAGCATCGTGAAGGCCCCGAGCGTGCCGAGGCCTCCGTAGACGGCGCGGCGCGCCGCGTAGCGGTCGATCGTCAGACCGCCGGGGTTGCCCGCCAGGTCGATCTGGCGGCGCTTCTTGTTGACGGCCTTGGGCCCCATCATCCGCAGGACCGCGGGGGCCCAGCGCATGCCGAGACGGTCGATGCCGGAGCCGACCGCGCTGGTGCGGGTGGAACCGACCTCCAGCGCGATCGCGAGGTCACCGGGGAGCTTCGCGTCGCGCCGGTACATGCGGATCCCGGCGATGGCCCCGTACACCGCGAGTCCCATGACGCCTGCGAGGAGCAGGTCCATGTTCGCCCCGCCCATCAGACGTCGATCCGGGACATGCGGCGGATCACGATGAATCCGATCGCGTACAAAACGATGGAGACGACCACCGCGACCTGGCCGAAGAAGGCGCCGGTCATCCGGTCGAGTGCGCCGGGCATGACCGTGTCCATCAGGAGCATGGTGCCCAGGCCGAACATCGGGACGGCGTAGGCGGTGACGGTGACCTGGGAGAGCTGGGTCTTGACCTCTCGGCGGGTCTCCTTGCGCTCCTCCAGCGTCTCGGTGAGGTTGCGCAACGAGCTCACGACCGTACCGCCGGCCCGGTTGGACAGGACGAGGGTGGTGACGAGGACGACGAGTTCGCGGGAGGGCAGACGGTCGGTCAGCTCGCTCAACGCGTCGTCGAGCGGTTCACCGACGGCGAGGCGCCGCGAGACCCGGGACAGTTCCTCGCCCGCCGGGTTGTCCATCTCATCCGCTGCCATGCTGATGGAAGTACGCAGCGCGAGGCCGGCCTGGGTGGCGTTGGCGAGGATGCGGGCGAGCTCGGGAAGCTGGTTGATGAAGCGCTCGGTGCGCTTGGTCCGCTGCCAGTTCAGGAAGGCGTTGGTGCCCCAGAGGCCGATGAGGGCGGCGACCGGGCCGAAGAAGCTGGCGAGGAGCGACGAGGCGATCAACCAGAGCCCGGCCAGGGCGGCGAGCGCGTAGACGAAGAACTCGCCCGGAGTGATGTCCAGGCCGGTGGCGGCCAGTTTGAGTTCGATCTTCCGGCCCAGGCCGGTCTTGCGCAGTCTGCTGTCGAAGCCCCGGAAGCGGCGGTGGCGTCCCGTCTCCGGGATGTGACCGGTGTGCGAGAGCCGGTCCACCATGGCGTCACGGTCGGCCTTGCCACCGGAGTAGGCGTGCAGGCCCACGACGCCCGTGACGCCGGCGAGCAGCGTCACGCCGATGGTGAGAAGAGGAAGATTCGTCATGGCACGTTACCTAGTTGGCCTCTCGGGTGGCGAGCTGTTCGGCGGAATCGGCGACCCCGAAGGCCTGCGGGATGGGCTGGCTGGCCATGTAGAGGCGCTCGGCGATCTTGCGCGGGATCGGGAGGTAGTTGAACTCGCCGTTGATCCGTCCTTCGGCGTCCATCGGCTGGGCGTCGAACCTGGCGACGGTCACGATGCGGTAGGGGTCGCGCCCGTGCGAGTCGAGGACGGCGATCTCGGTGATCTTTCGCGAGCCGTCGGCGTGCCGGGTGAGCTGGACGATCACGTCGACGGCGCTGTTGATCTGATCGTGCAGTGCCTCGAACGGGATCTTGATCTCGGACATCGAGGCCAGGGTCTGCAGACGCATGAGCGCGTCCTCGGCGTTGTTGGCGTGGACGGTGGCGAGCGAGCCGTCGTGACCGGTCGACATCGCCTGGAGCATGTCAAGCGATTCGCCGCCACGGACCTCACCGACGACGATGCGGTCGGGTCGCATACGCAGGGAGTTGCGGACCAGGTCACGGATGGTGATCTGGCCCTTGCCCTCGACGTTCGCCGGCCGGGACTCCAGCCGGATGACGTGGCTCTGCTGGAGCTGGAGCTCGGCCGAGTCCTCGATGGTGACGATGCGCTCCCTGTCGGGGATCAGACCGGAGAGCGCGTTGAGGAGCGTCGTCTTCCCGGTACCGGTGGCACCGGAGACGATGACGTTGAGCTTGGCCTGGACGAGGCCGGCCAGCAGGATCAGCATCTGATCGTCGAGCGAGCCGACATTGATCATTTCCTGGAGCGTGAAGGCCCTGGGGAAGCGTCGGATGGTGAGCGTGGCGCCGGTCAGCGACAGCGGCGGAATGATCACGTTGACACGTTCACCACTGGGTAGACGCGCGTCAACCATGGGGTTCTGCTCATCCACACGACGGTTGACCGTCGACACGATGCGCTCGATGGTCTGCATCAGCTGTTCGTGCGAGCTGAAGCGCATCGGCAGCTTCTCGACCTTGCCGCTGCGCTCGACGAAGATCTGGTCCGGTCCGTTCACCATGATTTCGGTGATCGACGCGTCTTCGAGGAGCGGTTCCAGGATGCCGAGCCCGAGGGCCTCGTCGACGACCCGGCGGATCAGCTGGGTGCGTTCGACCGTCGAGAGGACCGGGCCCTCACGGCTGATGATGTGGCTGAGTACGCGCTCCAGCCTCGCTCGCCGGTCTGCGGCGGCGAGCGAGGACATCTCCGCCAGGTCGATCTCTTCGAGCAGCTTGGCGCGGTAGGTGGCCACCATGTGGCTGTCTTCCCGCGCCCCGCCGTTCTTCTCGGGGGCGGTCATGCGTGCCCGCAGACTCATTCCGTGACTCCTCGTTCCCACTTGCTTGGTGATCCGCCGCTGGGTCAGCGATGCGGTGCGCCGCCGGTCAGGTGCGGGGCATCGTGGAACTGCGTTCGGCCGGGCCCCAGATATGGACGCCCGGGATGATGTCCGGCACGTCGATGCTGACGGTGCAGGTGACCTCGTCGAAGGAGGAGGTGGGCCCGTAGACATCGGCCCGGCCGGCGGCCCAGTCGCTCATCGCGTCCTTGGCGGCCCCCTCGTCGCAGCCGCCCATCGACGTGCTGGCCATGCGGGCTCCCGCGCGGGCTCCGGTGCCCGCCTGGTTGGCGGCGTAGGCGGCGAGGCCCGCCTGGATCGCCAGGAGACCGACCAGGAGCAGCAGAGGGATGAAGCCCAGGTACTCGATGGCGACCTGGCCCCGATCGCGGCGGGAGGCGGCGGCGGTGGCGACCGTCCGGCCGGGTGTCTGCGTGCGTTTGCTCATCGGTCAGCCTCCACCGGGAACGCGGCGTTGCCTTCGACACGGAACGGCCAGTTGAGTACGCCGGGCAGCAGGACCGGAACCTGCAACTTGACCTCGGCCTTGTACATGTCGCCCGAGCTGCGGCATGTCGTCCGCTTCATCGACTCCCGCCAGGCCTTCGGCAGATTCTCCTCGGCCGCGTCCCGGCACGCCTGCCCGCGCACGCCCGGCGCGATGGCACCCTGGTGCGCGGCCTTGTCCGCCGCGTTCCCCGCCAGGCTGAACGTGTAGCCGATCAGCGTGCACTGCCAGAGCGCGACCGCCAGCAGGATGATCAGCGGTGTGACGCCGAGGAACTCGATCGCGGTCTGACCGCGATCACGCTCGCGGCCGAACAGCCGACGAAGCGGGCGTCCCCCGGTCGGGCCCCGATCGGGCGGCCCCGCCGGGGCAACGTCACCGCAAGGCCTTTCCCGTATCTCCGTGTCTCTCGTCTCGGTAAGTGCCATTGGTCAACTTGCCCCCTAGGTCGTCTGCCGCTTCCGGGAGTCGCCGTCGCGGTCGCGTCGGCGCCCGATCGAGCCTCGGTCGTTCTTGAACTTCGCGATGCTCTTCGCGCCGTTCTTCTCCTTCTCAGGAACCTTGACGATGCCGAGCTCGCCCGCAAGGGCCCAGAGGGCCTGTTTGACCGTGCTCTTGGAGTCGAGCTCATGGAGCCGGCCCGCGTCGACGACAGCCTGGAGTTCCTTGAAGTTCGCGGGAACGGCGGTATTGGCCGTCGTGGTCCCGGTGATCTTCTCGATCAGCTGCGGCTGGATCTCGGTGCTGCGGATGAAGCGGTTGACAAGCGTGACCGTGTCCTCGGCCTTGCGGATCTGGAGCCGTTCCCACATCCGTACGACCCGCTTCGCACCACGCACCGCGATCACATCGGGTGTGGTGACCAGCAGTGCCGTGTCGGCCATCTCGATGGCCGCCGCGCTGGCGCCCTGGAGCTGGCTGCCGCAGTCGATCACCACGACCTCGTAGCGCGAGCGCAGGGCGCTGACGATCTGGCGGGCCGAGCGGTCGCTGACCTCCTCGGCGCTCTCGCCCTCGTTGGGGGCCAGCAGCAGCGCCAGACCGGTGCCGTGACTGAACACGGCGTCGGACAGGACGCGCGGCGATATGTCGGTGATCGTCGACAGGTCGACGATGGAACGCCGGAACTGCACATCGAGGTACGAGCCGATGTCGCCGGTCTGGAGGTCCAGGTCCACCAGGGCCACGTTGCGCCCGGATGTCTGCGCCGCCAGGGCGATCTGTACGGCGGTGACGGTGGCGCCCACACCGCCCTTGGCGCCGCTGACGGTGACGACCGTACCGCCGGGACCGGTGAAGACATCGTTCCCGGTGGTCAGGTGGCGGCGGACTCCGACGGACCATTGGGCCGCGGATTGAACCCTGCTGGCCAATTCCTCGTAGCTCAGGGGGAGGGTGACGACACCACGCGCACCCGACTCCATCGCGGACGAGAACAGACCGGGGGTGACATCGGCGGTGATCAGCACGACCCCGATGGCGGGGAAGCGCAGGGAGACCTCCCGGATCAGCTCCAGCGCCGGCACCGGTCCGATCCGCTCGTGGACCAGCACGACCTCGGGCAGATCGTCGAGCGCTTCGCCCGCGAGGCGGGCGAGGGTGTCGATGAGCTGCGTCGAGTCGGTGACCGGAGCGGCCGGCTCTGCGTCGGGGAGCTGGCTGAGCAGGGTGGTGACGGATCTGGCCGCGTCGATGTCACCGACGGCCGGGAGGATCCTCGTGGTCATTCGATCCTCACTTGTCCTTGTCGAGCGTGTAGGTGCGGTCGCCCGGACGGATGGTGCTGTCGCTGCCGGAGGCGATGAGCGCGAGGCGTACGTGCGCCGCGAAGGACTCGGCGTAGGCGATGCGCTGGGTGTCGAGCGTGTTGAGCGCGAAGGTGATCGGGACGGCCTCGGTGCCCATGCTGCTGGACTTGCCGTCGCGGCTGGGCTCCAGGGCGGTCAGCTTGCCGACGTCCAGGACCTTGGCATTGGAGACGATGACCTTCGACTGGGACGGGGCCCCGTCCCGCTCACCGTCGAAGGTGGCGTAGATGTTGACCGTGGCACCGGGGGTGATCTTGCCCGCGACACCGGTCGCCGCGTCGATCATGATGGCGATCTCCTGCTCCCCGGGCTGGAGTTCGGGGCGGCGCTGCATCATGTCGGACTGGAGGAGCGAGCCCTTGCGCAGTTGGGTGACGGCGATCTTGCCGTTGACCTCGGAGAGGTCCGTCACCGCGTTGGTGGACAGCCAGCGCTTGGGCATCGAGATCTTTTCGAACTGCCCGGAGGACAGGGCGGTATAGGGGGCTACATCGGACTTCAGCTGGTAGGCCGAGACCTCCGGCCCGACCTTGGAATTGACGTCGCTGATCACCGAGAGCACGCCGGCGAAGGCGCCGAAGGCGCACAGAACCGACAAAAGCAGGAGTATCACGCCGCGGCGCTGACGGGAGTTCATGGGCCGGACAACCTCGTTCAATTCGGATGCGTGGGGCAGCGGACGGAAGGGCGTCTACGGAGGAAAGCGGAAGCGCGGGGACTGCGGTGGTGCTAGGACTGCGGTGGTGCGAGCGCTCCTTGGCTGAGGACACCGGCTGGGTGCTTTCGGTTCTCCGCCGCGGGAAGCGGGGAGGAGCAGAACCCGCAGCGGTCACCGATGAGTTCCATTCCGCACCAGTGGCAGTTCTCCCGGCGAACCGAGGACACCAACTGGTACAGGACGGAGATGTCTGGCAGATAGGCGGCGAATTCCACCAGTTTCCCGGTTCCCCACCATGCGGAGGAATCGGACGGAAGTGCGGACTCGTGAATGGACTGGACCTTCCACGCGGGCGCGAGGGTCTCCTTCACCCACTCGGACTGGGACTGCCCCTTGGCGGTCATCAGGTGAGTGGCGAATTCGGGGCCGGTCGGGAGTTCCGCCTTCGGACCGACCTTGACGAGCTGCGGTTCGGGCCCCGTGACCACGGCGAACTGGGAGCCGGGCACCCAGGACTTGGCATGGGTCCTGAGGTCGACCGGGATCCGGTCGAACTTGGTGACCGAGTGGAGCAGGGCGCCCGCGTGGATGTAGTGCACCAGCAGCCGGGCGGCGGAGGCCACCACTCCGGGGCTGAAGTCACAGATGGACAACTGGCGCAACTGCCGCACGAGCACGGCCACGCCGAGCGGCGGCAGGTCGGTCTTCACCAAGGCGATGCGGTCGCTCTCCAGGACCGAGCGGACGGAGTAGAGCCGACGCTCGTGGGCGGCCGAGATGGCGCTCGGATAGACGGCGACGACATAGCCGTGCTGTTCGAGCAGCACGTGCATGTCACCGATGGCCATGTCCAGCGCCTGGGCATCCGGAGCCTGCAACAGGGCGGCTGTCGGTGTCTGCTGATCGGTCGGAGGTAGTACCAAGTCAGCACTGGTCACTGCTATTGCGGTCGGCACGCTGTTCCCCGTTTCGGCTTCCGGCCGGACGCCGGTCATGACGTCGGCCGCAATCGCTCCTGCTCCGCGGTTCTGCTTCAGCACTTTATCCACGTCTTACCTGGCAGAGAACACTTTTCGGAGGCCAGTCCGACAACGTGTGCGAGGCGCCCGCGTAACGCCCCGGTGCTAAATCGGATCAAATCGAAAATCGTCAACTTCTGTACAACTGCGGAGGGTTACCGATACACCTTCCGGTCACCCGGGCCCCGAATTCATCGCCGCACGTCAGCGCGGATGCGGAACCTGCCGGGCCGACCCCCGAGGAGGCCCGGCGGTCACTGTCCGAGCACCTCCGGCAGTTCACCCGCACGGGGTCCGGCACGGCCGCACGAGGTCAACAAAACGTCAATTCACAGGGAAGCCGAGGCCGGTTCGGGGCCCAAGCGGAGGCTCCCGCACCCCGTCCCGGGGCCGGTTCGGAAGCGACCGGGCGGACGCGGTCGTCGCAGGTCCCGTTGCCAGAGGTCTTGACAACTCGATTGGTCTGGACCAGTTTTGTCGGCCAGCGGTGGCCACCGTTCCTCAACTCCACATCCCCTTCTCCTGCCCGTCACCTTCCGGACGGCCCGAGTACCGCCGGTCCACCCCGCCGGCTGTCGCACGGGTACCCCGGCAGGCATCCCCGACTCCCCACGGAGGCAGCAAGTGGAACCTTCCCCCGTCAACGGCCACAGAATCCGCAGGCGCTACAACCGTCCCCTTGTCGGCGCCGTCGCGGCCGTTCTCGCGGCCGGCGCGCTGACCGCCACGGGTCTCGCCGGAAACGCTCAGGCCGCCGACATCAATGTCGCCAAGAACGCGGGCTTCGAGTCCGGGCTCGCCAACTGGACCTGTTCCGGCGGCAGCGGCGCCACCGTCTCCTCCCCCGTGCACGGTGGCACCGCCGCGCTCAAGGCCACCCCGTCCGGCCAGGACACCGCGCGGTGCACCCAGACCGTCGCCGTGAAGCCCGACTCGACGTACACGCTCAGCTCCTGGGTGCAGGGCGGGACGCGTACCTCGGCGCGAGCGGCACCGGAACCACCGACGTGTCGACCTGGTCCCCCGGCTCCGGCGACTGGACGCAGCTCACCACCAGCTTCAAGACCGGGCCGAGCACCACCTCGGTCCAGGTCTACACGCACGGCTGGTACGGGCAGGCCGCCTATCTGGTGGACGACGTCTCGGTCAACGGCCCCGACGGCGGGGGCGGCACCGACCCGGAGCCGACCATCCCGTCCGCCCCGGCCGGGCTCGCGGTCGGCACGGCCACCTCCTCCTCCGTGGCCCTGTCCTGGAACGCGGTCTCCGGCGCGACCGGCTACACCGTCTACCGGGACGGCGCGAAGGCGACCACGACCACCGGCAACTCGGCGACGGTCACGGGGCTGGCCGCCGACACGGCGTACCAGTTCTCGGTGACCGCCACCAACGCGGCCGGCGAGTCCGTCAAGTCCGCTTCGGTGAGCGGCCGTACGGCCAAGGAGGGCGGCGGCAACCCCAACCCCGGCACCTCCGTCCCCAAGCACGCGGTGACCGGCTACTGGCAGAACTTCAACAACGGCGCGACCGTCCAGAAGCTCAGCGACGTGCCCGCGAACTACGACATCATCGCGGTCTCCTTCGCCGATGCCACCGGCACACCGGGCGCTGTCACCTTCAACCTGGACACGGCCGGCCTGAACGGCTACACCGTCGACCAGTTCAAGGCCGACATCAAGGCGAAGCAGGCGGCCGGGAAGAACGTCGTCATCTCGGTCGGCGGCGAGAAGGGCTCCGTCTCGGTCAACAGCGACGCCTCCGCCACCAACTTCGCCAACTCGCTCTACTCGCTGATCCAGGAGTACGGCTTCAACGGCGTCGACATCGACCTGGAGAACGGCCTCAACTCCACATACATGACGAAGGCGCTGCGCTCGCTGTCGCAGAAGGCGGGCTCGGGCCTCGTCATCACGATGGCCCCGCAGACCATCGACATGCAGTCCACCGCCGGTGAGTACTTCAAGACGGCGCTCGGCATCAAGGACATCCTGACCGTCGTCAACATGCAGTACTACAACAGCGGTTCGATGCTGGGCTGCGACGGCAAGGTCTACTCGCAGGGCTCGGTGGACTTCCTCACCGCACTCGCCTGCATCCAGTTGGAGGGCGGCCTCGACCCGTCCCAGGTCGGCCTCGGTGTGCCCGCCTCCCCGAGCGGCGCGGGCGGCGGCTACGTGGCGCCGTCGGTCGTGAACGCGGCACTGGACTGCCTGGCCAAGGGCACCAACTGCGGTTCGTTCAAGCCCTCGAAGACCTACCCGGGTGTGCGCGGGGCCATGACCTGGTCGACCAACTGGGACGCCAAGTCGGGCAACGCCTGGTCGAACGCGGTGGGCCCGCACGTGCACGGCCTGCCGTAGCCGGTACGCGGCGGCCGTAGCCGGTACCTGCCTGCCCTGGCCGGTACGCGCAGGCCGGCAGCCGCACGGCCGGCACCAGTGACCAGCAGCGCCGCCGCTCCCCCGGCGGCGCTGCTGCACGTTCAATGTTCAGTCCGTCGGATTCAGGCAGTGGCGTACAGCCCGATCCACGGCTTCGATGAGAGGGAGACCCTCTCCTTCGCTGACCGCAGCATCGAACACCCGCCTGCCGAGCACCTTCAGCAGTGAGGCGCGGCAGGCGGCACGACCTTCGACGAGTCCCGGGAAGTCGAACAGCAAGGCCTCCTCAGCCGGCCAGATGGCAGCAGATGCAGCAAGCAACAATGCTGCCTCGCGCAGCCCGCGCTTCTCCGCCAGCGCGCACTGGGCCAGTACGTCCAGCAACATGGCCGCTGCGCGACGGTCCGCGAAGCGCTGCCGACTGGCGAGTGCCTCCATCAAGGCAGCACGCGCTTCAACTGGTTCGCCGCAGTCGACCAGCAACCGGGCCAGCGACCAAAGAACGTAGCCGAGGTGCCATTCCTCACCCGATCCGCGGGCTGCGGCCACCGCGGCTTCGAGATGGGCTCGTGCCTTGTCCGCTTCTCCGGCCTGCCAGTAGACGGTCCCGAGCTGTGCGAGCGCGTGCTGAAGACCTTGGGTGTCCTCCACCGCCCGGAAGTGGTCGAGAGAGCGTTTGGTCAGGGCCACTGAACGTACAAGCTGGTCGCGCATCAGGCAGGAGAGTCCCTGAACCAGAAGGCTCCAGGCCAACGCACCAGTGTCCCCAGACGACCGGGCACGGCTCGCCGCCCGGTCAGCATTGCGCAGTGCGGACGAGGTGTCGCCGCACATCACATCCACATACGCGCCCATCCACAGGAGCCTGGTCGTCAGTCGCACGGACTCGGCAGACGGCTGTTCTGCGGGCATCTCCCTGGTGGTCTCCCCCGGCATCCGGTCGTCCCCGATCCGAGCGAGGGCGCGATCGATCCAGCGACGCCCCAAATCGAGCGACCCGACTGCGATGCAGTGCCACCACAGGTCGGCGACAAGCGCGGCTCCGCTCCGGATGACTTCTAAATCCTGGGACTCCATCAGGCTGTACTCTGCGGCCCTACGCAGCGAAGGAAGCTCGGCCCGTACCTCGCGGATCAACTCGGCCTGGCCCGGCCCGTGCCAACGCTGACAGGCGCCCCGGGCGAAGGCCGCCCACCACTCGTTGTGGCGAACTGCGACAAGCTGCGCACCGGCCTTCGCGTCGAGCCGTGTCTGGCCGTACGCGCGTACCGTCTCCAGCATCATCAGACGATGTTCGCCATCCGGCCCTTGCATCGTCGTGAGAACGGAGTGCTCGACCAACCCGGCGAGCGCCTCCAGAGCTTCCTCATGGGCACCTGACGAAATAGGGGCGCAGACAGCTGCTGCGGCGTCCCATGGCACCTGGGTGCCGAACGTGGAGAAAGCTGCCCATGCCCATTGTTCCTCCGGACCGCACAGCTCATAGCTCCAGTCGAGCATCGCTCTCAACGATCCGTGTCGCTTCGGAGCTGCCGGATCGGAGTTGCCCAGGTCAGGCAGTCCAGAATCGAACCGCCGCAGCAACTGGGCCGGGGAGAGAGACCGCAGGCGTGGTGCCACGATCTCGATCGAGAGCGGGACACCGTCGAGGTGGCGGCAGATTTGCTGGGCGTGCTCCCAGTCGGTGGTATGCCACTCGAGATCGGGCCGACTGGCACGGGCCCGCTCCCACAACAGTTCAGCGGCGCCACCAGTGCCCTTCCGGTGCGGCAATGCCGGCACGGTATAGAGGAACTCACCTCCAACCCCGGATCGACGCCTGCTGGTCGCCAGGACGGCGACTTCGGGTACCTCGCGCAATACCCGGTCGATGACCCTGCCGGTAGGCACGATGAGGTGCTCGCAGTTATCGAGAACCAGCAACAGGCTGCGTCCGCGCAACACGGCGAGGAGTGCGGTGAGTGGGGGAACACCGGGTGGCGCCACTTCACCGAATGCCGCCAGTACTTGGTGTACGACCCCCTCCGGGGCGGACACCTCTGCCAGATCGACCCAGCGCGCACCGTCGCGGTGCCGAAGAGCGGCGGTCCGCGCCACCTTCTGAGCCAGCCTGGTCTTGCCGACCCCGCCCAGTCCGGTGAGGGTCACCATCCTGCCGGCTTGGAGAAGTTCGTGTACGCGACGTACTTCCTCGACTCGGCCGATGAAGGAGGTGGGGGTGTCCGGAATCCGCCCGGCGGGTAACGGGTCGGCCTCTCGCCGGCAGTCCGCCATGCCACGATGTCGCCCGTCGGCGGGTTGGGGTCTGTGACCGCTCAGTCGAGTCCACCACGCACGCCACTCGACATCATTGGTCACGCCGCAGGCCCGCAGGTAGGCACTGAGGGTGGTCCAGGTCGGCAGCCGATTCCCCGCCGCCGCGGCGGAGAGCGTAGAGGGCGCCACATGGGCGCGTGAGGCCAGGATCCGGTACGGCGGGCTCCCCTGGGCTTTCCTCAATGCCCGTAGCGCGGCAGCCAGTTCTGCCACGGAGTCCATGTCCGGATCGAGAGGCTTTTCTCGCCGTCCCACAGATCACCCGCTTCCTGCCGGCCCGGTACGCCGGCTCCCCGGAGATTGATTCCCATCTGACCGGGATTTGTTCACGAGTCGGCCGACCAGCTGAAGTCAACTCGGCGATGGAGCAGCCTGAGCGACCGGTGCACCACCCACAACCGGGCGGTGCACCGGACGTCGCGCCACAACAGCAAGGTCCTCAACGAACATCGTCAAATTCCCTAGGGGCAACAGACATGACAACAGACCATTTCACTCTGTTCCAGGAGTCCCTGCACAACCCCGACCGGCCGCACCGGGTCATACTCTTCGCGGATCTCTCCGGGTCCACAGAGATGAAGGGCAAGTTGGGCGAGGTCGGGTGGCTGCCCACCATCGGCAAGTTCCTGGACATCACGACCACCGCAATCCGGGACCACGACGGAACAGTCGTGAAGTACTTGGGTGACGGCACCCTGGCAGCCTTCGACGGAGAGCGTGCGGCTGCGGCGATCTGCGCAGCCATCAGGATCCAGGAGTTGCTGCGCTCGGAGGTCAGCAAGGGCGCGCTCAACGACTGCATTGCCACAGTGGGGATCGCAACCGGGCGCGTCGTCGAGTACGCGGCTCCCGGTGGAGGACTCGATTATGTCGGGTCCGTGGTCGATCTCGCCTCCCGGCTCTGCAGTGCAGGGGCACCGCAGGCCATCTGGGTGGACAGCGCGACGGTCGCCTCAGCGAACATGAGCAAGGTCTCTTCCGAGATGGGACGTGTGCACGAACGCTCTCCCGACGACTACCTGTCAGGCGAGGAGAAGGTGGACCTCAAAGGATTCGCGAAGCCCATCAAATATCGCGAGGTCATCTGGCACGGGAAGCCTTTCGGTGTTAAGAACACCGTTCTGACCGAAGCCATCGAACGCGCGCAAACGAACTCGTCCCCTCCCGTTCAGAATTCCGGGGAGCCTCACGCTGCGACCAGCACTCTGGACGGAGTGGTCACACGTTGGGACTGCGAACTCGGCCGTGGCTTCATCAGCACAGCTGAACACGGTGACCACTATGTGGACCGCCGATACGTCGCGGGTGAGGGGGAACTCACGGAAGGACGGCCTGTTCGGTTCATCCCGCTCCAGCCTCTCAAGGAGGGACAACGGCCGGTTGCTGGTTGTTCCGTGCAGGAGGGGCAACGAGTGCAGGGTAGGTTCCAGCGAGTGCTCGCCCACAAGGGCTACTCGTTCGTCGATGTGCTCGACGCGCGGGGAAATCGCCAAAGCCTCTTCGTCTTCCTCGGGGAGGGGGCGGCCGAGCACCATACGGGAGAGCCCGCTTCTCTAGAGGTGAGGCGGAATCACAGGGGACTCTCGGGCCACTTGATCGGCGAAGACGAGCAGGACCATGACGGCGACCAGCTCTGACCTTCTCGGCGTCCATTCGGCTCTTTCCGAGGTCCGTGAGGAGTTGATCCGCGCCGACCAGAAGGCCTCGATATTGCTCGCACTGTTCTCGGCAATCGCAGCAGGAATCGCGGCGATCTTCATCGCGCGCGACTCCGGTGTCTTCGCCCTCCGTAACAGCATCGAGTGGGTGGCTTGGATTGGTATCGCCGGTCTGGCAGGCAGCTTTGCGCAATTGCTCCACTGCGTGAGACCGGGTGGCATATCACGACTCCAGGGGCGACGGTATTTCGCCTTCTACGCCCGGTTCGCTGGTTCCCCGGCGGACCTGGTGACCCACATGTCCGAGTCTGCCGGTGATGGAGTGCTCGGGCACTGCACCCAACTCATTGAGCTCTCCGTGCTCGCCACGGAAAAGTACCGACGGATCGCACGGGCGGTAGATCTGCTGGGCTGTGCCCTGGCCCTGATCGCGGAAGCATTGCTGCTCGACGCAATCCACTGAGATGTGCAGGACGGCGGCCCTGTCCCGCCCCGCGCCGCACATAACCGATCAGCCAACCTCGCAGCGCCGCCGCTCCCCCGGCGGCGCTGCTGCACGTTCCGGGTCCGGTGGCCGTCCCGGGGCTGTCCCGGACCCGCAACAGGCTGTCCGGGACTGCCGACATTCCATGGCCGTCCGGGGATGTTCGTGGCACCGTTGTGTGGCGCGGTGGCGGTGCGACAGGGGGAGGGACATGGCCGGGGCGCGGATTCAGACGTTGGGCGGGGACGATCCGGCGGTGCTCGGACCGTACCGGCTGCTCGGGCGGCTGTCGTCGGGCGGCATGGGGCGGATCTACCTCGCCCGGAGCGGCGCCCGGAGCGACGGGCGGGGCAGCGGGGAACTCGTCGCGGTGAAGACCCTGCTGGCCGAGGGCGAGGTCAACGACATCGACCGGCGGCGGTTCGCCCGCGAGGTGTCGCTGGCACAACGGGTCGACAGCGCGCACACGGCACGGGTACGGGAGGCGGACCCGCAGGCCGAGCGGCCCTGGATGGCCATCGAGTACATCGCGGCGCCCCCGCTCTCCGAACTGGTGCGTGCCTGCGGGGTGTTGCCCGCGTCGGCCGTACGGTGGGTGGCGGCCGGCACGGCGAAGGCACTGGTCGCCCTGCACGGGGCGGGCATCGTGCACCGCGATGTGAAACCGCAGAACGTGCTGCTGCCGCTGGACGGCCCCCGGCTGATCGACTTCGGCATCTCGCACGCCAACGACCTCACCCGGACCAGCCTCACGCTGGGCACGATCGCCTTCACCTCGCCCGAGCAGGCGCGCGGTGAGCCGTCGACGGCCGCCTCGGACATGTACTCCCTCGGTGCCACGCTCTTCATGCTGGCCACCGGTCGCCCGCCGTACAGCCAGGACGGCGACACTCTTCGGTTGCTGGCCAGGGTCCAGCGCGGTGAGCTCGACCTCGGCGGGCTGCCGAAGGAGCTGGTCGAGACGGTCCGCCCGTGCCTGGCCGCGGATCCGGGGCAGCGGCCGGCGCCCGCCGAACTGCTCGCCCGGTTCCGCAGGGACCAGGCCGGGCTGCCGGCCACGGACAGCGGGGTGCGGTGGCTGCCGCCGAAGTGGTCGGCGCTGATCGGGGAGTACGCGGCCCAGGGCCAAGCGCTCGCGTCGGGACACCCGTCCGGTCCGGCGGCGGGGAGCGACGAGCAGCCCACCGGCATGGTGCCGCCGCCGGGCCCCACCCGGATGTACACCGCGGACCGCGAGGCGCGGCTGCGGGAGCGCGCCGAGAGGGAGCGGGCAGCGAAGGAACGGGAGCGGGCCGCGCGGGAACGGGAACGGGCCTCGAAGGAACACGAGCGGGCGGAACGCGAGCGTGCGGAGAAGCGCGCGGCGCGGCAGCAGGCGGAACGGGCCGCGCAGGAGCGGGCCCAGCGGGAGCGTGCCGAGCAGGAAGCCCGTGCCCGTGCCGCTCGGGCGCGGGCTGCCTCGCCCACTCCGGGCGCGACGCGCCCGACCCCCGCGCCGGCCGCGTCTTCGGGCGGGTCTTCGGGCGGGTCTTCGGGCTGGGGCTGGCTGATCGCCGTGGCCGCCGTCATCGCGCTCCTGGTCTGGCAGCCCTGGGCGACGTCGGGGAGCGGGGGCGGAAGCGGCGGGAGCGCTTCCGGCGTCACCGGGTCCGGCGCCGTCACCTCCGGCAACGACCTCGGCACTCACACGGACGGCAGCAACACCGGCTCCGACAGCGACGACGACGAACCCGACAGCGACAGCACCTACGGCTCCGGCAGCGACGCCGAGCAGTCGTCGCCCACTCCCACCCCCTCGCCCACCCCGGACACCACCGACCGCGCGTTCGCCGCAGTGCGTGCCGGTGACTGTCTCGACGTGTACAACGACGGGCACGACAACATGAGCGCCAGGACTCCGGTCCGGGTGGGCTGCCGGGCGTCGAATGCCTACATGCACGTCAACCGTGTCAGCACCACCACCGGGGCAGGCAGTTCCTGCGACAGCGGGCCGGGCTTCACCTGGTGGCGCAAGTCCGGAGCGGACGGTGTCGAGCGGACGCTCTGCCTCGACCGGGTGTTCCAGGTGGGCCAGTGCTTCCCCGCGCAGGTCAAGGGGGCGACCAATGCCGATCTGACGGTGGTGTGGGACTGCGGCGCGTCGACCGTGCCCCGGGCCGGCCAGTCGATCCTCCGGATCACCGGCTACTACCGGGCGCCCGCGGCGGGCACGAACTGGACCTGTCCGGCCGGGCGCGGGGAGCGGTTCTGGTACTGGCCGGTGAACAACGGCCGGAGCATCATCTGCGCCTCGGCGGCCTGAACCGGCACGGCGCGGCACGGCGCGGCGCGGCACGATGTTCCCGACGGGGCAGCACCGTGCCGGCCGTTCCGGCCCCGGGGCACGCGAGCCTGGCGTGATCCGGGCGAGAGGCCCTAGATCACCAGGCTCAGCAGCGCCGCCACCACGAACCCCGCGACCGACAGGACCGTCTCCAGGACCGTCCAGGACTTCAGGGTGTCGCGTTCGGAGATGCCGAAGTACTTCGACACCATCCAGAAACCGCCGTCGTTCACGTGCGAGGCGAAGATCGAGCCGGCCGAGATCGCCATGATGATCAGGGCGAGATGCGCCTGCGACAGGTCCTGGCCCTCGACCAGCGGGACGACGATGCCCGCGGTGGTGACGATGGCGACGGTCGCCGAGCCCTGGGCGACGCGCAGGACCACGGAGATCAGCCAGGCAAGCAGGATGACCGGCAGGCCGACGTCGTTGAAGGTCTTGGCGAGGGCGTCCGCGATGCCGCTCGCCTTGAGGACGGCGCCGAACACACCGCCCGCGCCGACCACCAGCAGGATATTGCCGACCGGCTTGAGCGAGGAGGTGGACACCGATTCCAGGGACTTGCGGGACCAGCCGCGGCGGATGCCCAGCAGGTAGTACGCCAGCACCAGCGCGATCGTCAGGGCGACGAAGGGGTTGCCGAAGAACTCGATGACGGAGCGCGGCGTGGAGGGGTCCAGCGCGATGGAGGAGAACGTCGCGGCGAGGATCAGCACCAGCGGGGTGCCGATGATCGTGAGTACGGTGGAGAGCGCGACCGGTTCCTCGCGCGGGGTGACCCCGGCGGCCCGCTGCTCGGCGACGACCGCGGCCCTGGCCTCCTCGGCGGCCTCGACCATGTCCTGCGGAACCGCGACGAAGATCCGCTTCCCGATCCACGCGGCGTAGCCCCAGGCGGCGAGTACGGACGGGATGCCGACGACGGCGCCCATCAGGATGACCCAGCCGAGGGAGACGTGGAAGAGTCCGGCGGCGGCGACCGGGCCCGGGTGCGGCGGCAGGAACGCGTGGGTCATGGACAGACCCGCCAGCAGCGGCATCGCGTAGAGCAGGATCGACTTGCCGGACCGCTTGGCGGCGGCGTACACGATCGGCGCGAGGACGAAGATGCCGACGTCGAAGAAGACCGGGATGCCGAAGATGAGGCCGGTGAGGCCCACGGCGAGCGGGGCCCGCTTCTCGCCGAAGAGGTTCAGCAGCCGGGTGCTCAACACCTCGGCGCCGCCGGAGACTTCGAGGATCGAGCCGAGCATCGTACCGAGGCCGATGATGATCGCCACATGGCCGAGGATGCCGCCCATGCCGGATTCGATGACGGAGACGGCGGCGGACTTCTGGACCGTACCGAAGAGTTCGGTGACGGAGAGTCCGGCGCCCAGGCCGACGGCTATGGAGACGGCGAGCAGCGCGACGAACGGCTGCAGCCTGACCTTGATGATCAGGAAGAGGAGGAGCGCGATACCGAGGGCGGCGACGGTCAGCAGACCGGCGGTGCCGTCGATGAGCGGGAGGATTCCGCCGGTGTGGGGCGGTGTCTCGACCGGTGGTGGGGTTGCGGCGAGCAGCATGCGTAACTCCGTTGTCGGAGACGGGGTTTCGGGTGTGGGGGAGCGCGGCACGGCGCCCCCATGGGGTGGGGCGCCGTGCCGTGCGCGGTGGTGCGGTGATGCGGTTGCGGCAAGTGGATCAGCTGGCTCGGCGGGTTCAGCCGAGGACCGCGAGCGCGTCGATCTCGATGAGCAGGCCCTTGGGGAGGCCGACGTAGACCGTCGTGCGGGCGGCGGGGGCGGCCTTGAGGTTCTGCTCGCCGAAGTAGGAGTTGTAGATCTCGTTCATCTCGGCGAAGTGGTCCACGTCCGTGAGGTAGACGCGCATCATCATCACGTCGTCCCAGCTCGCGCCGCCCTCCTCCAGGATCGCCTTGACGTTGGCGAAGGTCTGGAGGGTCTGTTCACGCAGGGTCGGGCCGGCGGGGGTCGGGGCCTGGCCCTCCGCGGCGGGCAGGAAGCCGACCTGGCCGGCGACCTGGAGGATGTTCCCCTTCTTCACGCCGTGCGAGAACTTCGCGGGGGGCGTGGTGTGGGTGCTCGGGGTGAGGGCGATCTTCTCGGTCATGGCTTTCAGGCTTTCTTGGGTCGGGTGGTGCCGGAGTACTCCCGGCTGATGGAGTCGGCGGTGCGGCGCACCAGCGGGAGCAGGGTGAGGAGTTCCTCGGCCGTGACGACGACATTGGGCGCGGAGACCGACATCGCGGCGACGACCCGCCCGTCCGCCCCCCGGATGGGGGCGCCGACGCAGTTGATGGACTCCTCGTGGCCGCCGAGGTCGGTGGCCCAGCCCTGTTCGCGGACGACGGTGAGCTCCTTGAGGAAGGCACCGGCGTTCGGGGTCGAACGGGACGTGTACATGGGGTAGTCGAGCTTCTCGGCGACGGCGCGCCGCTCGGGCTCGGAGAGGTCGGCGAGGAGCAGCTTCGCGACGGCGGCGACGGTGATCGCGACGGGCTTGCCGATCCGCGAGTACATCCTGACCGGGTAGCGGCTCTCGACCTTGTCGATGTAGAGGACCTCCTGCTCCTCGTACACCGCGAGATGCACGGTGTGCCCGCAGCTCTCGTTGAGTTGGACGAGGTGGGGGTGGGCGATCTCCCGTACGTCGAGGTTCTCCACGGCCTCCTGCGCGAGGGCGAAGAGGCGGGCGCCGAGGCGGTAGCGCTGGTCCTGCTGGCGGTAGACGAGGCCGTGCTCGTGGAGCGTACGGAGCAGGCGCAGCGCCGTGGACTTGTGGACGCCGAGCCGTTCGGCGACCTGGCCGAGGTCTGCGGGCCCCTGGGCGAGCAGCGGCAGGATGCTCAGCGCCCGGTCGACGGTCTGACTCATGTCGTACGTACCTCCTGGTCGTCCCCCGTCCACCCGGGGCCGAGACGAAGTCTCCCCCAGGCCTCGTCGTCCAGTGCGGCAAGGGAGTCGGCGTGCGCGCGGGCCGGCGGGGCGGTGAGGTCGCCGGGGACGGTGAGGACGGCGGCGGCCATGAGGTGGCCGTGCCGGACGCGGTCGCGTACGGGGAGTTCGCGCAGAGTGGCGGAGAGGAACCCGGCGGCGAAGGCGTCGCCCGCGCCGACGGGGGCGACGACGTCCACCCGGAGGGCGGGGACGGTGGTGACGATGTCGGCGTCCGGGATGCCGTCGGAGACGGTGGTGACGTCGTCGGCGTCCGGGATGCCGGCGGCGCGCGAGAAGACCGTCGCGCCGTCCGCGCCGCGCTTCACAACCAGGGTCGCCGGCTCCGGCAGCGCGGCGCGGATCGCCTCCGCGCCGGTCACCCCCCAGGCCTCCTCCGCCTCGTCCTCGCCGACGAAGACCAGGTCGCTGCGGCGGGCCAGGTCGAGGAGCACCTCGGGGGACGCGTCGGCGTCGCGCCACAGGCCCGGCCGGTGGTTGACGTCGAAGGAGATCAGCGGGCGGCCGGGGCGGGGCCCGGTCAGGTCGTGGAGCAGGGCCAGGCAGTCGGCGGAGAGCGCCGCGGTGATGCCGGACAGGTGCAGGATGCGGGTCGCGGGAAGCGTCGCGTACGGGATGTTGGCCGGGGACATCGCGGACGCGGCGGAACCGGCCCGGTAGTAGGCGACCTCGTGCACATCGGTGGCCCGGTCGGTCGCGGTGCGGAAGTAGATGCCGGTGGGCCGGGACGGATCGCGCCGCACGCCGGAGGTGTCGACCCCGTAGCCGGCGATCGCCTCGACGAGGTGGTCGCCGAAGCCGTCCGCGCCGGCCCGGCTGACCCAGGCCGCCCGGTGGCCGGCGGCGGCCAGCGCGCAGGCGACGTTGGACTCGGCGCCGCCGATGCCGCGGCCGAAGGAGGGTACGTCGGCGAGGCGTCCGGGCTGCGACGGCAGGAACGTCACCATGGACTCGCCGAGGCACACGACTTCGGCGGCCGTGGCGGCGTCGGCGGTCCTGGCCGGGGTTCCGGACACTCGGGGCTCCTCGCGGGTTCGGTGGTGCGGTTCGGGGTGCGGCGGGGGTTGCACGCCATTGACCCGGCGTCGGCTCGGATGTTAGACAGCGTTGAGCGATATACGCAATGGGTGTTGCGCATGGTGCAACGCCGACTTAGATCGAGGAGGCCCCCTTGGCCGCCGACCGTCCTGTGTCCGGACTCGCCGACGAGCTGGTCGACCACCGCTTCAAGGCGCTCCCGCCCGACGCGGAGGGCCTGACCGTCGGCGCCCTCGCCGCCGAGCGCCGCAACCTCTTCACGGGCGGCTTCACCACCCCGGTGCTCGCCCTGTCCGCGGAGTCGGTCGAGCACAACCTCGCCCTCCTGGAGACGTACGCGGAGCGCCACGGGCTCGCCTTCGCCCCGCACGGCAAGACCTCCATGTCCCCGCAGCTCTTCGCCCGTCAGCTGGAGTACGGCGCCTGGGGCATCTCCGCGGCCGTGCCGCACCAGGCGCGGGTGTACCGGGCGTACGGGATCCGGCGGATCTTCCTCGCCAACGAACTCGTCGACGCCTCGGCCCTGCGCTGGCTCGCCGCAGAGCTGGACTCCGACCCGGAGTTCCGCTTCATCTGTTACGTCGACTCGGTGCGCGGCGTGGAGCTGATGGACGAGGCGCTGCGCGCGGCGGGCGCCTCCCGGCCCGTGGACGTGGTGGTGGAGCTGGGCGCGGGCGAGGGCGCGCGCACCGGTGCCCGTACCGAGGCCGGCTGCGTGGCGGTGGCCGACGCGGTGGCGGCGGCCGGGACGCTGCGCCTGGTGGGCGTGGCCGGTTACGAGGGCGAGGTGCCGGAGGCGTCCGCCGAGCGGGTACGGGCCTGGCTGGACCGGCTCGTCGCGCTGGCCGTCGGCCTCGACCGGGCGGGGCGCTTCGCGGCCGGTGAGCAGATCGTGATCAGTGCGGGCGGCAGTGCGTGGTTCGACGCGGTGGCGGAGGTGTTCGCGCGGATCCCGGAGCTCTCCGCGCCGGTGCTGAAGCTGCTGCGCTCGGGCGCCTATGTCTCGCACGACGACGGCCACTACCGCCATCTGACCCCGTTCAACCGGGTGCCGGAGGAGGGGGAGCTGCAGCCCGCCTTCCGGCTGTGGGCGCAGGTCGTGTCGCGCCCGACGGACGAGCAGGCGTTTCTCAACGCGGGCAAGCGGGACGCGGCGTACGACCTCGACCTGCCCGAGGCGCAGGTCGTGCGGTCCGGCCGGGACGGCACGGTGCGGCCCGCGACGGGCGTCTCGGTCACCGGTCTCTCCGACCAGCACGCGTGGGTGCGTACCGAGCCGGGTGCGGAGCTGGAGGTGGGCGACTGGGTGGGGATGGGTCTGTCGCACCCGTGCACCAGCTTCGACAAGTGGCAGCTGATTCCGCTGGTCGCGGCGGACGGGACGGTCACGGACTACATCCGTACGTTCTTCTGATGCCCGGTGGGGGTGGGCGGGGGCTGCCCAGCGGGGCTGTTCCCCTGCCCCGCCCCTTTCCGTAGCCGGGGGCTCCGCCCCCGGACCCCCGCTCCTCGATCGCCGGCGGGGCTTGAAGTGCTCCTCCGACCAGGAGGGGCTCGATTCCACAGGAGCTGCCCCATGGACCTGGTCATCCGTAACGCCCACGTCGTCGACGGCACCGGCGCCCCCCGCCTCCGTGCCGATGTGGCCGTCGCCGACGGCCGGATCGCCGGGATCCACCCCGAGGGCTCCCTGGGCCCCCGCCCCTCCGCCCGGCGGACGCTCGACGCCGACGGGCTCGTCCTCTCCCCCGGTTTCATCGACATGCACGCGCACAGCGATCTCGCGCTGCTCCGCGACCCCGACCACAGCGCCAAGGCCGCGCAGGGCGTCACGCTCGAAGTCCTCGGCCAGGACGGCCTGTCGTACGCCCCGGTCGACGACCGGACGCTCGCCGAGGTCCGCCGTTCCATCACCGGTTGGAACGGCGGTGGGCCCGAGGACACCGGCATCGACTTCGACTGGCGCACGGTCGGCGAGTACCTGGACCGGCTGGACCGCAACTTCGATGGCCGGGGCATCGCCGTCAACGCCGCCTATCTGATCCCGCAGGGCACGGTCCGGATGTACGCGGTGGGCTGGGAGGACCGCCCGGCCACCGGGGCCGAGCTGGACCGGATGAAGGAGCTCGTCGCCCAGGGCATGGCGGAGGGCGCGGTCGGCATGTCTTCCGGGCTCACGTACACCCCCGGCATGTACGCCGACGACGCCGAACTCACCGAACTGTGCCGGGTGGTGGCCGAGTACGACGGCTACTACTGCCCGCACCACCGCTCGTACGGGGCGGGCGCGCTCGGCGCGTACGAGGAGATGGTGCAGCTCACCAGGAACGCGGGCTGCGCCCTCCATCTCGCCCACGCCACCATGAACTTCGGGGTGAACAAGGGCAGGGCCCCCGAGCTGCTCGCCCTGCTCGACCAGGCCCTCGACGCGGGCGCCGACATCTCCCTCGACACCTACCCGTACACGCCCGGCTGCACGACCCTCGTCGCGATGCTGCCGAGCTGGGCGGGCGAGGGCGGGCCCGAGTCGGTGCTCACCCGCCTCGCCGACGACACCACGGCGGAACGGATCCGGCACCACATGGAGGTGCTGGGCTCGGACGGCTGCCACGGCGTGCCGATCGAGTGGGACACCATCGAGATCTCCGGGGTCGGCACCCCCGCCCTCGCCGACCACGTCGGGCGTACGGTGGCCGACTCCGCCCGGCTGCGCGGCGAGACGCCCTGGGCGACCGCGCGCAGGCTGCTCGTCGAGGACCGGCTCGGCCCGACGATCCTCCAGCACGTGGGCCACGAGGAGAACGTGCGGCAGATCATGCGTCACCGGGTGCACACCGGGGGCAGCGACGGCATCCTCCAGGGCGACAAGCCGCACCCGCGCGCCTACGGCACGTTCCCGCAGTATCTCGGCCGGTACGTGAGGGAGTTGGGCACGCTGTCGCTGGAGGAGTGCGTCGCCCACCTCACCTCGCGCCCCGCGCACCGGCTGCGTCTGGCGGACCGGGGGTACGTCCGCGAGGGCTACCGCGCCGACCTGGTCCTCTTCGACCCGGAGACGGTGGCGGCGGGCTCGACGTTCGAGAAGCCGCGCACACTGCCGGCCGGTGTCCCGCACGTGCTGATCGACGGCCGGTTCGTCATCGAGGACGGGCGCCGCACCCAGGTACTGGCGGGCCGGTCCGTCCGGGGAACGGGGAGCGCCCGGGGCGCCCTATGAGCCCCCTTCCCCCTCCCCCGCCTGTTCCTTCGCCCAGGCCAGGTCCTCCTCGGTCGGGGCGTCGTCCTGGGTGAGGCTGCGCCGCCAGTAACCGCTGAACTCCACGGCCTTCCTGGCCAGCCCGCGCTCCTCGACCAGGTGGCGGCGCAGGGCCCGTACCGCGCCCGCCTCACCGGCCAGCCACGCGGCCCCGGAACCGGCGGGCAGCCGGGCCGCCCGCACCGCGTCCGGCAGCGACCCGCCCCGCTCCCGGTACACCCAGTGGACGGTCACATCGCCGTCCGGGCCGAGCGGCCGCTGCTCCGCCGCGTCGGCGACCTCGGCCCAGACGAGCGCCCGCGCCCCGGCCGGCAGCGACTCCAGCAGGGTCCCGATCGCGGGGAGCGCCGTTTCGTCGCCGGCCAGCAGCAGCCAGTCGGCGGCGGGCAGCGGCCGGGCGTACAGCGACGACGGCCCGACCATGCCGAGCACATCGCCGGGGCGCGCGTCCCGGCCCCAGCGAGCGGCGGGCCCGTCGTCGCCGTGGAGCACGAAGTCGACCGCCATCACGTCCAGTCGGCGGTCGTACCCGCGAACGGTGAAGCTCCGCAGCAGCGGCCGCTCGGGCTCGGGGATCGCGAGGTACGCCTCGTACCACCGCATGCCGTACGTGTCGTCCGCCTCCGGCTCCGGCAGCCGGGGCACGCCCTGCCCCGCCCTCGGGAAGCAGAGCTTCATCTGCTGGTCGGGCCGGTCCTCCATGAGCTCCGCCAGCGCGTCCCCGGTGAAGGTGACGCGCGCTGTCCGCGGCGTGATCCGCTCCACACCGACGACCCGTACGTACGACACGGTCAACGCCTGCCCCATCGTGGCTGCCGCCCTCTCCGACTGATAGCTTACGCCGTAAAGAATTACCCGGGGGAAGTTACTTTATGGCGTAAGGAGTCGCAAGTGGTGGTCTTTGCCGGACAGGGTGACGCCCGCCGTTCCATGTCCCTGCTCTGGCGCGCCGACCGGCCGGAGCAACGGGGCCGGCGCCCCGGCCCCGGTCCCAGGCCGGGGCTGAGTGTCGACGCGATCGTGACCGCCGCGATCGCCGTCGCGGACGAGGACGGCATGGCCGCGCTCTCGATGCGCGCGGTGGGCGAGCGGCTCGGCCGCACGGCGATGGCGCTCTACACCTACGTGCCCAGCAAGGGCGAGCTGCTGGACCTGATGTACGACGCGGTCCACGCCGAGCTGCCCACCGAGTACGACGACACCGGCGACTGGCGTGCGGGCCTGACCGACTGGGCGCGGGACGGACTCGAATTCCACCTCCGCCACCCCTGGGTGCTCCAGGTCTCCCAGGCCCGCCCGGTGCTCGGCCCGCACGAGTACGCGGGGCTGGACACGCTGGTGCGCCTGCTGAACGCGACCGGGCTCGAAGCGCACTTGTTGCGGCGGCTGGTCGGCACGCTCTCCCACTTCGTGCGCGGCTGCGCCGGCACGGTCGCGGAGGCGCGGCAGGCGGCGGCGGTGACGGGCGAGTCGGACGAGGAGTGGTGGTTCGCCCGCTCGGCGCTGCTGGGTGAGGTGGCGCCGGACTTCGCGGAGCGCTATCCGAGCCTGGTCGCGATGGAGACCGGCTCCGCACCACAGCCACCGGCCCCGGCGCCGGGCGGGGAGGCGGTGCCGTACCTGGAGCGGGAGGCGAGGGAGACGTTCACCGCCGGGCTCGGGGTGCTGCTCGACGGGATCGAGGCGGCGATCCGACGCACGGCGCGGGCGTGAGCGCGCGGGCCGTGAACGCGCGGGCCGTCGACGCGCAGGACGTGCACCGCAGGACGTGAACGCGCGGGCCGTGAACCACGGGGCGTAAGCGCGCGGGCTGTGCACCGCAGGCCATGAACGCGCCGGTCGCCGCCGCGGCGCCCGGTGGCGGGCATCGCGGCGGCGACGGGACTCACCCGGTCACGGCTTGGGCAGGGCACACCCCGCACGGTCGAGGTCGAACTCGTTGCCGGCGCCGATGCACGGCACGATGCCGTACGTCTCCTGGGCGTAGTTGATGCCCTCGCGCACCGTTACATTGCCGTTCTCGTCGACCTCGCACGGGTTGTTGTCCGTGCACTCCTGGCCGTCCTCGTTGCCGGTGTTGTTGACGGCGACGACCTTGCCGGTCGCGTTGTCGATCACCGGGGAGCCGGACGTACCGCCGATGGTCTGGCAGGCGGAGGTGTAGCGGACCGAGTCCTTCCAGGTCCACTCGCCCTCCTTGAGGCGGTAGACGAAGCCGTCGACGTTGCAGGAGTACGTGCGCTTCCAGTAGCCGGACACGACGGTGATCGCGGTGCCCTGGACCGGGTGCGCGGTGTTCAGCTCCAGCGCCTTGATGCCGTAGGTGCTCTCGATCTGGGCGTAGGTGCTGGTGAGTTCGTACACCGATATGTCGGTGTCGGTCATCGTCCCGTACGCGATCTTGTCGGCCCGCAGGGTCCCGACGCCGCTGCCCGAGGCGTTCAGCAGGGTGAAGCTACGGGTGGACGGCTGGTCGAGGACGACCTCGCCGGGGCCCGGGAATCCCGACTCCATGCAGTGCCCGTTGGAGAGCACCAGTGCGGGGTCGTCGGGCTGGGAGTCCGGGGTGCGGACGACGGAGCCGGAACAGTTGCTGAGCGCCACGGTTCCGGCGAAGTTGACCGCCTTGGGCCTGGCCTTCTCCTTGACCGCGGTGGGCGACGCCGCTTCGTGGCCGGTTGCTGCGGTTGCGGGCGCGACGCCTGCCCCGAGGAGCAGAACAGCGAACAGCGCACCGACGAGAGGCTTCTTCATGTGGGGGTCCCCTCAAGTGACCTGGGCAGGGGCCCGATGGCTCCCGCCCACCGAAGTTGCCTTCGGATTTGACATGCGCATGTTTGCGCACTGAAGGGGCCCTCACAAGGGGCGGTTTCAAGCCAACTACCTCAGGCGGTGGCGAAGGCGGCCCGAGCGCCCGCCAAAGGACCGCCGGCACGTCCGGATCCATGGGCGGGATCTGACGCTTCGTCACCATGGCGTGTCAGTAGTCGAGTTCGGCTCGTCCGCACGGCTCTCCGCGAGGTTGTCGCCGACCTGGACAATGTCCTTGGGCCACGGTCGGACAGCGCCGCGGTGCGTGCCACGGTCTCCTTGTCGACGCTCCGGGCGAACTCGGCGACGGCCGGGTCGACCCCCCTCGTACTCGTACGCCAGGGGGCCCGCGCACCCCGCAGGCCCGACATCCTGCCCGTACGGTCGGGTGGCGGCCCCAGTCAGGCGGCGGCCCGTGTCAGACGGCGGCCCGTGTCAGACGGCGGCCCGTGTCAGGCGGCGGCCCGATCGGGTGCGGCGAAGCCGGGCCGGACGGTGCCGGACCCTTCAGGACGGGGTCGTCGTACGCGTCGCGCCATGTCCGCCGGTCCATGGCGGGAACCCCACAGCGGGGACCGCACGGCGGGGACTCCACGGCGGGGCGCCGGGCACCTCGTGCGCGTTCTTCCGGGGCTGTCGTGCCCGCAGGACGGCCCCGGCCCCCGCGCGACTACGCGGCCTCCGTCGCGGCCGCCTCCTTCGACAGCTGCACCGCCTGAAGCAGGCTCAGGCCCGGCTCGGCCTCGCGGAGTGCCTTGACCGCCGCGACCGCGTCGAGCGGGCCCTGGTGGCCGGCCGCCCTGATCCGGCGCCCCGCCCAGCTGCCCCGCGACTCGGCGTCCGATGCGCCGGCCGCGTCGGCGACCACGGCGAGGGCCCGCTCCAGGCCGGGGCGCTCTTCGGCGCCCGCGGTCTCCAGCGCCTGCCGCAGCGCCGCACCGATGGTCTCCGCGTCGCGCACCACGACCACGGCCGGATTCTGCTTCCTGTTTCCGATCATGAGGCCATCCTGCCCGGACCGGGCACCACCTCACCCGACTTGATGGACATCTGAGGTATCCCGGCCCGGCGACCGGGGGCCTGAGGACCAGGAATCCTCCGTCCCGGGCCGGAGGCGGCCGGCCGGCCCCGCTGCGTACTGTCGGGGGCATGACCTCCGACCGCGACCGCCTGCCCGACCTCGACGCCTACCTCGCCCGCATCGGCTGGACCGGGGAGCGCCGGCCGACCGCGGAGGTGCTGCGCTCCGTGCACCGGGCCCATGCGCTGGGCATCCCGTTCGAGAACCTGGACCCGGTCCTCGGCAGCGCGCCCTCGCTGGCGCTCGCGGACCTGGAGGCGAAGCTGGTACGCGGCGGGCGCGGCGGGTACTGCTACGAGCACAACACCCTGCTCGCCGCCGCGCTGACCGCGCTCGGCTTCAGGATCACGCTGCTGTGCGCGCGGGTCGTGGCGGGTGCCCGGCCCGGCGAGATCCGGCCGCGCACGCACATGCTGATGCTGGCCGAGGTGCCGGGCGAGGCGACGCCGTACCTGGCGGATGTCGGCTTCGGCGCCCTCGGCGCGCTGCTGGAGCCGATCCCACTGGTCGTCGGCGCCGAACTGCGCGACGCCCCGCGCCGCCACCGGCTCGTGACCACACCGCACGACGGGCCACTGGAGCGGTGGGAGCTGCAGGCGTACACCGCCGACGGGGCGTGGGAGTCCCAGTACGCCTTTACGCCGGAGCCCTTCGAGGCGCCGGACTACGAGGTGATCAACTGGCACATCGCGACCAACCCGCGCTCCCCGTTCTCGCAGCGGGTGTACGCCCAGCGCACCACCCCGGACTGCCACCTGTCGCTGACCGGCCGCACCCTCACGGTCACCGCACCGGACGGCACCCCGGAGGTGCGCGAGCTCGCGGACGGCGACGAGGTGCTGCGCGTACTGGCGAGCGACTTCGGTCTCCGTCTGCCCGCGGGCATCCGGCTGCCGGATTAGCGGACGGGGCGGCGGAGGGGCGGCGTCGTGGCGCATCTCACCCGTCCGTGTCCGTCACGCCCCCGTTCCACCGCATTCGAAGCCCTGCCGCCGTCCCGCCCGGCGTTCCCACGGTCACGGACGGGTGGGCGCATGGCTATGGAAGACGGGGTGGCGGGCGGAAATACCCGGGTGGGGCAACCTGCGGGGCAGGGCCGGGCAGCGCGCGGGGCGCGGTCGTAAGCTCCCTGACATGCAGGTCATCCAGTCCACGAAGCTCGCCAATGTCTGTTACGAAATCCGGGGCCCCGTACTGGAGGAGGCGATGCGGCTGGAAGCAGCCGGTCACCGCATCCTCAAGCTGAACACCGGCAACCCTGCCGCGTTCGGGTTCGAGTGCCCGCCCGAGATCCTTGAGGACATACTGCGCAACCTCTCCGGGGCGCACGGCTACGGCGACGCGAAGGGGCTGCTGTCCGCGCGGCGGGCGGTGATGCAGCACTACCAGACCAAGGGGATCGACCTCGACGTCGAGGACATCTACCTGGGCAACGGCGTCTCCGAGCTGATCCAGATGTCGATGCAGGCTCTGCTCGACGACGGCGACGAGGTCCTCGTACCGGCTCCGGACTATCCGCTGTGGACCGCCTCGGTGTCGCTGGCCGGTGGCACGGCCGTGCACTACCGGTGCGACGAGCAGTCCGACTGGATGCCGGACCTCGCCGACATCGAGCGGAGGATCACCGACCGCACCAAGGCCCTCGTGATCATCAACCCGAACAATCCGACGGGTGCGGTGTACGACGACGAGATGCTGCGCGGGCTGACGGAGATCGCCCGGCGCCACAACCTGGTCATCTGCTCCGACGAGATCTACGACCGGATCCTGTACGACGGGGCGACCCACACCCCGACCGCGACGATCGCGCCCGATCTGATGGTGCTCACCTTCAACGGGCTCTCCAAGAACTACCGGGTGGCCGGCTACCGGTCGGGCTGGCTGGCGGTCTGCGGTCCGAAGGCGCACGCCTCCTCGTACATCGAGGGGCTGACGATCCTCGCCAACATGCGGCTCTGCGCCAACATGCCCTCGCAGCACGCCGTGGCCACCGCGCTCGGCGGGCGGCAGTCGATCGACGATCTGGTGCTGCCGGGCGGGCGGATCCTGGAGCAGCGGGACACCGCGTACGACCTGCTGACGCAGATCCCCGGCGTGACCTGTGTGAAGCCGAAGGGGGCGCTGTATCTCTTCCCGCGCCTGGACCCCAAGGTCTACAAGATCAAGGACGACCGGCAGATGGTGCTCGACCTGCTGCGGGCCGAGAAGATCATGGTCGTGCACGGTACCGGGTTCAACTGGCCCGAGCCCGATCACTTCCGGGTGGTGACGCTGCCGACGGTCGAGGACCTGACGGACGCGGTGACCCGGATCGCGCACTTCCTGGACGGGTACGGGCAGCCGTAGCGGCCGGCCGCCGAGGATTCCGCGGAACCCGGAATCGATAGCAAATAACTTTAGACTGAATCCAAGGTAGGATGGTCCCACTGCAACACCAGGAGGCCATCCATGTACGAACCGATCCGCACCAAATCGGTCCACACACCGGCCGACCACGCCGACGACTTCCCGCACCGTTCCCGTGAGGAAGAACTGGACATCCAGCTCGCCGGGCACCTGGCCGCGCTCCTCGCGGTCACCGACGAGCTGGGCATCGGCGAGGCGGGCGACCACATCGCCGAGCAGGTCGCCAGGCTGCGCGGCGCGCCGCCCGCCCGGCACGCCGGCCGGACCGACGCTCCCGCGTCGGCGCTGCACCGCCGCGCCCACGCCCTCGCGGGCCGGGCACTGGTGGTGGCCGCGTCCCGCGCCGACACGGCCGTCGCGATCCTCGCGGCCGAGCGCATGGACGCCCACACCGCGGCGCTCGCCGCCCCCGCCGCCTCGGCACGACTGGTCGGCGCCCACTGACGGCCCCGGTCCACGTGCCGTCGAGGCGCGCGGGCCGGGTGCCATTCGCCCCCGCCCGGCGGGCAGTTGTTCCCGATCCCGTTCCGCCGCCGTTGCGTACTGGGATCATCGCTTAACCTTCCGTCCACCCAACTCCGCCTGGAATGTGGGTTTCCGCGAGCAGGCTTCGCGTGTGAGACGCATCGTGGGAATCGTCCTGGCGGTGCTGCTGATCGGCGGAGTGGCAGTGGCCGTCGCAGCAGGCCGCGACAGCGAGGACAAGAGCACGGCAACGAAGACCGTGCGCGGAGTGATCGGTTCGGAGAAGGCGGAGTTCTTCGCCGACCCCGACGTGGTGAAGGCCCTCGCCGCCAAGGGGCTCACCGTCAAGGCGGAGACGTCCGGGTCCTGGGCCATGGACCAACTCCCCCTCAAGGGCTACGACTTCGCCTTCCCCAGCTCCAAGGCCCCGGCCGACGAGCTGCAGCGCCGGTCCGCCGTCAAGGGCGGGCCGCTCAGGCCCTTCTACTCGCCGCTGGTCGTCGTCGCGCACCGCGCCGCCGCCCAGGTCCTGGCGGACAACGGGCTCGCCGCACTGAGCGGGAAGTCCAGCGGCAGACTGCTGATGGGCCCCTATCTCCGGGCCGCCCGGTCGGACCGCACCTGGCAGCAGCTCAAGGGGGCGGAAGAACACGCCGAGTTGACCGGGACGGTGTTCATCACCAGCACCGACCCCGTCTCCTCCAACTCCGGCGCCCTCTACCTCGCCGCCGCCTCGTACGTCGCCGACGGCGGCCGGGTCGCCGCGGACGCCGCCGCCGTCGACCGCACCGCACCACTGCTGAAGAAGCTGATCCAGGTGCAGGGGGCGCAGCAGACCAGCAGCGACGCCCCGTTCCGGGACTTCATCAGCGGGGTCGGCAATCCGCTGGTCCTGGTGTACGAGTCGCAGGTCGCCTCGCTGCTGACACAGCGCCAGGACGCCGGGGACCTGGTCCTCCTCTATCCCGACACCACCGTCTCCAGCGACCACACCCTCGTGCCCCTGACCGGAACCGGCCGGCGGCTGGGTGAGCTGCTCTCCACCGATCCGCGGCTGCGTGAGCTCGCCGTACGGCACGGCTTCCGGCCCCAGGGCGCCGCGGCCGAGTTCACCGCCGCCACCGCGGACCACACCGACTACATCGACCAGAAGCTGACCGGGGTCCGCCAGGCGCCCGTGCCCACCGCCGAGGTGCTGCGCGCGATGGCCCGGCGGACCCGCGGCTGACCACACACGCCTTCCTGGAGACCTCAGCCATGACCGAAGAGCCACAGCCGCTCAGTCTCACCCCGCCGGGCGACTCCGCCCCGCCGCTGGTCCTCACCCCGCCGGAACCGGTCGCCCCGGTCCGGGCCGAGCAGGCGGCCGGTCTCGTGCCGGTCGACGAAGCGGTGCGCACGGAGATGACGCGCCGCGCCACGGAGTACGTCGGCGCCCTCTCCGGGCTCGACGCCCGGTCGCCCGAATTCACCACCCGGATCGGGGAGATCACCGCTCTCGGGCAGGGCGACATCCGCAGCGCCGCCCAGCAGTCCAACCGGATGCTGGACCGCACCGTCCGCTCGCTGGCCGGCTCCGGGGGCGTGGACGCGCAGTCCAAGGTCGGTTCGTCCCTGGTCGAGCTGCGCCGCACCGTCGAGGACCTCGACCCGCGCGACACCCCGGGCCGCGGCGCCCGCCGGCTGCTGTCCAGGCTGCCCGGCGGCAACAGGATCCGCGACCACGTCGCCAAGTACGCCTCCTCCCAGGCCACCCTGAACCGGATCGTGGGCTCGCTGCGCGGCGGGCAGGACGAGCTGCGCCGCGACAACGCCGCCCTGCACACCGAGCGCACCCGGCTCTGGGAGACCATGGGCAAGCTCCAGGAGTACGTGGTGCTCACCGAGGCGCTGGACGGCGCCGTCGAGCAGCGCGTCGCCGAGGCCGCGGCCACCGACCCGGCGCGGGCGGACGCGCTGCGGGCCGATGTGCTCTTCCCCGTACGGCAGAAGCACCAGGACCTGCTCACCCAACTCGCGGTCTGCGCCCAGGGATACCTCGCGATGGATGTCGTACGGCGCAACAACGACGAGCTCATCAGGGGCGTCGACCGGGCCGCGACCACCACCGTCTCCGCGCTGCGGATCGCCGTGATGCTCGCCTCGGCGCTGGAGAACCAGCGCAAGGTGACCGAGCAGGTGCAGGTGCTGCGCTCCACCACCGAGGACCTGATCCGCGGCAACGCGGAGATGCTCGCCGGCCAGAGCGGCGAGACCCAGCGCATAGCCGCCGATCCGGCGGTGAGCGCGGAGACGCTGCGTACCGCGTTCCAGCAGATCTACCGGACGCTCGACGCCATCGACACGTACAAGGCGCAGGCCACCGAGTCGATGGCGGCGACCGTGGAGTCGCTGACCTCCGAACTCCAGCAGGCCGGCGCCCACTTGGAGCGCAGCCGGTCGGCGGGCGTACTGGAGGGCGGTGGTCTCGGATGACGCACCGTCCCCGGCGGCGGCTGAGACGGCTTCGGCGCCGGGTCGCCCGCTCGCTGGTCGCGCTGCTGGCCGTCGCCGTGCTCGCCCCGCTCGCCGCCTGTTCCGCCTCGGACGACGGTGCGGGCGGTGCGGCCGGTGGGTCCGGTACATCCGGTGGATCCGGTACGTCCGGTGGGGCCGGTACGTCCGGTGGGGCCGGTACGTCCGGTGGGGCCGGAAAGGACGACGGAAAGCCGCGGGCCGGCACGCTGCGGATCCTCGCATCCAGTGAACTCGCCGACATGAAGCCCCTGTTGGCGGAGGCCCGGAAGGCCACCGGGATCACCGTGCGGCCCACCTGGACCGGCACCCTGGACGCCGTCGAGCTGCTCGGCTCCGGGAAGGCGGACGGGGCGTACGACGCGGTCTGGCTGTCGTCCAACGACTATCTGCGGCTACGTCCGGACGCGGCGAGGCGCATCACGTCGGAGACCCCGCTGATGGTTTCGCCGGTCGCCCTCGGGGTCCGTCCGGCGACCGTGAAGCGGCTGGGCTGGAAGCCCTCGGACGTGACCTGGTCGCAGGTGCACCGGGCGGTCGCCGAGGGCCGGCTGACGTACGGGATGACCGATCCGGACCGTTCCAACTCCGGTTTCTCCACACTGGTCTCGGTCGCCTCCGGACTGTCGGGCGCGCAGTCCGCGCTGACCGACGCCGATGTCCGGGGCGCGAGCGGAAAGCTGAAGGAGTTCTTCGCGGGGCAGCGGCTGACCTCCGGCTCCTCGGGCTGGCTGGCCACCGCGTACGCCCGGCGCGGCAATGTCGACGCGCTGATCAACTACGAGTCGGTGCTGCTCTCGCTGAACCGCGACAGCCACACCGGGCTGACCGTGATCCGCCCCCGCGACGGGGTGGTGACGGCCGACTACCCGCTCAGCGCGCTGGCCGCCGCCGCTCCCGAGGCGAAGGACTCGGTCCGCGCGCTGACCGCGTATCTGCGGACCCCGGACGTGCAGCGGAAGCTGACCCGGGACACCTTCCGCCGCCCGGTCGTGCCCTCGGTGCGGCCCGCCGCGCCGCTCGCCGCCGACGCGCGTCGCGAACTGCCGTTCCCCGGCTCCCGGTCCGTGGCCGACGGGCTGCTGCACAGCTACGAGAACAAGCTCCGGCGGCCCTCGCGCACCGTGTACGTGCTGGACACCTCCGGCTCGATGGCGGGCGACCGGCTGACGGCGCTGAAGGCGGCGCTGACCGGGCTGACCGGGGACTTCCGGGAACGGGAGGAGGTCACACTGCTGCCGTTCGGCTCGTCGGTGAAGCAGGTCCGTACGCACACGGTCGACCCGGCGGATCCGCGGCGGGGCCTGGCGGCCATCAAGGCGGACACGGCCGCGCTGACGGCCGGTGGCGAGACAGCGGTCTATTCGAGCCTGAAGTCGGCCTACGAGCAGATCGGCGACGGCACCGAGTCCGCGTTCACCTCGATCGTGCTGATGACGGACGGCGAGAACACCACGGGCGACACGGCCGCCGGATTCAGCTCCTACTACCGTGCGCTGCCGGCCGAGCGCCGGGTCACCCCGGTCTTCCCGATCGTCTTCGGCGACTCGGACCGGGGCGAGCTGGACCGGATCGCCGCGCTGACCGGCGGCCGGCTCTTCGACGCGACGAAGGAACAGGGGCCCGGCTCGCTGGACGGCGCCTTCGAGGAGATCCGTGGATACCAGTAAGCCGCCGGGCGGTCCCGGAGGCGGACCCAACCGGGTGCTGGCCTACCTGGAGTCGCGGAAGAACCTCACCGGGAGCGCCTGCGGGATCGCCGGCCTCGCCCTCACCTTCACCGGCCTCGCCGGGGCGTACTGGCCGGTGGTGGTCGTCGGGCTGTACGGCGCGGGAGCGCTGATCGCGCCGCCCGAGCGGCCCGCCGTCCCGGTCTTCCCCGATCCGTCGACCCAGCTGGACGCGGTACGGACCGACTACGCGGCCCTGTGCGGGTATCTGGACGAGGTGGAGCTGCCGCCCGCCGCGTCCGGCCGGCTCACCGAACTGACCGCTCTGCTCGACGGGCTGCTCGCCCCCGGACCGGTCGCCGAGGCGCTGGCCGCCGACCCGGAAGGCGTGCACGTCCTGGCGCGTGCCGTGCGCCAGGACGTCCTGGAGTCGGTCGACGCGTTCGTACGGATCCGCCCGTGGACCCGGATGGTGCCGGGCGCGGAGCCGCCCGAGCGCCATCTGGAACGGCAGCTGACACTGCTGCACCGGGAGGTCGAGGAGCTGGCGACGGCGCTGCGGGAGGCGGAGGCCCGCCGGCAGCAGACCCACACCCGCTATCTGGAGGACCGGGGGCGCAACGGGTAGTCCCGGTGGAAGGCCGGAGAAAGGGGGCGGCCCCCGGAATCGTGTCGTGAGGGGATTCCGGGGGCCGTACCGCGGCGGGCTGTCGACCCCACAGGTCAGGGCGGATGTCCGGGGCCCGGCCGCGGGGTGTGCGGGGTGCGCCCGGGGCATCAGCCCAGGCGCTGGACCAGGGCGCGGTACTCGTCCCACAGCTCCTTCGGCGTGTGGTCGCCGAAGGTGTTGAGGTGGTCGGGGACCAGCGCCGCCTCCTCGCGCCAGATCTCCTTGTCGACGTCGAGCAGGAAGTCCAGGTCGGACTCGGAGAGGTCCAGGCCGTCGGTGTCGAGGGAGCCCTTGGCCGGCAGGATGCCGATCGGGGTCTCGACGCCCTCGGCCCTGCCCTCGAGGCGCTCGACGATCCACTTCAGGACGCGGCTGTTCTCACCGAAGCCGGGCCACACGAACTTGCCCGCGTCGTTCTTGCGGAACCAGTTCACGTAGTAGATCTTCGGGAGCCTGTCCTGGTCCTTGTCAGCACCGACCTTGACCCAGTGGTTCATGTAATCGCCCATGTTGTAGCCGCAGAACGGCAGCATGGCGAACGGGTCGCGGCGCAGCTCGCCGACCTTGCCCTCGGCGGCGGCGGTCTTCTCGGAGGCCACGTTGGCCCCGAGGAAGACGCCGTGCTGCCAGGTGAAGGACTCGGTGACCAGCGGGACGGCCGAGGCGCGGCGGCCGCCGAAGAGGATCGCCGAGATCGGCACGCCCTTCGGGTCCTCCCACTCGGGCGCGATGATCGGGCACTGGCCGGCCGGGACGGTGAAGCGGGCGTTGGGGTGGGCGGCCGGGGTGTCGGACGCGGGCGTCCAGTCGTTGCCCTTCCAGTCGGTGAGGTGGGCCGGAGCGGTCTCCGTCATGCCCTCCCACCACACGTCGCCGTCGTCGGTGAGCGCGACGTTGGTGAAGACGGAGTTGCCCCACATGGTCTTCATCGCGTTGGCGTTGGTGTGCTCGCCGGTGCCGGGCGCGACGCCGAAGAAGCCCGCCTCCGGGTTGATCGCGTACAGCTGGCCGTCCTCGCCGAAGCGCATCCAGGCGATGTCGTCGCCGATGGTCTCCACGGTCCAGCCGGGGATCGTCGGCTCCAGCATGGCGAGGTTGGTCTTGCCGCAGGCCGACGGGAACGCGGCCGCGACGTACTTCGAATCGCCCTGCGGCGGGGTGAGCTTGAGGATCAGCATGTGCTCGGCGAGCCAGCCCTCGTCACGCGCCATGACGGAGGCGATGCGCAGCGCGTAGCACTTCTTGCCGAGCAGGGCGTTGCCGCCGTAGCCGGAGCCGTAGGACCAGATCTCGCGGTCCTCGGGGAAGTGCGAGATGTACTTGGTGGTGTTGCACGGCCACGGAACGTCCTCCTGGCCCTCCGCCAGGGGCGCGCCCAGCGTGTGGACGGCCTTGACGAAGAAGCCGTCGGTGCCCAGCTCGTCCAGGACGGCCTGTCCCATGCGGGTCATGGTGCGCATCGAGACGGCGACGTAGGCGGAGTCGGTGATCTCGACGCCGATCGCGGAGAGCGGGGAGCCGACGGGGCCCATGCAGAACGGGACGACGTACATCGTGCGACCGCGCATCGAGCCGCGGAAGACACCCTTCTCACCGGTGAAGATCTCCCGCATCTCGGCGGGGGCCTTCCAGTGGTTCGTCGGACCGGCGTCCTCCTCCTTCTCGGAGCAGATGAACGTACGGTCCTCGACGCGGGCGACGTCGCTCGGGTCGGACGCGGCGTAGTACGAGTTCGGGCGCTTGGTCTCGTCGAGCTTGGTGAACGTGCCCCTGGCCACGAGCTCCCCGCACAGGCGCTCGTACTCGGCCTCGGAGCCGTCGCACCAGACCACCCGGTCCGGCTCGGTTATCGCTGCGATCTCGTTCACCCAGGAGACGAGCTCCTGGTGATCGGTGGGGACGGTGAGGGGAGCCGCGATGTCGCGCGCCACGATCGCTCCTTGTTGAGGGTGTCTGTTTGGTAGTTGCCCCGTGGGGGCTGCGACCCGGATGCTTCTACCCCTTCGAATCCCGCTGGCGCTCATCCGGTGCCGACCGCACTCATTTGATCATCCGACCGTTTCGCCCATATGTCCAGGGGGACGCACACGTGAGCATGGCCACTCATATCGGTTACGGCCACGGGGGGAGGCCGTACCTACGGTCGCGTAGGTACGATGCGGGAATGACTGCCGCCGCCACCGCGCCCGGGTCCGCCGGGCTGGAACCAGCCGAGTCCGATCCCGTCCCGGTGAAGCCGCGCATGCGCGGCTGGCTGCATGCCGGGATGTTCCCCGCCGTGATCGTCGCGGGGGTGGTGCTGATCGCGTTCACCGACAGCTCCGTCGGCCGGATCGCCTGCGGCATCTACACCCTGACCGCGTGCCTGCTGTTCGGTGTGAGCGCGCTCTACCACCGGGGCACCTGGGGTCCGCGCGGCGAGGCGGTGCTCCGCCGGCTCGACCACGCCAACATCTTCCTGATCATCGCGGGCACGTACACCCCGCTGACCCTGCTGCTGCTCCCCGAGTCCACCGGGACACCGCTGCTGTGGGCGGTCTGGGCGGCCGCCGCCGCGGGGATCGCCTTCCGGGTGTTCTGGGTCGGCGCCCCGCGCTGGCTCTACACGCCCTGCTACCTGGCGATGGGCTGGGCCGCGGTCTTCTTCCTGCCGGACTTCATGCGCACCGGCGGGATCGCCGTGCTGGTGCTGGTCGTCGTCGGCGGGCTGCTCTACAGCGCCGGCGGCGTCATCTACGGCATCAAGCGGCCCAACCCCTCGCCGCGCTGGTTCGGCTTCCACGAGGTGTTCCACTCGCTGACCCTGGCGGCCTTCGTGGTGCATTACGTCGGCATCTCGCTGGTCGCCTACAACCACCACTGAGCAGCGCCCCGGCCGGTGCCGGCGCCCCGCCGATGCCGGACAATGACGGCCATGGCCGTCACCTCCCGTACCCCTTCCGTTTCCGCTCCGGGAACGCCGCCGCAGCCGGGACTCCGCGAGCGGAAGAAGCTCCGGACCCGGATCGCGATCCGGCGGGCCGCGTACCGGCTGATCGCCGAGCAGGGGTACGAGGCGACGACGGTGGAGCAGATCGCGGCGGCGGCCGAGGTGTCGCCCAGTACCGTCTTCCGGTACTTCCCGGCCAAGGAGGACATCGTCCTCACCGACGAGTACGACCGGGCGCTGGCGGCCGCCCTGCGCGGCCGCCCGGCCGGGGAACCGCCGCTGGAGTCGCTCCGGCACGTCCTGGCCGAGGTGCTCGCGGAGCTCCTGGCGACCGGGGAGCAGGAGCTGCGGCAGCGGACCCGGCTGATGGTGGAGGTGCCGGCCGTCCGGGCCCGGATGACGCGGAGCATGTCGGGCACGGCCGGGGTGCTGGCCGACGCGATCGCCGCCCGCACCGGCCGCGAGCCCGGTGATCTGGCGGTCCGGGTGTTCGTCGCGGCGGTGCTGGGCACACTGCGCGAGGTGACGCTGTACTGGGGCGAGCAGGGCCAGGAGGGCGACCTCGTCGCGATGACCGGCCGGGCCCTGGACACCCTGGAGGGCGGTCTGAGGCTCTGACCGGGGGCCGGGCCCCCGGTCTCACCCGGCGGATGTCACCGGCCGCCGAGACTCCGCGCCAGCTCCTGTGCGTCCGTCGTCGGCGCGTCGCACACGAAGTGCCTGCACACGTACGCGGTCGGCGCGTCGCCCACCATCGGCCGGTCCGCGAGCAGCGGGAACTCGGCGCCGCCCGTCTCCCCCGCCGCCACCACCGCGCCCGGCGCCGTACCCAGCAGCGCCGCACGGTGCAGCTCCCCGCCGACCGGTCCGGCGACGGCGACCTCGCGCGGCCCGTCCAGCAGCGCCTCCGCGACGGCGAGACCCCAGCTGGTGAACCGGGGGGCGCGCGGCCCGAGCGCCTTGATCACGCCGAGCGCGCCCTCCGCTGCGGCGCGGTGGGCCTCGGAGCCGGTGTGCGCGGCGTACGACAGGAGCGCCCCGGCCGCCGCCGTCCAGCCGGCCGGGGTCGCGTTGTCGGTGGGGTCCTGCGGGCGGCGGATCAGCCGCTCGGCGTCGTCCGCCGTGTCGTACAGCAGGCCGCCCTCGCCGGTGAAGTGCTGGAGCACGATGTCGAGCAGGAAGCCGGCGAACTCCAGCCAGACGCCCTCGCCGGTGACCGCGGCCAGCGCGAGGAAGCCCTCGGCCACGTCTCCGTAGTCCTCCAGGACCCCGGCGTGCCCGCCGGGGCGCCCGTCCCTGGACGTACGGTCCAGCCGGGCGACGGCACCCATGTGCACCCGGACCAGCAGGTCGGCGGCCTCGGTGGCGCGCTCGACGAGGTCGGGCCGGTCGAAGTACGCCCCGGTCTCGGCGAGCGCGGCGATCGCCAGACCGTTCCAGGCGGCGACCACCTTGTCGTCCCGGCCCGGGTGCGGGCGCGGTTCCCGGGCGGCGAGCAGCGCGGCCCGCACCCGGGCGACCCGGTCCGGGTCCGCCCCGACGCCCTCCGGCGCGAGCCGGAGCACCGAGGATCCCTCCTCGAAGGTGCCCTCCTCCGTCACCCCGAAGTACTCCGCGGCGAAGACGGCGTCCTGGTCGCCGAGCACCTCCCGCAGCTGTGCGGGCGTCCACACGTAGTACGCGCCCTCGACGTGCCGCCCGTCGCCGTCCTCGCTGTCGGCGTCGAGCGCGGAGGCGAAACCGCCCTCGGCGGTGCGCAGTTCACGGACCATGAAGTCGGCGGTCTCCAGGGCGACCCGGCGGGCCTGCTCCGAGCCGGTGGTCCGCCACAGGTGCGCGTAGACCCGGCAGAGCAGCGCGTTGTCGTAGAGCATCTTCTCGAAGTGCGGCACCAGGGTGCCCCCGGGCCGCTGGCGCAGCACGTACCGGTGGAAGCCCCCGCCCAGCTGGTCGAAGAGGCTCGACCGCGCCATGGCCCCGCCCAGCCCCTCGGCCATCTCCAGCGCCCCCGCGGACTCCGTCCGGGCGTGGTGGCGCAGCAGAAACTCGATCGTCATGCCCGGCGGGAACCTGGTGTCGCCGGAGCCGAGCCAGCCGCTCTGAGGGTCGTACTCCCGGCTGATGCCCAGCAGCGCGCGCGCCAGCTCCGCCTCGCCGGGGAGCCCGCCGTCCCCGTGCTCCAGCTGCCGCTCCGCCAGATCGCGGGTGATCTTCGCGGCGACCTCCCCGACCTCCGAACGCCGTTCCGTCCAGGCGCTGCGAACGCCTTCGAGCACCTGCAAGAAGGACGGCATCCCGTGCCGGGGCCCGGGCGGGAAGTACGTACCGAAGTAGAAGGGCTCCCCGGCCGGCGTCATGAAGACGGACATGGGCCAGCCGCCCTGCCCGGTGGCGGCCTGCACGGCCTCCATGTAGACGGCGTCCACGTCGGGGCGCTCCTCGCGGTCCACCTTGACGTTGACGAAGTGTTCGTTCATGTACGCGGCGACGGCTTCGTCCTCGAAGCTCTCGTGCGCCATGACGTGACACCAGTGGCAGGAGCTGTAACCGACGCTGAGGAACACCGGGACGTTCCGCCGCCGCGCCTCCTCGAACGCCTCGGCCGACCAGGGCCACCAGTCGACGGGATTGTCGGCGTGCTGAAGGAGGTACGGGGAGGTGGTCTGCGCAAGTCGGTTGGCCATGGGCCCAATCCTCGCGCACCCGCCCCCACGACACCCGCGCGCCACGGGGCAGGACGCGAACCGGGCAGGTGGGACGGGGGTGGGCTGCCGAAGCCGGGCGGTCCGGCATCGGCAGACAATGGCCCTGCCAGCAGGGCCTACCGGGAAGGTGAGGTCTTCACCGGCGTGGTGAAGGCCGCCGCGCCTTTCTCCGTCATGGCCGACCTCGGGGCAGGTAGGGAACGTCCGGCTCCTTGCAGACGTCGCCCTGCTCATGGGGGTCCAGCTGTGCTGTGGCCTCGAACACTCCGGCGGCTTCCTGGGGCGGGCTCGACAAGAACCACCTGGAGCTGACCCACGATCACGTGCCGGTCGATTCATACCGGCACCGCTGCACGCGAGGGAGCCACCGACGGCGGACGGGACGAAGGATGCGCGCGCCCCGGGTACGGCCGCACCGTGGAACCGGTGGTGGCACCGAACGACTTTGCGATCTTTTCACTTTCACGGCCGGAGCTTGATCGCTAGGGTGAATTGGAAGTACACGGAAGATGAACGTGGATTTAACCCACGGCGTCGGGCACGTCAAGTCATCGCCCGGCATTCGCTGTTACTCCTGGGGGGGGAAGTACTGCGTGGACATCACCCATGTCCTGTGCGGGTTCAGCAAGGGGCTGATCTCGGACCTCGACGATCTGCTGCCGGCCCGGTCGGTGCTCGTGGTGGAGGACGAACACGTCGCCGCCGTCCGTGACGTACACCGAAGGGCCGCACGCCATCCCTGCGTCGCGCAGGTGGTCCACGCACCGGTTCAGAACGAACGGGACCCCGCCGCGGTGGTGCGCGCACTCCCCCGACCCGAGCGTGTCCGTGCCGTCGTTCCGGCGACCGAGTACGGCGTGGTCGCGGCGGCGGCGCTGTCCGAGGCCTGGGGGCTGCCCGGCGCGGGTACCCGGGCCGCGGCGGTCCTGCGCGACAAGACCGCTCTGCGCGCCCATGCTGATTCCGCCGGACTGCCGCAGCCCGGCTGGCGGCCGGCGGAGAGCGCCGAGGACGTCCTCGCCTTCCGGTCCGAACACGGCGGCCGGTGCGTGCTGAAGCCCGCCAACCTGCAGGCCAGCCTGGGAGTCCGGCTGCTCGGCGCCGACGACGACGTGTCGTCGGCCTGGAAGGCGACGACGGCGGCCGACGAGCCGAAGATGCGTTCGCCGCACGCCGGGCCCGGCCGATTCCTCGTCGAGGAACGGCTGTTCGGGCCGGAGGTCAGCGTCGAGTGCCTGGTGGACCGCGGTGAGCTCCTGTTCACGAACGTCACCGAGAAGCTCCTGCACCCGGGTCCGGCACCGGTGGAGCTCGGTCATGTCGTACCCGCGTCGCTCCCACCGGGCGTCACCGAGGAACTGACCGGGCTCATGGGGCTGTTGGTCGAATCGACCGGATTCGGCTCCGGCGTCCTGCACGCCGAATGGATTCTGGTCGACGGGGTGCGGCCACACCTCGTCGAGTGTGCGGGCAGGCTGCCGGGCGACAGCATCGACCTGCTGATCGACCTCGCCCACGGCGGCCGCATCGTGGCCGATCTGCTGGCCGTTCTGGGACAGTCCGGCCGTCCCCGGCGCGGCCCCGCCCTGCGGGGTGCGGCCATCCGGTTCCTGTCCGCGCGGCCGGGTGTGGTGCGGGGCGTCACGGGGCTGGCGGAGAGCCGGGCCTCGGGCGGCGTGCACGAGGTCGAGATCGCCGCGGAACCGGGCACGGCGGTCGCCGAGCTGGCGAGTTCGTGGGACCGTATCGGCCATGTGCTGGCGACCGGCGAGAACGGTGCCCACGCCGCACTGAACGCGGCCACCGCGGCTGGGCTGATCGACGTCCGCACCTCATGATCTCCCGGCTGCTGCGGAGCTACGTCCCGGAGTCCTCGGCCGGCCGGTCGTTCGCCCTCGTCGCGCTGCTCGACTCCGTCGGTACCGGCTTCTACCTCGCCGGGTCCACGATCTTCTTCATCCGCGTGATCGGCCTGAGCGACGCACAGGTGGGCCTGGGCCTGGCCACGACCGGTCTGACCGCCTTCCTGGCGACGGTTCCGCTGGGGGTGCTCGCCGACCGGTGGGGAGCCAAGCGGATGCTGATCGCGTATCAGCTGTGGCGTGCGCTGTGGTTCGCGGCACTCGCCTTCGTCCACGGGCCGGTCGCTTTCTTCGTGGTTTCGGCACTCCTGGGTCTGGTCGAGCGTGCGGTTTCGCCGGCGAGCCAGGCGGTCGTGTCGGTCGCGGTGCCGAGCAAGGACCGCACGCGCGCCATGGCCACCATGCGCTCGGTCCGCAACATCGGCTTCTCCCTCGGCGCCCTGCTCACCGCACCGCTGATGGCCGACGGATCGGCCCTGGCGTACCGGACGATCATTCTCGTCGACGCCGCGTCGTTCGTGTTCGCCGCGCTGCTGCTGGCGCGGCTGAAGGTGCCGACGGCGCCGCCGCCCGTGCGCCGGGGCGGTCTCAGCTTTCTGCACGGATTCACCGACCGGCGCTATCTCGGGCTCACCGCGGTGAGTTGCGTACTCGCGGTGCACATGCCCGTCCTGGCCGTGGCCCTTCCGCTGTGGACCGTCCGGGAGACGGACGCCCCCACGGCCCTGGTCCCGGCGCTGGTGGTGCTGAACACCGTGCTGGCCGTCCTCTTCCAGGTCCCGCTCGCCAAGGGAGCCGAACGGGATGGCGGCGGCCTGCGCGCCATGCGCCTGGCCGGACTCGCGCTGATCGCCTCCTGCGCGATGTTCGCCGTCGCGGCGGCTCCGTTGGGCACCCTGTTCGCCTGCTCCGTGCTCGTGGTCGCGACCGTGCTGCTGACCGCCGGGGAACTGTGGCAGTCGGTCGGTGCCTGGGAACTGTCGTACAAATACGCGCCGGAACACCGCAAGGCCGAGTACCTCTCGATCTTCGCGCTGGGCAACAGTGCCCAGGACGTGCTCGGCCCGCCGCTGGTCACCGTCGTCGTACTCGGCTGGGGCACGGCCGGATGGGCCGCGCTCGCCGCGCTGCTGCTCGGCGCGGCCCTCCTGCTGCCACTGCCCGTCGCCCGACTCGACCATCGCCTCGCCACGGCTGAAGGAGCACCGACATCCACATCCTGATCATGCAACGGCCCCACTCGACCGCGGACTACGACCACTGGCTCCGGGAGGCCGCCCCCCAGACCCGGATCACCCTGCTCACCTCGGCCGACAGCGTACGGCGGGCCGAGGATCTCGCCCCGGAGGTCCGCCGGGTGACGGTGCCGGCCGACTACGAGGCGCGGGCCACGACCGCCGAGCTGTTCCGGCTGTGCGAGGCCGACCGGCCCGACCGGATCTTCGTGAACTCGGAGGACGACGTCCTGCGCGCCGCCGAGGCGCGGACCCTCTTCGGCATTCCCGGTACCTCTTCGGCCCTGGCCCTGCGGTTCCGGGACAAGATCGCCATGAAGCAGCTGTTCGACGGGGGTCCGGTGCCCGCCGTGCCGTACCGCGAGGTGCGCTGCTACGCGGACCTGCACGCCGCGCAGGAGGAACTCGGCACCGTCGTCGTCAAGCCCCGTGACGGCGCGGGATCCGCCGGAGTGCGGGTCCTGCCCGACGCGCAGGCGGTGCGGCGGGCCTGCCTCGACGACCCCGGCCTGCTCACCGCCCTGCACAGCGGCGCCCTGATGGCCGAGCAGTACATCGAGAGCACGGTCCACCACGTGGACGTACTCGTCGACGGCGGCTCGGTGCTTCTGGTCTCGCCGTCGCGCTACCTCAGCCCGCCGCATCGGTTCCGCACCCACAATCTGGGCTCGGTCATGCTCGACGCGGACTCGCCCCGCGCGAAGCTGCTCACCGACGCCGCCGAGCGATTCGTCGCCGCCCTTCCCCTGGGCCACGGGGTCCATGTGCTGCACATGGAGTTCCTGGAGGACGGCTCGGGCACGTTCTTCGCGGGCGAGGTGGCCTGCCGGACCGGCGGGGCACTGATCAAGAACGCCGTCCGGCACACCTACGGGATCGATCTGTCCCGGGCCGCCTGCCTGCTGGCCGCGGGGCTGTGGACGGCGCCGCGGGAGCCGGTCGGCGGGGCCGTCCGCACCGGCTGGCTGTTGTGGACCGGCGGACCGGAGCCGTGTGCTCCCGCCGACCGGCCGGACTGGCTGGTCGAATTCTCCGCGGCGCAGGAAGCCGAGCGCCGGCGTGATCCCGTCGACGCGGTGGACGGAAAGGCCCGCCTCCTGGTGGCGGGCGCCGACGAGGAACAGATCGAGGGGCGGATCCACGCCCTCTGCCGGCGCGGCTGACCGGCCGGCCCGTCCGCGCCTCACCGACACCGACTGATCACCACTACAGGAAAGAGACCACCGTGCTACCCGGTGAACCGGAGATCCACGACATTGTCGGCATCGGTTTCGGCCCCTCGAACCTGGCCGTCGCCATCGCCCTGGAGGAGTGCGACCAGCCGCTCGACGCGGTCTTCCTCGACCGCAAACCCGGCTTCGCATGGCACCCGGGGCTCATGTTCCCCGGGGCGGAGATGCAGGTGTCCTTCACGAAGGACCTCATCACGATGCGCAATCCGCGCAGCCGCTACACCTTTTTGAACTACCTCTCGGAGCAGGGCCCTGGCCGGCTGGGCAAGTTCATCAACCTGCGCACCTTCTATCCGACGCGCGTGGAGTTCAACGACTACTACGCATGGGCGGCCGCGCAGTTCGACAAGCAGGTCCGGTGGAACACCGAGGTCCTCGACGTCACCCCCGTACCCGCCGAGTGCGGCGGCACGGAGCTGCTGCGGCTGGTCTCGCGGGACCGGAGCACCGGGGAGACGTCCGCGATACTCACCCGCAATCTGCTGATCGCGCCCGGCGGCACCCCGCACGTCCCCGACGGCGCCGAACTCGGTGAGCGGGTGTTCCACGCCTCCGAGACCCGGGAGCGGCTGGCCCGCACGTTCGACGACCGTTCCGCGCCGCACCACTTCAACATCGTCGGCTCCGGCCAGACCTCCGCCGATGTGTTCATGCACGTGCGCCGCACGTATCCCAACGCGCGGATCACCACGAACATCCGCGGTTTCGCCATGCGGCCCGAGGACGACACCCACTTCGTCAACGAGCTGTTCCTGCCGGAGTTCCCCGACTGGTTCCACCGTCAGGACAGCGAGTTCCGGCAGAAGATAATCGACGACTACGGCCTGGCCGCCCACACGGGCGTGAGCTATGACGTCATTCCGCAGATCTACCGCGAGTACTACGAGGACCAGTCCGCCGGGATCGACTCGCTCGCCCTGCACAGGTTCACCGAGCTGGTCGGGGCCCGCTCGGACGACGGAGGCGCGGTGGCCACCTACTTCCACCTCGACAGCGGCGAGACCAGCCAGGTCGAGTCCGACGCCGTCGTCCTCGCCACCGGGTACCGCTATCCCATGCCGATCCCCGCGCTCGCCGCCGTCGACGAGCACCTGCGCATGGAGACCCCGCAGCGGTACGCGATCCGGCGTGACTACGCCATCGAGAGCGCCGAGGACTTCATGCCGCGGATCTACCTTCAGGGGTACGCGGAGGCCACGCACGGGTTCAGCGAGGTGCTGCTCTCCCTGATGCCCCTGCGGGCCGCCGAGATCGTCCAGTCCATCACCGAGAACGCGTCCGTCGAGTCTCGTTAGGAGCACCGAGAAACATGAGCATCCCGACCACGGTGGACACCGGTCTGCACGGCGCCACCCGGATCGCGTCCGACGAGGAACGCGCCACCGTCCAGGCCGTCTTCGAGAGGCACGGCACGCCGATTCAGCAGGGTGCGGTGACCGTGGTGTTCGCCTATCCCGGCCACGGGGTCGGCGAACGGCACCGCCGGCTCTCGGGCTGCACCAGCCAGATGCTGCTGCTGTCGAACGCCTCGGCCGGGCTGTCCCGGCTCGGGATCGACGTCGCCGCGGCGAGCACCGAAGCTGCCGAGAAGCACGCTCATCTGGGTGAACTCAGCCAGGTCATCGCCCGGTTCACCGAGGACGACGCCGCGGTGCTGCCGCACACCGACCTCGATGAAGGCCGGTTCCTGCTGCGCTGGACCATGGTGCTCGGCGGACCGCGCGACGGTCTCCTCGTCACCGACATCGGCGACAGCGTGGCGCACACCCGCGCGGTCATCGACCTCCTCACCACCGACCGCCTCCGTGAGTGGGCGGCGGCCGCGGGGGCCGACCCCGACTCCGTATCGGCCGGAGTGACGGACGCGTACGCGAACGGCGCGGACTCACGGGGCATCGTGGCCTTCGAGGCGGGCACCGGGCTGGTGGCCAAGGTCGGCCCCCGCGAGGTGATCGACGCGGAGACCGCGTTCGTCTCCGAGGTCAACACCCTGCTCGCGGACCGGGGGTCCGCCCCGCTGTTCCCCCTGCTGCACGGTGTGCACCGCGAGGGCGAGCAGGCCACGTCCCTGATGGAGCAGGTCGAACCGCTCACCCTCGACAACGTCGTCTTCGGCGACCCGGCGAAATTCGTCCTCGCCGAGGACACCGTGCCGGCGCTCGAACCACACCTCCGGCTCCTGGGCGACCTGTACGCGGCGACGACGCGGCAGCAGCGGCCCAGCGTCTGCGACTACCTCCTGCGCGAGCGATTCCACGCCGTGCGGGAGCACGAGGGGTTCGTCGGCACGTTCGGGGCCTTCTTCCCCGGCTGGGACCCGGCGGCGGTGCTCGGTGCGGACGTGGTCCTTCCGACCGGTGCCCGGCTGCCGGGCTACACGGAGCTGACGCACTGGCTGGACGGCGTCGCGCCCTCGCTGCTGCCCGGCTCCGGCTGTCTGGTCCATGGTGATGTGCACCTGAAGAACATGCTGCGGCGCGCGGACGGTTCGCCGGTGTTCGTCGACCCGCGCACCGTGTGGGACGGCCGGGACCGGCCGGACATCGGATTCGGCGATCCCAGCTACGACTTCGCCACCCTGCTGCACAGCGCGCTGCCGATGAGCGGCCTGCTGCAGGCCATTGCCGACGGCACGTCCGAGGCCCTCCTGCCGGAGCTGCCCGTGGCGGCGGACGGGGTGCTCGACCTCTCCGGTCTGACGACACCGTTCACCGTGGACGAGGGCCTGAAGAGGCTGGAGGACCGTCTGGTCGCCGGCCTCGGAGCGGAGGACGAACCCACGGTGCTCCGCGCCAGGCTGTACATCGGCGCGGCGAACGCCCTCGCCGGCTGGCTGAAGTACGAGCGGGCGCTCGCCACGCCGCACGCCTGGCTCGCCGTCTACGCCTACGTCCTGTGGTACCTCGACCGTGCGCGGACACAGCTGCGATGAACCGGCACCGGAGGTCAGGACGACCGAACAGAAGGAGTGGGGCATGCCCGCGCACATATTGATGGTCAACTCCGGCAAGGCGGAGGCGGTGGACCGGCTGCGCGCAGCGGCCCCCGACGCCGAGATCGACGTCATCACCGAGAGCGCGTACGCCCGGATGTATGCGCCCGGTGTCCGCCTGCACTTCGTCGACGACATCGCCGACCTGACCGCCGTCCGCCGGGTGGCACTGGACCTCCTCTCCCGTCAGCCGGTCGACCACGTGGTGGCCCCCTCCGAGCGCAGCCTGCCCGCCGGTGGGTACCTGCGGTCGTTCCTGGGGCTGGGCGGGATCGGCTTCGAGACGGCCAACTGCTTCTCCCACAAGGCGGTGATGAAGGCGACGCTGGCCGCGGCAGGTCTGCCGGTCGCCCCGTACCGGGTGATCGGAGCGCTCGCGCAGGCCCCCGCCGCGGCCGCCGAACTCGGCTGGCCGGTGGTCCTCAAGCCGACGCTCGGCACCGGCTCGATGAACACCTTCGCCCTGTCCTCGGACCGGGAGATGACCGAGCTGCTCGCCTCACCCGCCGCGGACGGTCTGCGTCGCGCGGCGTGTCCGCTGCTGGTCGAACGGTTCGTCGAGATGGAGGGCGAGTACCACTGCGACGGGGTGGTCTCGGGCGGCAACGTCGAATTCGCCGCCGTACAGCGCTACTTCATGCCCCTGCTGGGCCACACGGACGACTTCACCGGCTCGTACCTGCTCCCCGAGGAGGATCCGGACGTGGCGGTGATCCGCGATCTGCACCGGGCCACGGTGGACGCCCTGGGGCTGGAGAGCGGTGTGACGCACATGGAGCTGTTCCGGACCGGGGACGGGTTCGTGATCGGTGAGATCTCCTGCCGCCCGGCCGGCGGCGGAATCGTCGACGCGGTGCGGATGAAGTACGGCATCGACCTGTGGCGGGTCTTCATGGACACCGCGCTCGGCCGTCCGGCCGGTGTGAGCGGGCCGGTGGCGCCGCTGCGGGACGGGATCATCGCCAACTGCGACCTGCCGGTGCGCCCCGGCCGGGTCGTGCGCATCTCCACCCCCGACGAGCTGGCGGCCGTGCCGGACGTGATCGAGACCCGGATGTCCACCCGGGTGGGTGATGTCATCAGCCCCCGGCTGCACTCGGCCTCGACCACCGGCCTGGTGTTCCTCGCCGCCGCGGACGCCGCGCTCGTGGCCAAACGCGTCGAGGACCTGGCCCGCGTCTACGTCCTGGAGGTCGAACCGGTGTAGAGCACCGGTGTGCTTCCGGCGGTGGAGGGCGACGGCCGGCGCCCTCCACCGCCCGGCGTGGCCGGTCAGGCGCGGCCCAGGGCGGCCGCGAGCGCGGCCACCGTCGGTGCGGCGAACAGCTCGCGGACGGACGGCCGCACACCCAGTACCGCGCCGATCCGGCTCACCAGCCGGACCGCCGACAGCGAATGCCCGCCCAGGGCGAAGAAGTCGTCGTGGACGCCCACCACGTCCAGCTCCAGCACCTGTGCGAACATCCCGGCCAGCAGTTCCTCGACCGGCGTCCGCGGTCCACGCGCGGCCCTGCCCGGCGACTTCCCGGGCGGCGGCAGCGCCTTCCGGTCGAGCTTGCCGTTCACGGTCGTCGGCAGCGCGTCGAGCACGACGATCGCGGACGGCACCATGTAGTCCGGCAGCCGCGTGCCCAGTGCCCGGCGCAGATCCGCGGGCAGCCGGGTCCGTTCCACGGCACCCGGGCCGGCTTCTCCCGCCGGCACCACGTAGGCCGTCAGCCGGGCGGTACCGGGGCGGTCCTCCCGGGCCAGCACCACTGCCTCGGCCACGCCCGGCCGGTCCAGCAGCGCCGACTCGACCTCACCGGCTTCGATGCGGAAGCCGCGCACCTTCAGCTGGCTGTCCGCGCGCCCTTCGTGGACGAGCTCGCCGTCCGTGTTCCAGCGCACCAGGTCGCCGGTGCGGTACATGCGCTCCCCCGGGGCTCCGAAGGGGTCGGCGACGAAGCGTCCGGCCGTCAGCCCCGGACGACCCAGATAGCCGCGTGCCAGCTGCGCCCCGGCCAGGTACAACTCGCCCGTCGCGCCCGGCGGTACGACCCGCAACGCGTCGTCCAGCACGTACACCCGGGTATTCGCCATCGGCCGCCCGATGGGAGGGGAGCCGTCCCCGGCCGGAGGGAGGCACCGCATGAGGGTGGCGCTGACGGTGGTCTCGGTGGGCCCGTAGGCGTTCCAGAACTGCCGGTCGGCCGTCGCCCATTCGTCGACCAGGCGCCCCGCCGGTGCTTCTCCGCCGACGGACATCAGCCGCAGCCCGGGAAGTCCGCCGGGCTTCAGCATCGGCAGCAGGGCCGGTGGGAGGTCGGCGACGGTGACGGACTCCTCGCTCATCAGCCGCTGTAGGAGTCTCGGGTCGGTGCGCTGTTCGTCGTCGGCCAGGACCAGGGTGGCGCCGGAGGTCAGGGCGGCGAAGATTTCGAGGACCGATACGTCGAACGTGACGGCGGCGAAGCCGAGCAGACGGGTTTCCTCGTCGATCGCGTAGGCCGCCGTGTTGGCCGCCACGAAGTTCACGACCGCCCGGTGCTCCACGACGGTGCCCTTCGGGAGCCCCGTGGTGCCTGAGGTGTAGATGACGTACGCGGGGTGCTCGGGCCGCAGCGGGGAGTCGCGGTCGGCCGCGGTGACGGGGGTACGGGGAAGGTGGCCGAGGTCGGTGTCGGTGAAGTACACCGGCGTGGTGGTGGTGAGGGACGCCGTGCGGACCGTCCGGTCGGTGAGGATCGCGGCCGGGCGGCCGTCCCGGAGCAGGTGGTCCGTACGGGCCTGCGGATGGGTGAGATCGAGCGGCAGGTAGGCGGCACCCGCCTTGAGGACGGCGAGCAGGGCGACCACGAGCCGCTCGGAGCGCGGCAGGGCGACGGCCACCCGGTCCTCCGGTCCGATGCCCCGGGAGATCAGGTGGCGGGCGAGCCGGTTCGACTCCTCGTCGATGTGGGCGTAGGTGTACTCCCGGCCGCCGAAGACCACAGCGGGGTTCCGGGGGGTGCGGGCCGCCTGCCGGGCGAAGAGGTCCGGCAGGACCCCGCCGGGCAACTGGAGCCGGGTGTCGTTCCGTTCCCGCAGCAGCACCTCCCGGTCCGCGGCCGTCACCACGTCGATGCCGGCCACCGGCGCCGACGGGTCGGCGGTGACCGCCGTCAGTACCTGGAGCAGCCCTTGGACGAGGCGTTGCGCGGTGACCGCGTCGAACAGATCGGCCGCGTAGCACAGTTCGCCCGCCAGCGGTCCGTCCTGCTCACCGGTGGGCTCGGTGAACGAGAACCGCAGGTCGAACTCCGCCACGCCGGTCCGAAGGCTTTCCCGCGTGACGTCCAGCCCCGGCAGGTCCAGGTGGGGTTCGGGGCGCTCCCCCAGTTCGAGCATGACCTGGAAGAGGGGGTGGTGGTTGGTGGAACGGGGCGGGTCGAGTGCTGCGACGACGGCGTCGAAGGGGACGTGCCGGTTCTCGTGGGCGGCCCGGCCGGATTCCCGGACGCGCTCCAGCACTTGCCGGAAGGCGGGGGCGCCGGACAGGTCGGTACGCAGCACCAGGAGGTTGCCGAAGAAGCCGACGAGGCCGTCCGGGGTGTCGTCGGTGCGGTCGGTGACCGGGGTGCCCAGCGGGATGTCGTCGCCCGCGCCGAAGCCTTGCAGCGTCACCGCCAGGGCCGCCTGCAGCACCATGAGGACGGTCACCCGGTGGGCGGCCGCCAGCGCGGTGACGGCCCGGTACGGCTCCGCGTCGATGTGGAAGCGGAGCACGGCGCCGGGGCCGACGGCGTGGGCAGGCCGCGGCCGGTCGCGCGGCAGGGCCAGTTCGGCCGGTGTGCCCGCGAGCTCGCGGCGCCAGAACCGGGTCTGCCTGCTCAGCACGCTGCCGGGGTCGTCGGCCGATCCCAGGAAGTCCCGCTGCCGCCGGGCGTGGTCCCGGTACCGGACCGGCAGGGGCCGGCGGTCGGGGGCCCGCCCGGCACGACGCGCCGCATAGGCCTGTGCCAGGTCCCGGGTCAGCGGCACCGTCGACCGTTCGTCGCCAGCGACGAGATGCACCACGATCACCAGGACCGATTCGGTGGGCGAGATCGTTCCCAGCACCGCCCGGAAGGGCAGGTCCACCGTGATGTCGAAGCCCCGCCGCACGACGCCGTCGACCCATCCGCCGATATCGGCGGGCACCGTTTCCTCGGTCAGCGCCGACCGGGCGGCCTGCCCGGCCGGCACCACGTCCGGCACCGGTTCGCCATCGTGCTCGGCGAGCACCGTCCGCAGTGTGTCGTGCCGTTCCAGGACGTCCTGGAACGCGGCGCGCAGTGCCGCCCGGTCCACCGCGCCCGAGAGCCGCAGCGCCAGCGGCACGTTGGAGGCCGCCGAAGGCCCCTGCCAGAGATTGAGGAACCACAGCCGCCGCTGCGCGAACGACAGCGGGACCGGCCCCGCCGGGCGCACCGCCTCCGCTCCCCGTTCGTCCGGGTGACGGGTGTGTCCGCGTCCGTCACGGCGAAGAGGGTCCACGATCTGCTGATTCCCGTTGATGACGAGGTCCCGCCCGTGCGTGGAGGTGACGGCGTCCCGGTCCTCCCCGGGGCGCGTGGAGCCGGGACCGGCCGCCGGGTGCAAGTTGCCTGCGCAGCACGGGACTTCCCCGGTGATCCACGAATGCCGCTCAGACAGGAGGCTATCGGCCGTTCACATGCGGCACCATCGATCGTGACGGCGATCACAGCCCAGGCCGGCCGGCGGGCACCGACGGCCGGACTCGGGGCGTCCCGGCACGGCTGTTCCGTGGTCTTCCCGGTCTGCTAGCGTTGCCTTTTCACTCGACTGACTTCTTTCGCAAAGCCCTTCAAGGAACTCGCGTTTGATACAGAACGATCGCTTGATACAGAACGATCGCTGGACGACTGTCGCGCCGTGGTTCTTCTCGGCCGAGCCCACGGCCCTGGAACCCATCCGGCAATCCCTTCCGGACGACGGACCGCACCGCGCCTGGGCGAACTTCTCCTTCGTGGCGGACACCGGTCATCTGCACAGCGTCGATCTGCTGGTGGCCGGTCCCGACGGTCTGCACCTGCTCGAAGTCGACGTGTCCCAGGGGCGGTTGCGCAACGAGGGCGGCATCTGGCTGCGTACCCGCAACGGCACCACGACGGCGTCGGACAGCACCCGCGATGTCGCCGCGGTCAAGGCGCGACACCTCACCGAGGTGCTGCGCCGGGCCGCGGCCGGCAGGTTCCTGACCGTTCCGGCGGTACGCGGGTCGGCGTTCCTCAGCGACCCGCGCTCGCCCGTCGACCTCACCGGACCCGACGCGCAAGGTGTGTTCGGCCCCGACGAACCGGCCGGCCTGTCGCTGCCCCGAGTGAGCCGGGACCTCCTGGCGCAGCCCGCGAGCGACCGCGCGGAACGGCCCGGCCGGCGGTTCCTGCGGGCCCTGCCCGGACTGCTGGACCGGATCGGCATGCATCCGGTCGAGCACTGGCCCCGTGTCGGCACCTGGCAGCTGACCGCCAAACCGGTCGCACTGACCGACCGGTGGCAGGACTTCGTCGCATGGAGCACGGTCTGGGACAAGGCGCCGTGCCGGGTCCGCGTCTACACCCCCGGCACGTCGCGCACCAGGACCGACGAGGCGGTGCTGCGCGAGTACCTGCTGCTGCGCGAGCTCGACCACCCGGGCATCGTCACGGTGGACACCCTGGAGCACCACCCGCCCGGACCGGTGCTGATGTTCCATGTCGAGAAGAAGCAACTGCTGCGCCTCGATCACATCCTGGCCCTGTACCGCTCACTCTTCACCCCCGCCGTCCGGGCCGGGATGATCCGGCAGATCGGCGCGGGACTCGCACACGCGCATGCCCGGCAGATCGCCCACCGCGCGCTGAGCACGCGCGCGGTGATGGGGATTCCCCGGCCGGCCCAGGGCGAGTCGGTGCAGGACGGCTGGCGCGATCCGGGCCTCCAGATCACCGACTGGCATCACGCCGCCGTCGCGGCCGCCGCCACCGAAGGCCCTCCGGCTCCCGCCGCGGTGGCCCGGGATCTGCGCGCGCTGGCGGCCGTCGCGCAGGAGATCTGCGCCGGGGCGCCGGCGGCCGGGTGCGCCGGGCTGCCCGACCGCCTCGCCACGGAGCCGGACTTCGCCCGGCTTCACCCCGCCGAGCAGGTCCGCCGGCTCACCGACCGGCTGGCCGAGGCCGCCCTGTCCCCGGCCGCCGGCCCGGCGGTGCCGGTCACGAGCTGATCGCCCCGTGCACCAGCTCGGCGACCCGCGGATCTCCCAGCAGCTCGTCGTGAACGGTGCCCAGGCGTGACGGGTGGTCCGCGCACCAGCCGGGCAGCGGGTGGTCCGCGGAGGCGATGACGGTCGCGTGCTCGACGGGGCCGGTCCGGCGCGCGGCCGCCACCAGATAGCCGAGGTAGTCGGCGAAGCGCGCACACAGCATCGCCCGCAGGTGTTCGGGCATCCCGGCCCGGCCCGTGGCGTGCTCCACGATGCGCCGCTGCTCGTCCCGCAGCCGCTCGGCGACCGACGCCAGATCGTCCGAATCCGCCAGGGCGTCGCAGACGGCCGTGGCATCGGCGAGCATCCGCTCGTCCAGGTGCGCCCGGAACGTCTCGGTGGCGGCCACGAATTCCGACCGCAGCAGCGCCCCGGCGACCTCCGTGGGGTCGATGGTGACCAGGGCCGGCGGACCGTCCGGGCCGGTGCAGGCCCGCCGCAGTCCGTCGGCGAACGCGACACCGGCGCAGAACGTCACGATCGCCCGTACCGGGCGGTCCGGTTCCGGCCGCGCGGCGGACCACCGGTCCACGAAGCGGTCCGGATCCGCCTCACCCCGCAGGTCCACGCCAATGCCGAGCGGCACGGTCAGGTGGACCCCCTCCCCGCCCGGCAGGTTCGCGGCCAGCCGGGCGAAGCCCTGCTGGTTCGGCCGGGGGCCGAAGTCGACCGCGAGTACGGTGCCCGCGGCACCCTCGGGCCGGCGCAGGCACCGCCACAGTTGTTTGCTCATCAGCACCCTTCCTCGTCCGCGACCAGATGCCGCAGCGCGTGGTGGTCCACCTTGCCGCTGAGGTTGAGCGGCAGCTGCGGCAGCCAGGTGAAGCTCTCCGGCACGGCGTAGTCCGGGACCAGCCGGGCCACTTCGCGACGGACGTCCGCGCCCGGGCCGGAGTCACCGGTGAGCACGGCCCGCAGGTGGACGCCCTCGCCGGTGCGCGGCACGTCGAGCACCACCGCCTCGGTCACACCCGGGCACCGCCGCAGCGCCGTCTCCACCTCGCCGAGCTCGATGCGTTGTCCGCGCACCTTCACCTGGCGGTCCAGCCTGCCCTGATGGACCAGCACCCCCTGCTCCCGTGTCACCCGGTCGCCGGGGCGGTACCACCGATCGGCCGGCACCTCCCCCGGCGTCGGTCCCAGGGGCACCCCCTCGGGGCTCATGAACCGGCCGGTGTTGTGATCGCCGACGAGATAGCCGCCGAACCGCTGCGCTCCGCGCACGCACAGCTCCCCGTCGTCCGCCGGGCGGCCGTTCCCGTCCAGCAGGACGGCATCGAGGTGCGGAAACGGCGTACCGATCGGCACGGTGCCGTTGCTGGTCTCCGGCCAGTCCCGCGGATCGGCGGGCAGCCGGAAGTCGGCGCAGAGCACGGTCAGTTCGGTGGGGCCGAACGCGTTGGCGATCACGCTGTGCGGCGCGGCCGCCGCCCAGGTCCGTGCCTGGTCCAGGGTGAGTTGCTCGCCCATGAAGACGCTCCACCGCAGATCGGGCAGACACCCCGGGGGCAGCGCCCGGTACCGCCGGGCGAGCGTGATCACCGAGGGCACCGAGAACCAGTGGGTCAGGGCACGACGGCGGGCATATGTGGCGGGGATCAGCAGTTCGCGCTTCTCCGGCACCACCAGCGTGCCGCCGGCCCCCCAAGTGGCGAAGAGATCCAGGACGGAGGGGTCGAAGGTGAAGCCGAAGGTCTGTGAGACCCGGCTGTCGGGGCCCAGTTCGTACCGGTCGATCGCACAGCCGAGGAACGCCGACACATTCGCGTGACTGATCGGCACGCCCTTCGGCTCGCCGGTCGACCCCGATGTGAACAGGATGTAGGCGGGGCGTTCCGTACGGTCCGGTGCCGGTGCCGGTGCCGTCGGGCCCCGGAGGAGTTCCTCCAGCAGCTGGACCGGTGCGGTCCACGGCTCCTCGCCGTCGGCGGGGCACAGGGCGCCGGCCGACGGGCGGTCGGCCAGGACCAGCCCGGCGCCGGCCTGTTCCAGGACCGAGCGGTTGCGGGCCGCCGGCGAGCGGGGGCTGATGGGCACCACGGTGCGGCCCAGCCGCAGCACGGCCAGGTAGCCGACGTAGCCGGCGAGCGTACCGCTGGTGCACAGGCCCACCACGGCGGTGTCGTGCCGGGCCACCCCGGCCGCCGTCCGCTCGACCAGGCCGGCGAGTTCCGCATAGCCGAGCCGCCGCTCGGCGGTGTCGAGCGCGACCGCGTCGGGCGTACGCGCGGCGGTCTCGCCGAACCAGTCGTAGAGGGGGCGGGCACCGGGCATCCGGGTCACGGCCGGTCGACCGAGGCCGGCCAGGCCTGCTCTTCCGCGATGCGGGAGACCAGCGGGATGTCACGGATGTCGTCGTGCCGCAGTGCCCAGAGCAGGAACCGCTCCACGCCGAGCCCGAATCCGGAGGTGACCATCGGGGCCTCGTCCTTCATCTGCGCGTACCAGGCGTACTCCTGCTCGGGCACCTTGTGCAGCGCGAGTCCTTCGCGCACCTGCTCCCCCGTGGTGTGCCGGTGCCCGGCCCCGACCACCTCGCCGATGCCGAAGTAGAGGTCCGCGTTCTCCGCCACCCGCTCGTTCCCGTTCTCGAACGCCTGGTAGAAGGGGACGCTGAGGTGGTCGAAGTGGGTCACCCAGACGAACTCGCCGACCAGTTCCATGAGCCGGCGCTCGGCCGCCCGGCTCAGCGACCGGGCACCGTCGGCAGAGGTGATGACGCCCTCGCCGTCGAGCAGCCGCACCGCCTCCTCGAAGCGCAGGCGTTCGAAGGGCTGGTCGCCGACCGCCACCCGTTCCAGGTGGCCGACGTCGCCGAGCGCCGCGCGCAGCGTCTCGTCGTGTTCGGTGAGCACGGCGGTGGCCATGGCCCGTACGTAGCCGTTGACGTAGTCGACGAGGTCGTCCAGGTCACCGGGGATCTCGGCCTCGCTGTGGACGAACTGGCCGAGGTGCGTCGCGTCGGGCTCGTCGCCGCGGAAGCACGGCAGGATGTTGTGGCAGCCCTGCGGCGAGACCCGGCAGCCGTACTCCAGCATGAACTGCATCGAATCGGCCAGGTACGTCTCGACGCCGTTGACCTGGACCGGCACCGGCACCGAGTCGCTGCCCAGGCCGGTGGGGCAGGTGACGGTCCGGGTGGTGATGGGGAAGTGCAGGGCCCGCACCGAGCGGCTGTGCGCGTAGTTGTACGTGGCGCGCACGACGGTGTCCTGAAGGCCGGCCACGAGCCGTGCCCAGGGGGATCCCAGTGAGCGGCGGAAGCCTCCGTCGGCATCCGCCCAGAGGCGGGGGGCGTTCAGCGAGCCGGCTGCCGCTATTTCAGCAGTCTTCATTGAGGCCGTCCTTCAGGCGCGTGTGGGCGAGGGGCTGATGTTGTGGTTTCCGCGGAACACATTGGCGGGATCGACCTGCGCCTTGAGGGCCGCCAGTCTGGCGTACCGGTGGGCGCCGTAGACGTCGGCCGCGCTGCGGCCGCTGCGCTGCGTGTAGTTGACGTAGCTGCCCTCGGACCGCCATGGCCCGAGGTCCCGGATCAGGCCGCCGGCCCAGCCGCGGCCGTGGTCGTCCTCGGCCGGGTCGTCCCAGGCCGCGGAGGCGGAGCAGATGAACGAGGCGTCCCGTGAGGGGAAGGCGGTGGCGTCGTCGTCGACACGTGCCACCGCGCCCCGGAAGTAGCCCAGGTCGATGGTGGAGTACGTGGTCAGGCCGTCGACCGCGTACCGGACGAGTACGTCGACGGCGTCGGAGGGCAGGTCGGCGAGATAGCCGGAGGTGGTGTAGTACCGCCGGCCGGCCGGCTCGCTGCCGTCGCCCATGGCCTGCAGCTCGGCGAAGGGAATGACCCGGTCGAACGTGCCGGCGGGCGGGCAGTCGGCGAACAGTTCGGCGGCGGCCTGCGGGCCGCCCTCCGCGCCGAGCCACACGGTGGTGAATGCCAGCACCGGCTCGCCGTGCAGCCGCTCGGGTATCCAGTCGGCCGCGGGTGCCCGCTTGAAGGCTCCGGTCAGCTGAAGGTCGTCGGGCTGCGAGGGCATGGCGTCCCGGTAGGCCCGCACGGCTTCGGCGGCCTGCTCGATCGGGTACACGGCGGAGCGGATCCAGACGTCGCCCACCGGTCGCAGGCGCAGGGTGAACTTGGTGACGACGCCGAAATTGCCACCGCCGCCGCGCAGCCCCCAGAACAGTTCCGGATGGTTCTCGGCGGACGCCTGCACAATGCTGCCGTCGGCCAGGACGACCTCGGCGGCGATCAGATGGTCGCAGGTCAGCCCCCATTTGCGGGCCAGCCAGCCGTATCCGCCGCCGAGCGCCAGTCCGCCGAGTCCGGTCTCGGAGACCACGCCGACGGGGCAGGCCAGGCCGTGCGGCAGGGTGGCGCCGTCGAGGTCCGCGAGCAGCGCCCCGCCCGAGGCGACCGCCGTCCGGTGCGCCGGGTCGACGTCGACGTGCCGCATCGGGCCGAGATCGATGAGCAGGGCGTCGTCGGCCAGGGCGAGACCGGCGACGTTGTGACCGCCGCCGCGCACCGTCACCGCGAGGCCCTCGGCGGTCGCGTACCGCAACGCGGCGCCCACGTCGCCCGCGTCGGAGCAGGGGGCGATGACGGCGGGCCGCCGGTCGATCATTCCGTTCCACACCCGGCGTGCCTCGTCGTAGCCCGGATCACCGGGCCGCAGGGCAACGCGCAGGGCCTCTTCGGCCGTCCTGCTCATGTGGTCGTTCCTCCGGTCTCCGCGCTGGGCTCGCCGGGGTCCCCGGCCAGTTGGTCGAGCCATGGGTCGGTGCCCAGGCCGTCGGCTTCGAACAGCCGCGCCACCCGGGTCGCCACGGTGTGTACGAGCGGGCCCGCCGAGTCCGCGTCGTCGGCCGTGATCAGCACCTTGACGGCGTGGAACGCGGTGTCGGCGCGCGCGGCCCCGTGCTGTGCGACCTCGTCGACCCGCACCACGCCGGGCAGTTCCCGTATCCGGGTCCGGGTGACGGCCGAGCGGACCGTCCCGGACCGTTCCGGGAAGGGCACGTACAGGCTGATCAGCACGTCGGGCCGGGTCGGGGCGGCGACCTCGGGCCGGCGGCCCAGTGCCAGGTCGAACGCGGCCCGGACCAGGCCGGAGCCGCCCATCATGCCGATCATCCCGGCCACTTCGCCGCCGAGCCGGCCGTTGACCTCGATGACCTCCACCCCGTCCCGCGACACCCGCAGTTCGGTGTGGCTCACCCGGTCCCGCACGGTCAGCGCGTCCAGTGCCGCGGAAGTGGTGGCGAGCACCGCCTCGTGCACGTGCGGCGGCAGTTGCGCGGGCAGTACGTCGCCGGTCTCGCGGACCGCGTGGCGGCACGGGCCGTCGCCGCCGGCCACCGCGAGCGGTGTCTTGTCGAAGACCGCCACATGCGTGTGCTCGCCGCGGTGGGTCACCGTCTCCACCGAGACGTAGTCGGCCAGCCAGCGGCGGCCTGACGGATGCGCGGCCCGCTCAATCATCTGTTCGAGCACCAGCCCGGACCAGCGCTCCCGGCGGCCGGGCTCGGCCTCCAGATCGGCGGGTCCGGTCAGGAAGCTGAGGTCCGTGCTGGCGGTGCCCCGGCGGGGTTTGAGGACGGCGGGCAGCCCGACCTCCGCGGCCGCGGCCACCAGCCCCTCCGGCGAGTCGACCGGCGCCGAACGCACCGTGGAGACGCCTGCCGCGTTCAGCAGGCGCCGCTGCACCAGCTTGTCCCACGGGTGGTCGACCTCGGTGGCACCGGGCAGACCCAGTTCGCGCACTGCGGCGTCGTACGCCTCCAGTTCGGCGTCGTGGAAGGTCACCAGGCCGTCCAGGCCCAGACCGGCCAGTTCGCGCGGGACGTCGTCGCCGATCACCTCGACGGTGGCCAGCGCCCGTCCGAGGCGGACCATGTCCGGTTCTGCCTCGGCGACTTCGCGGCGCACGACGAGCACGACCTCGCACCGGTCGCGCCCCGCGAGCACCAGGTCCCGCAGATTCGCCGCCGCGTGCGGCGCGTGCAGCACGCCGAGCCGCGGCAGGGTGCCGCTCACTCGGCCGTCCCCTCGGCCGTCGCGAGTCGCTCCGCGCAGGCTTCGGCCATGGCACCCAGGGTGCCGTCGATGAACGCGACCTCGACCGGGAACTCGATGCCGAGCCGCTGCTCCACCCGGTCGATCATGGTGGCGATCAGCAGCGAGTTCCCGCCCTCCTGGAAGAAGTCGTCCTCCGGCGAGGGCTCCGTCAGGTCGAGTGCCCGGCACCATTCCTCGGTGACGACGGCCGTTGCCCGGTCGACAACATTCCCACCGACCGGTATGTGCTTGTCCTGCATGTTCTCTCCCGTGCTTCGTGCTGGCCGGAACGGATTCAGCTGTCCGCCGGCTCCGTCCCGGTCCCGGTCCGCAGCACCTCGACGAAGCGCTGGTGCAGGGCCGCGACGTCCGACGAGGTGAGCAGGCCGGGGCGGTAGGTCCAGAAGGCCTGCAGGCTGTCTTCCCCGGCCGCTTCCAGCCAGCAGGTCAGATCGAGCCGGGCCTGCTCGGTGTCGGCCTCGCGGCCGGTCAGTTCGAATCCCTCGCCGCGGTATGCGGGCCTGGCCACGTCCTGCGCGCCGAACGCCACCCGGATCTCGGGCGGGGTCCCGCCCTCCTGCCGGAACCAGGCGCGCACGCTCTCGAACGGCACGTCCTGGTGGCGGGCGACGAACAGGGTGGCGTCCCGGACCCGGGCCAGTACGTCGGCGAAGGGTTCCGGCCCGCCCGTCCGGACCCGGATCGGCAGCACGTTGACGAAGCAGCCGATCGCGTTCTGCGACTCGGGGGTGGTGCGCCCGCTGAAGGCGGCACCGACGGCCAGGTCGTCGGTGCCGGTCCAGCCGGCCAGCGCGACGGCGAAGGCGGCCAGACCGACCATGTGCAGCGTGGCGCCGTGCCGGAGCGCGAGGCGGCGTACGTCACTCGCGAGACGCTCGTCGACCGGCTCCCGGCGCTGCGCGCCGAGCCCCTCCGCGGTGCCGGACGGCACCGTCCGGGGGAACGGGAGGACAGCGGGCAGCCCGGTCAGGCTCCCGGCGAGCTCCGCGACCGCTCGCCGGCCCTCGGGTCCGGCCAGCCACGCGTGCTGCCGTGCTCCGAATACACCGGGGCCGGGCACCGGGGTGAGGTCCGCGACCCTGCCGTCGGCACGGGCGGCGCAGCACTCGCCGAGCTCACGGACCAGCAGCTCCAGCGACCGGGCGTCGAAGACGGCGTGGTGCACCGTGAGGAGCAGGGCGGCCGCGCGATCGCGATCGGCGACCAGCCGGGCCCGGAACAAGGGGGCCCGCCCCAGGTCGACGGCGCTCTCGGCGTCCTCGGCGGCCAGTTCGCGCAACCGTGCCGGACCGGGCGGACCCGCCTCGGTCACCCGGGTCACCGGAACGCGCACCGATGCCTCGACCCGTCGTTCCGGCTCCGCGTCCACCAGCGGGAAGGCCGTCCGCAGCGCCTCGTGCCGGGCGATCACATCGCCCAGGGCGTCCTCCAGCAGGTCCGCGGCGAGGTCGCCGCGCACCCGCACCACCACGCTGATCAGGTACGCGGTCGCCTGCGGTGCGAGCTCCGCCGCGAGCCACACGGCCCGCTCCGCGGCGGTGAGCGCTCCGTCGGCGGCCTCCGCCACCGCTTCGGCGCTCCGCGCCCGGCGGGGCAGCAGCCGCAGGTGGGCGACGAGCGCGCCCAGCCGCGTCTGCTGAAAGAGGTCGTCAAGGGTGACGTCGATGCCGAGCTCGTCCTGGATCCGGGCGGCGGTCCAGGTGGCCAGCAGCGAGTCGCCGCCCAGCTCGAAGAAGTCGTCGTCGTCCGTGGCCTCGGCGCCGAGCAGGTCACGCCAGATCCCGGCCACGGCTGCCGTCAGCTCCGCCTCCTCGTGCCGTCGGCGCTCCGCGCCACCGGCCCGGCGGCGCACCCCCGAGGTCTTCACCGGTTCAGTCAACGAAGGCCAGCAATCTGCGCAGGTTGGCCGCGACCGCGTGCCGGAACCCGTCGTGGCGCTCCGGCGCGGGCACGGGCACGACGCAGTCACGCCACGACCAGGCCCGCCAGACGATCGCCGCCTGTTGCCCCAGCGGATAGGCGTCGGTGATCCGGTCCCGTGACACGTACGGCGTCCACCGGTCCAGGTACGCGTCGGTCAGTTCCTGCCGGACCCGCTCGCCGTCGGCGATCTCGTTCTGCTCGAACTCCCGCAGGACCGTGGTCATCCCGCACAGCGGATGGCCGATGCCCGTCTCGGCCCAGTCGAAGAAGATGTCTCCCTGCGGGCGGAACGAGACGTTGCCGTGCCAGAAGTCGATGTTGACCAGTACGTCCGGGAGCCCGACCGCGGCCAGCTCGGCGCACCGGCGGGCGAACTCCGCCCGGAAGTCCAGCAGTCGGCGGTGCTCCTCGGCGGTCAGCCCCCACTCCTGTCCGATCCCGAGACGCTCCGGCTCGGCGAGCATCCGCTCGAACAGGCCTGGCAGGACGCCGGGTCTGCGGTCGGGCACGCCCAACTCGGCCAGTTCGGTGATCCGTTCGGTCGTGGACTGCTGCATCTGCGCGTACCGCTGAACGGACGATCGGTACCGGGGCAGGTCCTCGGCGGCGGTCACGTCCTCGATGAAGGTGCAGTCGCCGATGTCCGCGGAGAGCAGCCAGCCGTGTTCCGGCTGCACGGCGATCACCGGGACGATGTTGTCGGGGAACCAGGTGCCGAGCCGCTGTGTCAGGACCGCCTCGTGCGGGAAGCCCGGCGGTGCCGCCTTCAGGAAGACGTGGCCCTCGTCGGTCGGGGCACGCAAGGTGCACGCCCAGGGTGAGACGAGGAACTGTTCGACCGGGCCGGTGAGGCCCGTCCCGCGCTCGCTCAGCCGGGCGGTGAGCCAGCCGGTCGCCTCGGCGTACCAGCCGGGGCGCGTCCACGGCACGTCCGGGAGCGCGAATTCGCCGCTGAACCAGCCCTCGGCCAGCGCCCGGTCCACCGGATCGAGGCCGGTCAGCGCTCCGACGTCGGACGCGCTCACCCACCGCGTGGACCCGGGGGCGGCCGCCGTCTCCGCACACCACTGGTGCGCGTAGACGAGACCGGCCTCCGGCCCGCTTCCGGTGTCGACCAGGGTGCCGAGGCGGACGGTGTCCCCGCCCCAGCGCTCCCGCAGGACGGTGCGTACACGCTCCGGGCCTCCGCCGGGGTGGCGTGGCAGCGACCACTGCCCGCCGTCCCCGTGGACCAGTACCTGTTTCCCCCCGTCGGCCGCGACGATCGTGCGCGCCTCGGTCCCGTTCCCCGTCACGATGTGCTCCCCTCACCCGGTGCGGCCATCGCCGCCCTGCTGTCGCTCACCAGCGGCGCCGGCCCACAAGTGACGCATTTCGGCACTTGAGTCGAGCAGCTCGGTGAGCGTGCCGACCGACTCCACCTCGCCGTCCTTCAGCACGACGATGCGGTCGGCGCGCTCGAACGCGGGCCGGCGGTGCGATACGGCCAGGCAGCTGCGTGCCGCCCCCTGGTCCAGCAGCCGGTGCCACAGTTCCCGTTCGGTACTGACGTCCAGTGCGCTGGAGATGTCGTCGAAGACCAGCAGCTCGGTGTCCCGGACGAGCATCCGGGCGGCGGCGACGCGCTGCACCTGCCCGCCGGAGAGCTTGGTCCCCCGAGGTCCGACCATCGTGTCCAGGCCGTCCTCCAGGGCGCCCAGGTCGGCGTCGAAGACCGTGCCGGCCAGGGCCCGGAGCACTCCGGCGTCGTCCGCCTCGTGGCCGGCGAGGACATTGGTACGCACCGAGTCGCTGGTCAGCCGCGGGACCTGGGAGGTGTACGCGGCCATGGGCGGTACCAGTTCGTGGACCTCCTGCTCGTTCCAGCGCACCTCCCCGCTGTCCCGGGGCAGCAGTCCGAGGACCGCGCGCAGGAGTGTGGACTTGCCCGCACCCACCCGGCCGGTGACGACGACGAACTCGCCGGCGGCGATGTCGAAGCTGACATCCGTGACCCCGTGGCCGGACTCCGGGTGCCGGTATCCGATTCCGCGTACCCGCAGGGTGTCCAGCGGGGCACTCGGCAGGGCCACCGGTGCCGGTCCGGCCTCGGACAGGCCGGAGACCGCGCCCGGCACGGCGTCCTCGATCCGCTGGAGCGAGGCGTCGGACTGCATCACCAGGGCGAGGTTCTGGCTGAAGAGAGAGGTGAAGTCCGTCACCCAGCCGACGTAGACGATGAACAGCGCGAGGTCACCGACGTTCATGGTGCCGTCGTGCAGGTGCGTGGCCGCCAGCACGAGCACCAGCCCGGTGCCGATCGCGGTCGTGTTGTTCCAGATCGCGCCGAGGAACACATCGGTGAACAGGCGGCTCTGCACGGTCCGCTTGCGACGGACCTCGTTGAGGCGGGTGAACCGGGCCAGCACATGCGGCTTCGCACCGGCCAGCTGGATCGCCTGGATGCTGTTGAAGATGTCGCCGAGGAAGGCGCTGACGTCGCCGGCCGCCTCCCGGCCCTGCCGGTGGTAGTGCTTGATCTTCTTGCTGGCCACGTTGATCAGGAAGCCGGCCACGATCAGCGGCACGCAGACCACCGCGGTGATCAGCGGATCGATGGTGACCATGACGGCGATGGCGATCAGCGCCTGGACCGCCGCCCCGATCACCATGAGCGTGTAGACGACGGTGCTGGACACGGTGGCGGTGTCGTCGGTGAGCCGGGATACCACATCGCCGGTGGGGTGCTTCAGCCGGACCGCGCCCGGCTTGGCCAGAACCCGGGCGAAGCCGCTGCGCATCAGCAGCCCGATGCCGGCGGCCTCGCAGATCCCGTCGTACGCCACACACACCAGCAGCGAGGCGACCCGGGCCAGGGCGGCGCCCACCAGGATCGCGATCAGTACCCAGAAGCCGGTGGACAGACTCCCGCCGTCACTCAGCCGGTTGAGGATCTCCCGGATCACGAGGCCGGGCACCAGCGGGAACACACTGCGCAGCAGCTGCATCAGCAGGTCGAGGGCGAAGGGGCCCGGCGCAGACCTGGCGATCTGCCGGAAGACGCGGAACGCGCTCATGCCGCACCTGCCAGGAGTGCCGAGAACCGGGATCCCTCGGTGCCGGCCAGCTCGCCGCGCGGCCCCGACTCGGCGACCTCTCCGGCCTCCAGCACCGCTATGTGGTCCAGCTGCCCGACGGTGTCCAGGTGGTGCGCGATGACGATCGCGGTGCGCCCCTGGAGCAGTTTGCGCACGGCGGCGCCCACGATCCGCTCGGTCGCCGGGTCCAGCCGGGAGGACGCCTCGTCCAGCAGGACCACATCGGGATCGCGCAGGAACACCCGGGCGAAGGACAGCAGTTGGGCCTGGCCCGCGGAGAGCGCGCCGTCGCTGATCACTGTGTCCAGCCCTTCCGGGAGAGCGTCCAGCCACTCCCGCATGCCGAGCACCGACATCGCCTCCTCGATCCGTTCGTCACGGACGTCCGGGTCGAAGAGTGTGATGTTGTCCCGGACGGAGGCGTGCAGTACGTGGACGTCCTGGGTCACCACGCCCACGCGGGAGCGCAGTTCGGCGAGCGGCACCGTGCGGATGTCCACGCCGCCGAGCCGCACCGAGCCCTGCTGCGGGTCCATGCCGCGGTAGAGCAGGCGGCCGATCGTGGTCTTGCCGCTGCCGGTCCGCCCGAGCAGTCCCAGGGACTCGCCGGCGGGCAGCCGGAGGCCGACCCGGCGCAGGGTCGGGCGGCCGTCCACGTAGGCGAAGTCCACGTCGTCGAAGCTGAGCGAGAGCCGGCCTTCCGGCAGCGTGCCGTGGCCGGTGTCCGGTACCGCGGTCCGCCGTTCGGAGAGTTCGGCGATCCGGTCCATGCCGGCGATCGCGGTCTGCAGTCCGTCGAGGCGGCTGGAGATCCGGAACAGGGTGAGGCTGAGCAGGCTGGCGTAGAAGTAGCTCACATAGACCGTGCCGAGCGTGATGCCGCCGCCGCGCAGCAGCAGGGCGCTGGCCACCAGGATGGCCGCGGTGGCACCCGCGACGCTGAGTTCCAGGGCGCTCGACGAGGCCCGGAAGGCGACGCTCTCCGACCGCATGGTGCGCCGCAGACGCTCCAGCAGTGTGTCGAGCCGTCCCCGGGTCCAGGCGTCACTGCCGTTGGCCTTGATGTCCTCGGTCGCCATGATGCGTTCTTCCAGGAAGCCGGCCACGTCGGCGTTGTCCTGCCGCAGCCGGTGGAAGTACGGCGAGGCCACGCGCTGGGTCCGGCGCAGCACCGGGATCACCACGAGGGAGAAGACCAGGAGGATCAGGCCCAGCCGCCAGTCCACGCCGAAGCTGACCGCCAGGATGCCGAACGAGAGCAGCAGGTTGGCGAAGATCTGGAAGGTGAACGTGGAGAAGAACTGGGCCAGTGTGGCCACGTCACCGTCCACTCGCTTGATCAGCTCTCCCGGGGTCTTCTCCTTGTGGAACCCGAGGTCGAGATCGAGACAGTGGTCGGTGAGATCCATCCGCATCCGGTTGGTCGCCCGCCAGCCGAGGTCTTCGGCGAAGTAGCCGGCGACCGACACGACGATCTGGTGGGCGATGGTCAGCGCGATGAAGACCAGGGCGATCCGCACCAACGTGTCGACGTCGGCGCCACCCTTCGCCCGGTCGATGAAGCGGCCCAGCAACTGCGGGTTCCACAACGACAGTCCGACCTCGGCGAACAGGAGCACGAGCAGGAAGACCGCCGTCCGCCAGTTCGGCGCCAGGTAGGACAGGAGCAGGTGGAGCCGCCGCCTCATTCGCCCACCGGCCGGCCGGGCACACCCGGCACGCGCCGGATGATTCCTCGATCGTTCACCACTGCACTCCCTCGCGAGTGAAACCCTTGCCCGGCTCGACGGAACAGTTCGGCACCAGGGGTCGGCCCGGTCGCCGCACGGGCACGGAGAGCCGCGGTCCGGAGCAACTGGGCGAGCACCCGAAACCGCTCGCCATGATTGGACCGACGCCATAGAAACAGTCGCGTCATTCGCCTGTCAACCATTCAAATGGCCGTGCTACACCGTCTGTTAGTGACTTGGCCATTCCGCTGCTCGCCGCGGGCACTTCGTCCGGAATGGCCACGGCCACCGGGCTTTTCGGCGCCGTCACTCCGGGCAAGGACGGCCGCACGGACGGACGGCATTCGATTCGGGCCGTACGGGATTTACCGAAGGCACGCCGGAAGTCGATCCCGGCCACGCCACGCCCGGCGGGCGTACATGTGGCGGAGAACACGGAATTGACGCTACGTCACTTCGGTGTCGCCGCCATCTCCGGGCGAAAATAGGGGTGTTGGCGCGGTCGGCGGCCGGGTACCGGCCCGGCGCACTCCGTGACGTCGCTGACAATCGCGGGCGAGGTGGTTAGCCTCGGTCATTCCGTGGTCCGTGGGCCATCCCACGACGGACCGCCCGATGCCTCGCGGCCCGTCGAGCGCCGCGACACGCAAGCCGCCTGGAGGACTCGCCCATGACTAGCGCAGCCGCCCCCGCCACAGCCGCCGAGGCCCTCGAACGCGTCGACGCCCTGCGCGACACGTTGCTGGCCGGCGGCGAAGCGGCCGACCGCATGGCGAGCTTCCCGCACAAGGGAATCGATGCGCTGAAGGAGAGCCGGCTGCTCTGTGCCGCCATCCCGGCCGAGTACGGCGGGGCCGGGCTGGCGGCGCCCGGACTGGCGGAGCTCGCCATGCGGATCGGCCGGTGCTGCGGCTCGACCGGCATGATCTGGGCGATGCACCAGCTCCAGCTCGCCTGCCTGGTGCCGAGCGCGGCGACCCGTCCGGTGCTCGCGGACTATCTGCGCAGGGCCGCCGCCGAACAGCACCTGGTCGCCTCCGTCACGTCCGAGGTCGGCATCGGCGGCAACCTCCGGATGAGCAGGGCGGCCCTGGTCCAGGCCGGTGAGGACCACCTGCTGGAGAAGCACGCCACCACTGTCTCCTACGGGGAGCAGGCGGACAGTCTGCTGGTCACCGCCCGGCGTGACGATCAGGCCGCGGCCGACGACCAGGTCCTCGTGCTGGTCCTGGCGGAGCAGGCGCGGCTGCGGCGCACCGGCCCGTGGAACACGCTGGGCATGCGGGGCACCTGCAGTTCGCCGCAGCACCTCCAGGCGGTCGTGCCGCGCGGTCAGGTGCTGGCCGAGCCGTTCAGCGCGATCGCCGCGCGTGTCATGGTTCCGCTCTCGCACATCCTCTGGGCGGCCGTCTGGACCGGCATAGCGACCGACGCCTTCCGTCGCGCCGTAGCGTTCTCACAGGCGAAGGCGAAGACGGGCCGCCGCGGCAGCACGTTCGTCCCGGACTCGCGCCTGGGGCGCATGCACGCCGTGCTGACGATGCTGCGGGCGGAAGTGCGGGGGCTCGCCGTGGAGTTCGCCGACAGCCGGGCGGCCGGGGGCCCGCCCCGGGACCTCACCGTGCCGGCCAACGCACTGAAGGTGTCCGCCTCGGAGGAATCGGTCCGGGTGGCGGCGCTGGCGCTGGAGGTCTGCGGCATGGCGGGGTACTCGGAGGAGGGCGACTTCTCGGTGGCCCGCCACTTGCGTGACCTCTACTCGGGAAGGATCATGATCGCCAACGACAAGCTCAACGCGGTCAACACCGAACTGCTGCTGACCGGTGAGGACTTCCTCGACTGAGACCGACCGGCCCCGGGTGGGAGCCGGCTCGGCTCCCGCCCGGGGGCACCGCGCGGACGGGTCCGGATCACCCGGCTCCGGATGGGGCCGCGGCCCTGATCGTGGCGGCCAGCTCGGCCGCACAGGAATTCCCCATAATCTCCGCGTTCCCAATTTTCACACCGAATCGGCGCTCCACCTTCAGCTGCACGCGAAAGGCGAGGAGCGAGTTTCCTCCGAGGGCGTAGAAATCATCGGAACGATTGATTCCTGTAACGCCCAGCAGCTCCTCCCAGAGCGTGATGACAAATTCTTCCTCGACGCTCCCGGGCACCGCATCCGCCCCTGGACCGGAACCGCCCGTGGTCAATTCGTCGAGGAGCCCGGAAACATCCCGCTTGCCGTGCTGGTCGGCCGGAATTCTGTCGACCAGCCGAAGGTCGCCGGGCACCAGGAAGTGCGGCAGGTTCTGCTCGGCCGCGGTCCGCAGTCCCTGCCGGGTCGCGCCGCCACCGGCGACCAGGAACGCGACCAGACGCCGGTCGACACCGTCCCCGACCGGGACCACCATGGCGTCCTGGACCTCGGGGAGACCGAGGAAGAACCGTTCGATCTCTCCGGGTTCGACCCGGTATCCACGGATCTTCACCTGCCGGTCGGCCCGCCCCAGGAAATCGATGACGCCGTCGTCGCGGACCGTCACGAGATCGCCGGTCCGGTAGAAGCGGGTGGCACCCCCCGGCCCGTCCTGCTCCGTGAACCGCTCCGCCGTCAGATCGGGCCGGCCGAGATAGCCGCGGGCCACCTGTGGGCCACCGACGAACAGCTCGCCGGAGCTCCCGGACACGACCGGTGCCCCCTCGGGGTCGCGCACCTCGGCCACGACCCCGCCGAGCGGCCGGCCGATCGGCACGGCCCGCCGCCGGGTGTCCTCCATGGTGATCCGGTGTGCGACGCACGCCGTGGTGCACTCGGCCGGCCCGTAGAGGTTGTACAGAGCGCCGTGGAAGCCGGCTTCCAGGATGACCCGGCAGACCGCCGGAGCGATCACGTCACCCGCCACCTGGAGCAGGCGCAGCGCGGCGAAGGCGTCCGGCTGCTCGTCGGTGACATGGCCGACGACCATGGTCGGGACGAGCATCGCGGTGATCCCCAGCCTGCGTATCTCGGTGTCGAAGCCCGCGGCCAGCAGGTCCGGCACCAGCGGGAGCACCATCACCTCGGCACCGGCCGCGAAGCTGTTCCACATCTCCCAGTGGAAGAGGTCGAAGGAGAGGCTGGAGACCTGACCGGTCCGGTCCTGTTCGGTCAGCCGCGGCAGCGCCGGATTGCGGGCGAACGCCACCACGTTGCCGTGCTCCAGCACGATGCCCTTGGGGGTGCCGGTGGAGCCGGAGGTGAACAGCACGCTCGCGGCGTCCCCCGTCCGCGGCGCCGGCAACGGGCCGGTGGCCGGTGAGGCGCCGGACAGCGGCAGGGACAGCACCCGGACCGTGTCGCCGTCCAGCCGGTCCGCCCAGTCCGGTTCGGTGATCACCACGCGGACGCCGCTCAGCCGCAGCATCAGGTCGCGCCGCGCGTCCGGGTAGCGGCTGTCGATCGCGACGTACGCGGCGCCCGCCCGCAGCACCGCGAGCAGGACGACGAAGATGTCGGCCGACCGGTGGAGGTAGACGCCCACCAGGTCGCCGCGGCCGATGCCGAGTCCGCGGATCCGCCGGGCCAGCTCCTGTGAGCGCGACGCCAGTTCCCGGTAGCTCAGGGCGGCCTTCTCGTCGCGCACCGCGATCCGCTCCGGATGCCGCGCCACGGTTTCCTCGAAGAGTTCGGTCAGAGTCCCCGTGGTCATGTCGCCGCCCCTCCTGTGGACGTGCCGAGAACCAGTTCCCGGCCGTCGTCGACGAGTTCCAGCCGTGCGACCACCCGGCCCAGCTCCCCGGTGGTCGCGACATGGGTGCCGCCGCACAGCGCCACGACCGGGCCCTGCCGCACCTCGCAGGTGAAGCGCCGCACGTCCGCGAGGCTGGGTCCGTCGGTACGCACCACCACCGGCACGTCCGCGGCGACCCACTCCGCCAGCAACCCGTTCACCTGAGCCTCCAGGTCACCGAGCACCTCGGCCAGGCCGTCCGCCGTGAAGCCCTTGCGCCGCAGCGACTTGCCCATCCGGTAGCGGTCGACACTGCCGTGGAGGCCGATCCGCGAGCTCACGATGGCGATCTTGTCGAAGTCGGGGGCGCCCAGGGAGTCGAGGCCGGCGTCCTTGCGCCACCGGTCCCGCAGGGCGGCGTTGAGCGCCGGCCCGACCAGTTCGCAGCCGGTGTGTCCGGCGGACAGACCGGCCCGCCGCTGCGGATCGACCGACAGCCGCACCCGCTCCCCGAGCAGGGCCCGCGGATCGTCGGCGACGACGTGCACGACGTGCCAGGACCAGTCCGGATCGCCGCGCCGGACCGGGATGTCCCCGGCCACCCACAGCTCGCCGGTGCCCCGGTGGGCGGCGGCGATCACACTGTCCAGCACCTGGAACTCGTGGCCGCCGGCCGCCACGACCCCCTGGTCCCCCGGCTGGTCCGGCCAGGTGTGGTCCTCCGGATGGAACGGGGTGGCGTCGCAGATCAGCCCGTACCGGCCGGCCACCGCCAGTACGTGTCGCACGGTCGCGTCGGCGTCGAGTGCCCCGGAGGGGAAGGACACCGCGGTGGAGTCGCTCGGAAAAGGCTTGGTGGGCTCGGTCATTCCACTTCCAGGGCAAGCAGGTCGTCGTATGTCTCACGGCGCAGCCACAACCGTGCGCCGCCGTCCCGGACGGCGACCACCGGCGGGCGCGGTGTGTGGTTGAAGTTGTTCGCCAGGCTCCGGCAGTAGGCGCCGGTGTTCGGCACGGCGAGCAGATCGCCCACCCGGGTGTCGGCGGGCAGGTGGTCGTCGCGTACCACGACGTCACCGGCATCGCAGTGCAGGCCGACCACGCGCGAGAGCATCGGTCCGGCGTCGGAGCGCCGGCCGGCGAGCACGCCCGTGTAGAGCCCGTCGTAGAGGGCCGGCCGTATGTTGTCGCTCATCCCGCCGTCGACCGAGACGAAGGTGCGCAGGCCGGCGACGGCCTTGACGGTGCCGACGCGGTACACGGTGATCCCCGAGCGGCCGACGAGGGTCCGGCCCGGCTCGATCGCCAGCCGGGGCGGCTCCGTCCCCAGTTCCGCGCAGCTGCTCCGGGTGAACTCGCGCAGTCCCGCGGCGATTTCGGCGGGTGTGCTGGGCCGGTGGTGGTCCAGGTAGGCGATGGCGAAGCCGCCGCCGAGGCTGACTTCCGGCAGGGTGACGCCGTGCTCGCGGAGGAACTGCGCGCGGACCTCCATGACCCGGCGCACCCCCACCTCGAAGGATTCCAGGCCGAATATCTGCGAGCCCAGGTGCATGTGCAGCCCGGCCAGCTCCAGTTCGGCCGCCCGGTGGGCCGCCTCGACCGCGGTGGAGGCGTCACCCGTGCGCAGCGAGAAACCGAACTTCTGGTCGTCGTGGGCGGTGGCGATGTTGGCGTGCGTGTCCGCGTGCACACCGACGTTGACCCGGATCAGGACCTTCGGCCGTACCCCGGCCTCGGCCGCCAGCCGGCGCAGCAGCGCCAGTTCGTCGAAGGAGTCCACCACGATCCGGCCGACGCCGTGGCGCAGACCGGTGGCGAGTTCCTCGGCGGACTTGTTGTTGCCGTGCATCACCAGGCGTTCCGCCGGGAATCCGGCGGAGATCGCGATCCGCAGCTCGCCGAGGGAGCAGACGTCCATGTGCAGACCGAGCTCGGCGCAGATCCGGGCGACCGGCCGGCACAGGAAGGCCTTCCCGGCGTAGTAGACGTCGAAGTCGTCGAAGACGGTGCGGAATTCGGTGCACCGGGCCCGGAAGTCGTCCTCGTCGAAGACGTACATCGGGGTGCCGAACTCGGCGGCGAGGTCGTCTACCCGCAGTCCGCCCACGGCGAGTACGCCGTCGGCGGCGCGTTGTGCGGAGGCCGGCCACAGTCCGTCCGGCAGTGCGTTCAGGTCGGCGGGCTCGGTGAGCCACTCGGGCTGCGTGGAGGTCAGCACCCGTCACGCTCCATTCGGGGCGAAGAAGTCGGAGATCTCGGTGGCGGTGCCCGCCGCGACGGCCCGGTCGAGTACGAACCGGCCCACGGCGAGGTCGAGGATACCCATGCCGAAGGGGGAGAAGATCACTGGACGGTCGGCGCGGAGGGTGACGTCTCCGCGCAGCACATCGGCGAGCGTCCCGGTCACGAACGACCGGTCGCCGAGCAGTTGTTCGGCGAGATGCGGCGAGGTGTTCTGCTTCAGGCAGTGGTCCACGTCGTCGACGATGTTCTCGGCGTCCAGCAGGGTCCCGGGCTCCAGGTCGCGCAGCGACACGTGCAGGACCAGCTGGCCGGGCCGGAAGCGGAGGTCCGCCGGCAGGTGGGGGCGGAGCGCCGTGGTGGCGAGGACGACGAGGTCGGCGTCGCACGCGGTGGCCAGGTCCGCGGCCCGTCCGCCGGGCAGTCCGGCCGCGAAGCGCTCGGCCGCCAGGGGGTTCAGGTCGTGGCAGTGCACCACCGGCGGTGCGGTCGTGGCGGCGGCCAGGTAGTGGCAGATCTCCCGGGCGATCACTCCGGCGCCGATGACGCCCCAGCTGCGCGGCGGGGTGTCCCGCAGAACCCGGGCCGCCAGCGCGGCGGATGCCGCGGTACGGGCGGCGCTGATCGTCGCCGACTCCAGCAGCGCCATCGGGTAACCGGTCCGGTAGTCGTTGAGCACCAGCACCGCGGAGGCCCGGGGCAGCCCCCGGTCGTGGTTGCCGGGGAAGCTGGAGATCCATTTGATCCCGGCGGTCTCGGCCTCGCCGCCCAGGAAGGCGGGCAGCGCGATGATCCGGCTGTCCGGCTTCTCCGGGAACCGCAGGAAGTAGCTGTCCGGGTTGACCGTGCGCCCCGCGTCGTGCAGGAGGTACGCCTCGCGCACCCGGTCGATCACGTCCTGCTCGGCACCGGCCAGGGCCGCGCGTACGGCGGGTCCGCCGACCACCGAGAAAGTCGTCGTAGTCATGTTCTCGCTTTCCATAGGGGCTGTTCCGTGATCCGGGGCGCCTCGGCTCTCGTCGTGCGCCCACCGGTGGTTACGGGACAGGCCTCAGCTCTCCGCGGACCGGTCCGCGCGCCGGTCTGGCGATGTCCCGCAGCAGTTCCTCGCCGAAGTGGGCGGCGACCCACCCGTCGTCGTAGATGGTGTCCAGATAGGCGTTGCCGAGGTCCGGCGAGATCGCCAGCACCCGGCTGCCCCGTGGCACGCGGTGCGCGTGGGCCATGGCCGCCGCCACCACGGTGCCGGTCGAGCCGCCGACGAGCAGGCCGTAGCGGGCCGCGATCCGGCGGCAGGCGACGATGGTGTCCCGTTCGGAGACCAGCACCCGGCGGTAGGCCCCCGGGCCGAAGATCTCCGGGATCCGGCTGGCCCCCATGCCGGGGATCAGCCGGCGGGCCGGCGCGCCGCCGAACGTGACCGAGCCCAGCACGTCGACCGCGACCACGGCCGGCCGTGGGTCGTGGTCCCGGAAGTGCTCCAGGCAGCCCATCAGCGTGCCCGAGGTGCCCACGCCGACGAACAGCCGGTCGGGTACGCCGAACCGCTCGCAGATCTCGGCCGCGGTGCCGTCGCGGTGGGCCGCCACGTTCGCCGGGTTCGCGTACTGGTTCAGCCAGATGAGGCCGGGCTCGGTGGCCAGCCGGAGGCTGATGTAGGAGATCCGGGAGCCCAGGTAGCCGCCGTTGTCGTCGCGTCGTTCGATCACCACCACCTCGGCGCCGAGCGCCCGCATCTGCTGCACGCTGCGGTAGTTGCTGTTGGGGTCGGTCACCAGGGTGAGGTGGTAGCCGCGGGCCGCGCAGATCGCGGCCATCGCGACGCCGAGGTTGCCCGATGTGGACTCGATCAGCTCGGCGCCGGGCCGGAGCAGCCCGGCCCGCTCGGCCGCCTCGATCATGGCGGTCGCGGTCTTCATCTTGATCGACCCGGCCGGGTTGCGGGACTCCAGCTTGAGCCACAGCCCGGCGTGCGGCAGCAGGCCGGGCAGCGGGACGAAGTCCTCGCCCGGGTCAGGCGCGGTCGGGTTGCTCATGTGGCGTCTCCGTGGCGGGCGTGAGCAGGGAGGCAAGCAGTCGGGGCCGGGTCCGGTTGAGGTAGTGGCCGCCGTCGGGCAGGTTCACCACGCGCGGGTCCGCGGCGAGCAGCGCCCAGTTCGGCACGGTGCCCGGCAGATCGGGTGTCACCGGGTCGTCGTCGGCCGTCAGGACCGTGAACGGCCGCGCCAGTGGCGTGCCGTCGCGCAGCAGGCCGGCCAGGAGGGCGTTGCCGAGCGCGGTGTCGCGGCGCAGGGCGGCCACCTCGTCCGGGGTCGGCGCGGGCCGGTCGCCCGCCTCCGTGCCGGGCACCACCCACTGCCGGACCGTCTCGTCCGGCGCCCGCAGCACCTCGCGCACCGGATGGTCCGCGGGGTCGGCCGATTTGATCGTCTTGCCCACGACGACGACCGAGGCCACACGCTCGGCCGGCAGCCGGTGGGCGAGGGCCAGTGCCGGCCCCGCGCCCGCGCAGTGCCCCAGCAGGGTGAGCGGGCCGGTCACCCGGTCCAGTTCCGTGACCAGGGTGCTCATCAGCCGGTGCGGGTCCGGGTCGGTCCCCGGCGGCAGGTCCAGCACCAGGAACCGTACGGGCAGCCGCTCCCGCACGGCCTCCGCGAGCGGCAGATAGCCGACCGGGGAGCCGCCCGCGTACGGGAAGCACACCACGGTCAGCTCCGGCCGGTCGGCCGTCGCGATCTCGGCGAACAGGCTGCCGTCGGCCGGTGCGGAGGCCCGTGCCAGTGCCTCGGCCGTGCGGTGCCGCAGCAGCTCGCGTACGCCGAACCGGCCACCGGAGCGCGCCGCCACGGCCATCGCGCTGAGCGAGTGGCCGCCCAGGTCGAAGAAGTCCCCGTCGGCACCGACGGCGTCGGCCGGCAGGCCGAGGGCGGTGGCGAACAGCGCGACCACCTCCCGCTCGGCCGCCGTCGCGGGCGGCCTGGGGCGGTGCCGCTCCGTCTCCGGCAGCGGCAGCGCGGCGATGGCCGCCCGGTCCGCCTTGCCGTTCGCGTTCAGCGGCACCACCGGCAGTCGGCCGATGACGTCGGGCAGCATGTAGCCGGGGAGTTCGCGGGCCAGCCCGGCACGTATCCCGGCCGCGTCGAGCCCGGCCTCGCCGCTGTACCGGGCGGCCAGCAGGCGTCGCTCCCCCTTGCGGTGGACGAAGGCGAAGGCGGCCGTGATGCCGGGCACCCGGGTCAGTGCCTGCTCGATCTCCGGCAGCTCGATCCGGTACCCACGCACCTTGACCTGCTGGTCCCGCCGGCCGACACAGTCGAGCAGCCCGTCCGGCAGCCAGCGGCCGAGGTCGCCGGTGCGGTAGAGCCGGGGGGAGGTGTCGTCGAGGGTGTTGGGCGGGAAGGCGGCGGCCGTCCGCTCCGGATCGTTGACGTATCCGGCGCCGACCGCCGGACCGCTCACCAGGATCTCGCCGATCGTGCCGATGGGGACCACCGCTCCGTTCTCCCCCACCACATGGAGCGTGGTGTTCAGGACCGGGCGCCCCACCGGCACCCGCTCGGCGTCCACCGGCTCCGCGACGATGTGGTGGGTGATGTCGTCGGAGGCCTCGGTCGGCCCGTACGCGTTCACCATCGGCACCCGGTACGCGGCGAACCAGCGCCGGGACAGGTCCGGCCGGAAGGCCTCGCCGGTGACCATCAGGTGGCGCAGCGGGCCGAGTCCGGCGGGCCGTCCCGGGGCGTCGAGCAGGGCGTCGAGCAGCGACGGCACCACCTCCAGGACGGTCACCCCGGTGTCGTCGGCCGTCCGCCACAGGTCGGCCGGGTCGACCACGTCGTCCACGATCACCGACCGGCCGCCGGTGAGCCATGCGGCGAGCAGCTGCCAGACCGAGATGTCGAAGCACTGCGAGGCGGTCTGGGCCACCACGTCGGAGCCGTCGAGCGCGAGGTCCACGATCTTGGCCTGGAGGTGGTTGAGCATGCCGCGGTGGGTCACCACCGCGCCCTTCGGCTCACCGGTGGAGCCGGAGGTGAAGATGACGTAGGCGGGATCGTCGCCGGACACGGCCGGCGCCGTGGCGGCCGGCGCCCGGGTCCGTCCTTCCTTCAGCACCAGCTCGTACTCCGCCGGTGTGAGTACCGTCCGGCAGTCGGCCCGGTGGACCATGCGGCGGACCCGTTCGTCCGGATCTCCCGGCGCCAGGGGCAGGTAGACGGCACCGGCCCGGAGGATGCCCAGCACGGCCACCGCCCACGGCAGGCCCCGCGTCATCCGGACGCCCACCGGCTCGCCCAGCCGTACGCCCCGGGCGTCGAGTCCGGCGGCCAGATGGCGGGACTCCCGGTCCAGCTCTTGATAACTGAGCGTGGCCGCCGCGTGGTTGACCGCGACGGCGTCGGGCCGGGCGGCGACCGTGCCGGCGAACCGGTCGAGCACCGTCTCGCCCGGCACCTCGTGGACCGGCCCGGTCCGAAGGGCGGCCAGCTCCCGCGCCTCGGCGTCGTCCATCAGTGAACGCGCCGCCGGGGACTGCCGGGGGTCGGCGGCCAGCAGTCGCAGGGCGGTCCGGTAGTAGCCGGCGATCCGGTCGATCTGCGGTGCGCCGAAGGCCGAACCGTCGTAGTGCAGGCTCAGGCCGACCGTGCCGTCCAGGGCGTCCCGGAAGAACTCCGCCCGCAGCGGGAACTCGGTCTGGCTGTGCACCGCGACCCGGCGGAGCCGGAATCCGTGCCGGCGGTCGAGGTCGTCCAGCACATGGAAGTGGGTGAAGTTGAAGACCACCTCGAACAGGTCGCGGCCCGCCTCACGGACCAGCTCGCCCATCGGGAAACGCCGGTGCGGCAGCAGCTCCACCTCCGACTCGTGGACCCGGCGGATCAGTTCGGTCCAGCTGTCCGCGTCGGTCCGCGCCCGCAGCGGCAGGGTGTTGAGGAAGAGCCCGAGGGTGGCGTCCCCGTGCCGCTTCTCCGGACGGCCGCTCAGTTCGTACCCGGTGGTGACGTCGAGGCGGCCGGAGACGAAGGCCAGCACCGCCAGGTGCGCCGCCATCAGCACCGACTTCAGGGGTACGCCGGTCCGGCCGGCGACGGCCATGAGCTCGGCGCCGAGCCCGGCGTCCAGCGGAACGTCGAGGGTGCGCAGCGTCTGAGCCGGGTCCAGGCCCGGGTCCGGCAGCCGGGGCACCCCGGTCAGCTCGGCGCCGTCGAGCACACCGTGCCAGTACGCGCGGTGCTCGTCGGACGCCACGGCGCTCTGCTCCAGCGCGACGAAGCACTCGAAGCCGACCGGCTCGTCGGCCCCGGCGGGAGCGCCGGTGCCGTTCAGCTCTGCGTACCGGACGAAGAGGTCGTGCAGCAGCCGGTTCACGCTCCATCCGTCGAGCGCCGCGGCGTGATAGCTCAGCAGCAGGTGCCGGCGCTCACCTCCCAGATCGCAGACCCGCATCCGGACCAGCCCGGGGGTGCCGTCGGGGAAGCCTGCCCGCAGCTCCTCCTCGACCGCCCCTTCGAGGTAGGCGCGCTGCTCCGGTCCGGTCCGGCCGGACAGGTCGACGAACCGGCACCAGTCCGGGGCCGCCCGGTGCACCACCTGTACCGGGACCGGCTGCCGCCCGGGATGGAAGGAGGCGCGCAGCACCGGGTGCCGCTCGGCCACTTCACGCGCCGCGCGCAGGAACAGCGGCCGGTCCAGCGGGCCGTCGTACCGGTACCCGGCCACGTCGTGATAGACCGCCGCGTCCCGGGTGGCGACCTCGTAGAGCAGCCCGCGCTGAAGGTGGGTCAGCGGGTACGCGTCCACCGCGTCGGCGGGCAGTCCGGCCTTCGCGTCGTCCCCGGTGAGCAGGGCGAACGGCACCGCCGGCGCGTCCTCGTCCGGCGCCGCGACCCGGCGCACCACCCGGGCCAGCGCGGCCACGGTCGGATGGGCGAACAGCTCCTGGAGAGTGAAGTCCAGACCGGCGGGCCGCGCCGCGGCCAGAGCGCCGATGAACTTGATGGAGTCGATGCCGAGGTCGAAGAAGTTGTCCTCGGCGCCGACCGGACGGCCGTCGAGCACGCCCGAGAAGATTCCGGCGAGGGTGGTCTCCACCTCGCCGCGGGGCGCGCCGCGCCGCGTCCGCCTGCGCAGCCCGGCCAGGGCCTTCAAGTCCCGCTTGCCGTTCGGGGTGCACGGGATCTCGTCGATCCGCAGGATCGTCGCGGGCACCGCGTACGCCGGCAGCCGCTCGGTGAGAGCGGCCCGCACGGTGGCCTCGATGTCCGGCCCGTCGGCGACCACGAACCCTCGCAGGGTCCCGTCGACGGCGATGGCCACGCAGTCCCGCACGCCCGCCACCGCGCGCATGACGTGTTCGATCTCGCCCAGTTCGATCCGGTGCCCGCGGATCTTCACCTGGGTGTCCAGCCGGCCCAGGTACTCCACCGAGCCGTCCTCCAGCCACCGGGCCGCGTCGCCGGTCCGGTACGCGCGCTCGCCGTGTTCCTGGAGGTCCGGCACGAAACGCTCCGCGGTACGCGCGGGGGCGCGCAGATAGCCGCGGGCCAGTCCGGCGCCGAGCAGGTACAGCTCGCCCGGCACGCCGATCGGTGCCGGCCGGCCGTCCCGGGTCAGGATCCGCAGGCGCAGGTTGTCGATCGGGACTCCGAGCGGGACCGGCCGGCGCGCGTCGTGGCCGGTGCAGTCGTAGTGGGTGACGTCGACGGCCGCCTCGGTGGGCCCGTACAGGTTGATCAGGGCGGGGCCCCCGTCCGGGTACAGCTCCCGCAGCAGCTGGACCGTCCCGGTGCTGAGCGCCTCCCCGCTGGCGAAGATGCGCCGCAGTCCCTCGGGGCGCTGGCCCCGGAGCCTCGGCAGCACCGCCTGGAGCATCGACGGGACGAAGTGCAGCGTGGTGACGGAGTGCTCCCGGATGCGTTCCAGGATGGCCAGCGGTTCGCGCTCGGCGCCGACCGGCAGCGTGCTCACCGAGCAGCCGGCCATCGACCACCAGAAGATCTCCCAGAGCGAGACGTCGAACGAGACCGGCGTCTTGTGGAGGACGACGTCGTCCTCGGCGAGCGGATAGGCCCGCTGCATCCAGGTCAGCCGGTTGACGATGGCCCGGTGCTCGACCATCACGCCCTTGGGCGTCCCGGTCGACCCGGAGGTGTAGATGACGTACGCGAGAGCGTCCTCGCCCGTGAGGTCCGGCAGGTCCCCGCCGTCCAGCGCCGCGAGCCCGGGGTCGGCCGGATCGACCAGCACCTCGGCGCCCGGGCACGTCGCGCCCACGACGATCCGTGCCCGGCTCTCCTCGATCATGTGCCGGATCCGGGCCGGCGGGAGCGCCACGTCGATCGGCAGGTAGGCGGCGCCCGCCTTGACGATCGCGTAGAGCGCCACCAGTTCGTCCGTGGACCGGGGCACCGCCATCCCGACGATGTCACCGGGTTCCGTGCCCAGTTCGCGCAGCCGCCTGGCCAGCCGGTTCGCCCGCCGGTTGAGCTGGGCGTAGGTGGTGCCGCTGTCGCGTACCGCCACCCGGTCGGGGAACCGTGCGGCCCCGTTCTGCAGCCCGTGGTGCAGCAGGACGCCCTCGGCCCGGGGCCGGCCGGTCCGGTTGACCGCGGCGAGCAGTTCGGCCTCGGCGGGGTCCATGGAGGTGAGCAGCGGGCCCACCGTGCCCGGTCCGACCGGGTCGAGCAGCCCGGTGAGGATCGCGGTGAAAGCGCGCGCCAGCCGATCGGCCGTCGATGCCAGGAAAAGATCGGTGCGGTATCGCACCGACAGCCGGCCGGACGCCACCGAGAAGCCCAGGGTGCTCCCGGCGGGCAGTCGCTCCGCGTCCGTGGCCACGACGGCGAAGTCGGTGGGGACGACGCCCGCGCGCCGGAGCAGCGCCTCGGGTGACACATCGAGGTTGCGCGCCCCGGTGAGGTACGTCTTCCGCACGTCGGACAGCAGTTGCCGGCAGGTCTGCCCGGGGTCGACGACGATCCGCACCGGGAGGACCCGTCCGCCGGAGTCCGCCAGCACGCAGACGTCCCGGGTGTCCGTCCGCACGGCCGCGAGCAGCGCGGTGACCGCCGTCGTCAGCACCTGGACCAGGGTGGGGTCGTCACGTGTCAGCGCGGTCGTCCGCGCGACCACGGAGGGGTCGAGCGGATACGTCCCGGTCGTTGTCGGCTCCTCGTCCTGTTCCGCCCGGAGCAGGTCCCGGCAGAGCAGGGTGGCTTCGGGCAGCGCGTCGATCCAGCGGAGCCAGTACGACGTCTCCTCGGGGAACTCGTGCAACGCCCGGCCGGCGATCACATTGGTCACTGCATCGCTCCGAAATCGAAATCGGCCTCGTCGGCGTGGTCCGGGGCTGCCGCGCTGCGCAGCACCGGCCCGTCCGGCGCGGTGTCGAGCTCCTCGACCGCGGCCAGCACGGCGTCCAGGAGGTGGGTGGCGGAGTCCGGCGCGTACAGGTCGGTGGCGTATTCCAGGTCCACGACGAGGCGGTCCGGGCGGTCGTGGGCCTGGAGGTTGAGGTCGAACCGGGGGCTGCCGGTCGGCAGCAGCTCCAGGCGAGCGCTCAGGTTCCCGGCGGCGAACGCGTAGATGTCCATGTTCTGCAGGGCCAGGAACGCGTCGAACAGCGGATTGCGGGTTCCCGGCCGCCCGCCCCGGGCCGCGGCGAGGTCGTCGAACGCGAAGTGCTGGCGGTCCAGGGCCCGGCGGTGCTCGGCATCGAGGCCGGCCACCAGCTCGGCCAGCCGCATGCCGGGGGTGGTGCGCACCGGTATGGGCACGGTGGTGACGAACATCCCGACTGTGTCGGCCAGGTCGGGGTGCGAGCGCCCGTGCATCGGCACGCCGATCACCAGGCCGGTCAGGCCGCCGGTCCGGAGCAGAGTGGTCGCGTACGCGGCGAGCAGCACCACGAACGGGGTCGTGCGGTGCGACCGGGCGACCCGGGTCAGCAGCGACGCGGCCACCGGGTCGCGGCGCTCGCGCGCGCCGGTGTCCCCCGGGCGCGGCGGGCGCGGAAGGTCGGTGACGAACGTGCCCGCTCCCGGCATGCCGTCCAGCCGGCCGAGCCAGTGGTTGTGGTCGCGGGTGGCCCGTTCGGCGCACCACGCGGCCGCGTCCAGCCAGCGCACCGCGGGCCGGGCGGCGGCAACTCCCTCGTGCAGCTCCAGCAGTTGCTGTACGAGTACGCGCACCGAGACGCCGTCGGCGATCAGGTGATGCAGGTCGAGGTAGAGGCGGGGACCGGCGAGCCGGGCGCGGAGCAGGGGTGGCACCGCGGGGTCGAACGGTCGCACGAAGCCGGCGAGTTCCGTGGCCGGATCGCCGGGCGGTACGGTCTCGCACTCCGGCTCGGCCTCGTCGAGCACCTGCTGGCGCAGCCCGGTGGCGTCGACGAAGAGCCGGGTGCGCAGGGCGTCGTGCCGGTGGACCAGGGTCCGCAGCGCGGCGCGCAGCCGCTCGGGGTCCACCGGGCCGTCGAAGTCGATCCGGACCGGGATGTTGTAGGCGAGCGAGGCGGGTCCGGCCTGCCACAGGGTGTAGAGGCCGCGCTGGCTGGGATGGGCCGGCCCGGTCGGACCGGTGCCGGCCGGGATGGCCGGGACCGCCGCCGGGGCGTCCGCCAGCCGCCGGGCCATCCCGCGCAGTGTGCTCGCCGCGTAGGCGTCGGCGAACCGGAGGCTGCGCCCCATCCGCCGGTCGATCAGGTCGAGCAGCCGGGCCAGCTTCAGCGAGTCGCCGCCGACGTCGAAGAAGTCGCTGTCCGGAGTGAGGTCCTCCGTGCGGCAGCCCAGCGCGGCGGCCCACAGCCGGGGCAGGGCCGGCACGCCCTCGTCGGGCGTCTCCTCGGCCGCCTCGGCGGGCACCGGCAGTCGGGCGTTGTCCACCTTGCCGGACGGTCCGAGCGGCAGTTCGTCCAGGATCAGCAGGTGCGCCGGCCGCAGATAGCCGGGGAGCAGCCGGGCGAGCGCCGACCGCAGGGGGGCGGCGCCGGTTCCGTCGGTGACGGCGTACGCGGTCAGCTGTGCCTCCCCCGCCGCGTCCCGGCGGGCGGTCGTGTGCGCCCGCCGCACCTGCGGCAGCGTGCGCAGGGCCGCGGTGACCTCGGCGGGTTCCACGAGGTTTCCCGCGATCTTGACCTGCTGGTCGGCCCGGCCGTGGAAGTGCAGCACGCCCGCCGTGTCACGGGTGACCCGGTCACCGGTGCGGTACCGGCCGTCGCGGAATCGGGCCGCGGTCAGTGCCGGGTCGTTCAGATAGCCCCGCGCGACGCCGGTCCCGCCGACCCACAGCTCCCCCTCGACGCCGTCCGGGACCGGATCGCCCCGGTCGTCGCAGACGAACAGGGCGGTGCCCTCGATCGCGGCGCCGATCGGGATCGGCTCGGGCACCGGCCGGGTGACGCGGTGCACGGTCGTGAACGTGGTGTTCTCGGTCGGCCCGTACCCGTTGTAGAGGTCGAGCCCGGGGCAGTGTCCGAGCACCCGGGAGGCGTGCCGGGGCGAGACCACGTCGCCGCCGGTGATCAGCGTCCGGAGGCCGGCGAACATGCCCGGGTCGTGATCCGTCATGCGGTGGAACAGCGGCGCGGTCAGCCAGGCGAACGTGATCCGCTCGCGCCGCAGGAACGCGCCGTACAGCGCCGGACGGGCCATGGTCTCCGGGCCGGCGATGTGCAGGGCCGCGCCGTTGAGCAGGGCGCCCCAGATCTCCAGGGTGGCCGCGTCGAACTCCGGGGCGGCGCCGTGCGCGATCCTGTCCTGTGCGCGGAAACCGGCGTAGCGCGCGCCGCAGACCAGCCGGATCACTCCGGCCTGGCCCACCACCACGCCCTTGGGCTCGCCGGTGCTGCCGGAGGTGAACATGACGTAGGCCGGGACGTTCTCGTCCGGTACGGCCGGGGTGGCGCCGCCATCGCTCTCGTTCCGTACTTCCGCCGCCGTGACGAGCCGGGCCGGTGCCGGGACGGCCGCCGTGTCCGGTGCGGGACCGTCGCCGGTACGCACCACGAGGCGCAGCCCCGCCTTCGTCACGATCCGCCCCAGCCGGGACGCCGGGTATGCCGGGTTGAGCGGCACATACCCGGCGCCGGCCAGCACCGTGCCGACCACCGCTGTGACGAAGGCGGCCGACCGCTCGCCCGCGATGCCGACGAGCTCACCCTCGCGCACCCCCGCGCGGGCCAGTCCGCCGGCGAACGCCTCGGCGTCCGCGAGCAGTTCGGCATAGCTGCGCACCGCCCCGTCCTCGGCCAGTGCGATGCGGTCCGGGTGCCGGGCGGCCTGCGTCCGGAACCGCTCGGCGATCGTCACCACCCGGTGTCGCCCTCGTCCGCGGAGAGCCGCTCGGCCAGGTCGTCGATGCCCGCCTCCCGGGCACGGCGCCGCACCTCGGCGGTGAAGCCGGCCAGGGTCGGGTGCTCGAACACGGCCCGTACCGGCACCGTCAGGTCCAGCAGGTCCGAGAGGGTCAGGGTGATGTCCATGGCCAGCAACGAGTGTCCGCCGAGCTGGAAGAAGTCGTCGTCGGGACGTACCTCCTCCAGGTCGAGCAGCTCTTCCCACATCCGGGCGACGGCCGGCAGTACCGCCGTGTCCGGTGCGGTGTCGTCGTCGGTGCCCTCGTCCGCCGCGTCCCCGGCGTCCCCGGCCGACCAGGGCAGGCCGAACTCGGCGACCCGGCGCCGGGGGTGCTGCGCCGCCTCGGCCAGCACCTGGAGCCAGCCCGCGGCGATCGCCTCGACGGTGGCGGCGTCGAAGACGTCGGTCCGGTAGCCGAAGGAGGCCCGCAGCTCGCTCCCGGCGTGCTCGACCGCCAGGTCCAGGTCGAACTTGGCCGTCGAGTACTCGGTCGGCACCGTCTCCACCTCCAGCCCCGGCAGGGTGAGATCGGCGTCCTCCTCGTCGTCCACCCCGAACAGCACCTGGAAGAGCGGGTGGTGGCGGGCGTCGCGCCGCGGGCCGATCTCCTGGACCACCCGTTCGAAGGGCACGTCCTGGTGCTCGTACGCGCCCAGGGCGGTCTCCCGCACCCGGTCGAGGACCTCGGCGAAGGCCGGGTCCCCGGTGAGGTCGATACGCAGCCCCACGGTGTTGACGAAGAAGCCGAGCAGCGGCTCCAGCTCCAGCCGGGTGCGCCCGGCGGTGGGCGTGCCGATCACCAGATCGTTCTGCCCGGTGCGGCGGGCGAGCAGCACGCCGAACGAGGCCAGCAAGGTCATGAACAGCGTCACCCCGTGCGCCCGGCTGAGGGCGAGCAGTTCGCGGTGGACGCCCGGGGGGACGGTGACGGGGACGCTCGCCCCGTCCACGCCTCCCGCGCCGGCGGTCCGCGGGCGGTCCAGCGGCAGGGCCAGCACCTCGGGCGCGCCGGTGAGCCGGTCCTTCCAGTAGGCGAGCTGCCGGCGGCCGTCCGGCCCGGCGAGCCAGTCGCGCTGCCACACCGCGAAGTCGGCGTACTGGATCCGCTGTTCCGGCAGGGCCGGTGCCCGGTCCTGGACGGCGGCCGCGTAGAACTCGCCGAGCTCCTTGTGGAGTACCGACGACGACCAGCCGTCGGTGACGATGTGATGCTGGGTCAGCAGGAACACGTGCTCCTGCTCGCCGAGGGTGATCAGCATGGTCCGGATCAGCGGCCCGCGGGCGAGGTCGAACGGCTCCCGCTCGTCGGCCCGGATCAGCATGTCGAGCGCCTCGACGCGCTGGGTGTCGGACAGTTGGGAGAGGTCGCGGCGGCCCAGCGGCACCTGGAGGTCCTTCCCGGCCGTCTGGTGCAGCCGGCGGTCGGACCAGGAGAAGACGGTACGCAGGATCTCGTGCCGGGCGACCAGCGAGCGCACCGCCTCTTCGAGCGCGTCCACCCGCAGGGGCCCGGTCAGCCGCAGCACCACGGGCACGTGGTAGCTGACGTCGCCGCCGTTGAGCCGGTCGAGGAACCAGAGCTGTTCCTGGGCCGGCGACGCGGGAAGCAGCGCTCCGTCGCGCGGCACGGTGGCGATGGCCTGTTCCTGCCCCTGATCCGCGCGGGTGGTCAGCTCCGTGGTCAGCGACGCGACCGTCGGGTACTGGTAGATGGTCCGCAGCGGCACCTCCCGGTGCAGCGACCGCCGGATGCGCGAGGCGACCTGGGTGAGCATGAGCGAACTGCCGCCGAGGGCGAAGAAGTTGTCGTTCCGGCCGACGCGGTCGACCCGCAGCACCTCCGCCCAGATCTCCGAAAGCCGGCGCTCGACCGGCGTCCGGGGCGGGAGGTAGTCGCCGGTGCCGTCGTCGGCGGTGGCCGGCTCGGGCAGTGCCCGCCGGTTGATCTTCCCGTTCGCGTTGAGCGGGAGCTCGTCCAGCACCATGATCACCGACGGGATCATGTAGGCGGGCAGCCACTCGGTCAGGTAGGTCACCAGGTCGACGGCGGCCTCGCCGTCCAGCAGCGTCGCGTAGCCGACGAGCCGTGCGTCGCCGCCGGCCGCGGTCGGGCGGACCACCACCACGGCGTTGTCGACCGCCGGGTGCCCGCGCAGCGCCGACTCGATCTCGCCGAGCTCGATCCGGAATCCGTTGACCTTCACCTGGTTGTCGATCCGGCCGAGGATCTCCAGCACTCCGTCCGGGCGGAACTTCGCCAGGTCGCCGGAGCGGTACATCCGGGCCCCGGACACGCCGGAGAACGGGTCGGGCATGTACCGGCTCGCGGTCAGCCGGGTGTCCCGGTGGTACCCGCGGCCCACGCCCACCCCGCCCACGTACAGTTCGCCCGGCACCCCGACCGGCTGCGGCTGCTGCCGCTCGTTGAGCACGTAGAGCTGGGTGTTGGCCGTGGGGCGGCCGATCGGCACGATGCCGTCCTCGCTCGTCGGGCCCTCGTGCCGGGCGAGCGTGGCGTTGTCGATGGCGGTCTCGCTGAGCCCGTACGCGGCCACGATCTGGGTGTCGTCCCGGCACAGATCGCGTATCCGCAGGTAGTCCCGGGAGTACCAGATGTCGCTGCCGGCCACCAGCAGGTCGAGGAAGTCCAGCCGCAGACCCGCGTCCTGGAGGTGGTCCGCCAGCGCCGCGAGGATGGGGGTGATGAACTCGGCGCTGTTCACCTCCTCGCGCACCATCAGGGCGTGGAGATCGGGCGGGGACATCACCGTCTCGTGCGGGACGACGACCAGCTTCGCCCCGCTGAACAGGGCCCGGGTCGCGTCCGCGACGAAGATGTCGAAGGCGAAGCTGGTCATCTGCAGGTGCGAGCGCATCGGCGTGTCCCGCAGATACGTGTGCTCCCAGAAGCGGAAGTAGTTCGCGTAGTTGCGGTGCGTGACCATCGCGCACTTCGGTGTGCCGGTGGAGCCGGACGTGTAGAACATGCACGACAGCTGGTCCGGGTCGATGGTGACCTCGGGCGCGGTCGCCGGCATCGCCTCCAGCGCCCCCCGCTCCTCGTCGAGCAGCAGCAGGGCGCCCGCCGGCATGGGGACCTCGCGGACCGTGGCGGTGGAGCTCACCACGACCGGCACGGCCGCGTGGCCGAGCATGTACTCCAGCCGGTCGCTCGGATACTCCGGGTCGAGCGGCACGTAGACGCCGCCGGACTTCAGTACACCGAGGAAGGCGACGACGACGTCCACGCCGCGCTCCATGCACACCCCGACCGGGGTCTCCGTGTCCACGCCCCGGCTGCGCAGCAGGTGCGCCAGCTGATTGGCCCGGCGCTCCAGCTCGGCGTAGGTGAGCCGGTCGGAGCCCTTGACCACGGCGAGGGCGTCCGGTGTACGGGCCGCCTGCGCGTCGAACAGCTCCGGCATGGTCAGCAGGTCGCCGATGGCCAGTGCGGTGTCGTTCCAGTCCGTGAGCTGGTGCTCGCGCTCCGCCGGGGTCAGCATCGGCCGCGCGGCGACCGGGGCGTCCGGGGCGTCGAGCAGTGCGCCGAGCAGCTGCACCCAGTGGCCGGCCGCGTGCTGTGCCGTCCGCGCGGTGAACAGGTCACTGGCGTACTCGATCTCGCCGCGGAAGACGTCGCCCTGCTGGATCAGGTCCAGGCTGAGGTCGAACTTGGCCGAGACCTGGGTGTCGGTGAGGGTGTCCACGGTGATGCCCGGCAGCCTCAGCTCGCCGGTCAGCTCGGCGGTCTGGAGCCCGAAGCTGGCCTGCACCAGCGGTGAGTAGCTCGGGTCGCGGTCGGCCTGCACCGCCTGCACGACCTCGTCGAACTGCACGTCCATGTGCTCGAAGGCACCGTAGACGGCGTCCGCGGCCGCGGTGACCAGGTCGTCGAAGCCGAGGTCGGGCGCGACGTCGACCCGGATCACCAGGGTGTTGACGAAGCATCCGATCAGATCGTCGAGATCGGGGTCGGGGCGGCGGACCACCGGGATGCCGACGGCCAGGTCCCGCTCACCGGTGTAGCGGGCGAGCAGCGCGAAGAACGCGGAGAGCAGCACCACGAACGGGGTCGCGCCCCGGTCCCGGCCGAACTCCTCGACCCGGCGGGCCAGTTCCGCGCTCATCTCGAACTCGGCGACCGATCCGCGGTAGCTCTGCACCGCCGGACGGGGGTGGTCCGCGGGCAGTTGCAGCGTCGGCGGGAGCGGGGCCAGCCGCTCCTTCCAGTAGCGCAACTGCTCGTCGAACTCCTGCGACCGGCCGCGTTCTGCGAAGTCGGCGTACTGCACGGGCAGTTCGGGCAGCACGGGTGCCCGGCCCGCGAGGTGCGCCGGGTACAGCTCGCTCAGCTCGGAGAGCAGCACGGCGGCGGAGGAGCCGTCGAAGACGATGTGGTGGAACGTCAGCGCCAGCACATGCTCCTCGGGGCCGCAGCGCACCACGGCCGCCCGCAGCGGCGCCTGGCGGGCCAGGTCGAACGGCGCGTGGGTCTCCTCGTCGAGCACCTCGCGCAGTCGCCGCTCCCGGTCGGGATCGGCGGCAATGTCGTGGACCGGCAGCGGCACATGGGCGCCCTCGGTGACCACCTGCACCGGCAGGCCGGCGCGGTCCAGGAACCGGGTGCGCAGGATGTCGTGCCGGGCGACGACGTCGCGCAGGCACCGTTGCAGCACACCGACGTCCAGCGGGCCGCGCAGCCGCAGCAGCAGGGGGATGTTGTAGAGCGAGCTGTCCGGGTGCAGGCGGTGCATCAGCCACAGGTGCTGCTGCGCCGCCGAGAGCGGCCGGTCCTGCCCGGCCGGCGCGACGGCCGGTCCGGCGGTGTCCGGCCGCTGCCGCCGCTTGCGCGGAACAATGCTCATCGGGGGCCCTCCACGGTGTGCATCGGCGCGACGGCCGCGTCCAGTTCGGCGCGCAGTGCGCCGGCGTAGGTGTCGAGCAGGTCGGCGCCGACCGGGTCGGGGTCGTACTGGACGGTCACCCGCAGGCGTCCGTCGGCGATCTCCGCGTGGGTGGCGATCGCGAAGCCCACGTCGGTGACGCGGTCGCGTTCCCGGATCACCTGGGCGCCGTCCGGCTTGTCGGCCGACTCGAACTGGACGAAGTTGAAGAACGTGTCGAACAGCGGGGTGCCGGTGCCGCAGCGCTGGATGTCCACCAGCGGAAGGGCGTGGTGGCCGACCAGGGCCTGCTCGGCCCGCCACAGGTCGGCCGGCCCGTCGGCGGCCGTCGCCGGGACCGGCACGGTGTTCAGGAACAGGCCCAGCGTCCGGTCGCCGCCCTCCTCCCCGACCCGGCCGTTCATCACCAGTCCGGTGACCACGTCGCTGCGTCCGGACGCCGCGGCCAGCGCCCGTACGTGCGCGGTGAACAGCAGCGACTTCACCGGTACCCGGGCCGCCTCGGCGGCCCGGCCGAACACCTCTGCGGGCACCTCGTCGTACTCGATGACATGCGCCCGGCTCATCCGCGGGCGGGCGGTGCCGGCCAGGAGCAGCGGCCGGACCCCGGCCAGGGACTCGCGCCAGTACCGGCGGGTGTCCTCGTCGGTCTGCGCGGCGAGCTCCGCCTCGACATAGCGGCGGTAGGGCAGCGTCGGCGCCGGTGCCGCCTGCCGGCCGAGCCGGCAGTGGTCGTACTCGGCGAGCAGTTCCTCGGTCATCAGCTGGAGGCTCAGCCCGTCGAGCACGCCGTGGAAGTGGGTCTGCACCAGTTCGAAGGTGTCCGGGCCGGTCCGCAGCGCGGTCAGCCGCAGCATCGGTGCCCGCCAGTCGAAGTGCGCGGCCTGTTCCGCCGCGACGAGCGCGTCGACCCGCTCCTCGCGTTCGGACTCGCTGAGCCCGGACAGGTCCTCCGCGCGGCAGGGGATCTCGACGCGTTCGTGCACCAGTTGCAGCGGTGTCCGGTGGTCGGCGAGGTTGAAGGAGGTGCGCAGCGCCTCGTGGCGGGCGGCCAGCCGGTCCGCGGCGGTCCGCAGCGCGTCCGGGGCCCAGTCGCCGCGCACCGTGACCACGGTGACGACGTGGTAGCTGTCGCTGTCCGGCGACGTCTCGGCGTGGAACACCATGGCGAGCTGGAGCGCGGTCATGGGGTACGCGTCCACGACGTCGTCGGCCAGCTGCTCGCGGTCCGCCGGGTCGATCAGGTCGAAGGCGGTCCGCTCGGGAGCGGCAGGCTCCCGGCCGGTGTCCTCGTGGCCGGTGATCTCGGCGGCCAGAGCCCGGATCGTCACGGCGCGGAAGACCGTGCGCAGCGGGAACCGCAGCCCGGCACGCCCGGCCACCGCCCGCATCCGGATGGCCCGGATCGAGTCCCCGCCCAGGGCGAAGAAGTCGTCGTCCACGCCGATCCCGGTGCGGCCCAGCACCTCTTCCCAGACCGCGACGAGCGCGCGTTCGTCGGCGGTGGCCGGCCCGGTGACGACCCGGTCCTGCCGCCCCGGGGCGGGCAGCGCGGCGCGGTCGAGCTTGCCGTTCGCGGTCAGCGGCAGTTCGTCCAGGTAGACCACGTCGGCCGGGACGAACGGCTCCGGCAGCCGCTGCGCGGCCCACTGCCGCAGCAGTGCCGCGTCGGGTACGGCCAGCGGCGGCTCGGCGATCGGCCGGGGGTCGTCGCGGTACTCCGGGCGGACCGCGTAGACGGCGTGCCGGTCGGTGCCGACGAGCAGCTCGTCCTGTTCGGTCACCACCTCGAAGCCGCGGGCGCGCAGGTACTCCGCGATCTGCGCGGTCCGGCCGTCCGGGGCGCCGCCGGTGTCGTCGTGGACCTCCAGCGCGATCTGCTGGACGAGCGCGAGGTGTGCGTCGTCGATGCCGTGCAGGACGTCGAGCTCGGCCCGCTGCACGTCGATCTTGAGCAGGTCGACCCGGGTCACGTCGGTCTCGGCGAGCACGTCCGAGAGACGGCGCAGGGTGACCTGCTCGGTGGTCGGGGTGAACCGTTCGGCCAGCACCTCCGAGACCTCGCCGAACAGGGCCTCGTCACGCCGGTTGGTGAGGAAGCGCTTGACCACCGACAGCTCCGCGGCCGGGTCGGCGTACGCGGCCAGTCCGGACATCATCGAGTAGCCGGGGTACACGGTGAACGAGGCGGTGCCGGCCCGGTCGGACAGGCCGATGGGGAACAGTTCGATACGGCTCCGGCGGCCCTGCGCGTTCTTCCTCAGCAGCTCGAAGGGTTCGGGCAGCGGCTCGAACGCCAGGATCCGCGCGCCGGGGCAGGTCGCGTCGACGAAGCGGGCGAACATGCCGATGTTCGCGCCCACGTCCAGCACCACGGCGTTCTCGCGCAGTGTGATGCCGCCCTGCAGATAGGTGCGCTGGACGAAGATCTCGTCGAAGAGATAGCGGGTCTCGTGCGGGTTCACCCCGACGAGGTCGTCCAGCAGGCCGGAGGTCGCCTCCGGCCGCGGCACCACGTAGGCGGTGAGCCGGTCCGGGGCCGTGGCGGCCCCCGGTGCCGGCCGTCGGTCGACGACCGCACGGGCGAGGGCCGGATGCGCCTGGAGGGCGGCCGCCACCTCACCCGGTTCCAGACGGTGCCCATTGATCTTGATCTGGTCGTCCAGCCTGCCCAGATAGGCGATCCGGCCGTCTTCGAGGAACCGGACCCGGTCCCCGGTCCGGTACGCGCGGGCCCCGTCGATCTCGGTGAAGCGGGCGGCGTTCGCCTCCTCGTCGGCCCAGTAGCCGCGGGCCACCTGGGGTCCGGCGACCAGGAGTTCGCCCGCGCGACCGGGCGGCACCGGCAGGCCCTTCGGGTCCACCACATGGACCCGGAGGCCGGGCAGCGGACGGCCGATGGACGGGGTGTCCGCCCCGTCGACGCGGGCCCAGGTGGCGTCCACCGTGCACTCCGTGGGGCCGTACAGGTTCACCGCACGCACCCCGTCGAGACCGGCGAGCTCCTGCCACAGCGCCTCGTCGACCGCTTCACCGCCGACCAGGAGCAGCTCCGGCAGGCGCCGGCCGGGCTCCCGGCCGTCCAGGATCAGACGCAGGTGCGAGGGGGTGCAGTCGAGCACCCCGGCCCGGTGCCCGGCGAGCCAGTCCAGCAGTGCCGGGATGTCGCGGCGGGTCTCCTCGCCCACCAGGCACAGGGTGCGCCCGGCCGCGAGCTGGAGGAGCTGCTTGACCGAGGCGTCGAAGCCGAGCGACGCGTTGACCGCGACCCGCAGCCCGTCCGGCGCGTCGGCGTAGACGGTCTCCTGGAGGGCCTTGTGCAGGGCGACCGCGTTGCGGTGCTCCACCACCACCGGCCGGGCGGCACCCGTCGAGCCGGAGGTGAAGATGATGTACGCCGCGTCCTGCGGCCGGGGCCGGACCTGCTCGCCGCCCGTCGCCGGGCCGGTGCCGTCGAGCGCCAGCGTGGGCAGCTGCGTGGCGAGGGCGCGCAGCGCCGCCCCGCCGGGCGTGCCCAGCACCAGTGCGGCGTCCACCGCCCGCGCCTGGGCGGCGAGCCACGCGGTGGGGTGGACCGGGTCGAGCGGGACGTAGACCGCACCGGCGCGCAGCACGCCGACGAAGGCCGCGATCACCGACGCGGACCGCTCGCCGAGCACGACCACCCGGTCTCCGGGGCGGACGTCCCGCTCGCGGAGCCGGCCGGCTATCGCGTCCGCGGCACGGTCGAGCTCCGCGAAGGTGAGTGTGCCGTCGGGGGCGATCACCGCGGGGTCCGTCCCCGTCGCCGCGGTGAACGCGTCGTCGAGCAGGTCCACCAGGGTCTGCTCGGCGTACGGGCCGGCCACGCCGGCCCAGCGGGCCAGCGCCCGGGTCTCGGCGGGCCCGGCGCCGCCGCCGGACAGCTCGGCCACCACGGATTCGAGCAGCATCCGCCCGGCCGCCGGACCGGTGTCGGTCCCGGCGGTGTGGAGCGTCAGCCGCAGCCGGCCGTCCACCACGACGCACTCCAGGTGCAGGCCGGTGGCGGGCGGCGCGGAGCGTACCGAGACGTCCACGGCACCCAGCGCGGTGAGCCCTTCGGCGGGCGGCTGCGGATGCATGGCGAATCCGGCCGCCGCGGCCCGGTCCAGCGGCGCGACGCGGAGGCTGCGGCCGCGGGCCTCGGACAGCAGCGACGCGAGGGCGGTGTCGTCGGCGTCCCGGGGCAGGTCGATCGCGACGAAGCAGCCGAGCGGCCCGATCACCCCGGTGGTTCCGTCGGGGTGACGGCCCGAGTCGTACCAGGCGATCGCGAGCGGTTCGGCGCCCGGGTCGAGATAGCGGCCGAGCGCCCGTAGCCAGGCCCCGAGCACCCGCGGCTCCGGGTCCTCGTCCGGCAGCGGGCACTCGATCGTCGGATCCGCGGGCGTGTCGTCCCGGTGGGGCAGCGTCACCGAGGTGACGGCGCCGGGCGCCGCGGGCACGTCGCTGGAGGCCTCGTCGGCCTGCCACTCGGCGACGTCCAGGAACTGGACGCGGTCGGGGTCCTCGGCCGGCGGCGTGCCGAGGTAGTGCGCCGCGAACTCGTCGAGGAACAGGGCCAGGCTCTCCCGGTCGGCGACGAGCACCGAGGCGTCGACGGTCAGCCGGTCCGCCGCGAGGGTCACGGTCACCGGTGCCGCGTCGGCGGCCCCGTCGGCGTCGCGGACCGGCAGCACGGTGTCCTCGTCGACGACCTGGATCGGCATGCCGGTGCCGGTCAGGTCACCGATGCGCAGCCGCAGCGTCTCGTGCCGGGCGACCAGTGCGGACAGCGCCCGCTCGGCCCTGTCCCGGTCGAGGGGCGTCGCGGTCCGCAGCTGTGCGGTGATGCGGCCGTCCCGGTCGTGGGCCCAGTGCCGGCGCTGCTGGGTCGAGAGTCGGTAGCTTTCGGTTACGGACATGGCAGAGCTCGATTCACATGAAGATCCGACATGGCGACAAGGGTCCGGCGCTCGCCGGTGAACGGCTCGCGGCCGTGCGTGGCCAGGAAGTTGTCCACCATCAGGACGTCACCGCGCTGCCACGGGAAGGAGACCGCCGTCTCCTGGTACAGGTTCCGGATCAGCTCGACGGCCCCCGGCTCGATCGGTGAGCCGTCGCCGTAGTAGGCGTTGCGGGGCAGCCCTTCCAGGCCGAACTCGCCGATGAGCGTCTCCGCCACCTCCGACGGCATGTTGGAGACGTGGAAGAGATGGGTGTGGTTGAACCACACCTGCTCGCCGGTGCGCGGGTGCGTGGCCATCGCCTGGCGCACGGCGCGGGTCCGCAGTCCGTTGCCGCCGGTCCACCGGAATTCGGTGTTCGACGCACGGCAGTAGGCCTCGACCTCGGCCTGGTCCGAGGTCTGGAACACCTCCTGCCAGGGCAGGTCGAGGTCCTCGCCGTAGTTGCGCACGTACATCACGCCGTGCCGCAGGAACCGCTCGCGGATCTCGGCCGGCAGCCGTGGGGTGAACCGGCGTTCGCCGGCCAGCGGGGTGGCACCGCCGGTCTCCGCGGGGAGGTCGCAGTAGAAGTACAGCCGGCTGGGCCAGTTGTGCGCGTACGACATCTCGTGGTGCAGCGGAATGACCTGGTCGGAGGCGAACTCCGTGGAGGTGAAGACCTTGTCGGCGACCTCGTCGCGCGGTGCCGCCCGTTCCAGGTACCCGAGCAGGTCGGGGCTGACCCCGCGGGCGGCGGCCCCGAACGATTCCGGATCGGGCACCGAGAATCCCCGGAACAGGATGGCGCAGTACCGGTCGAGGTCGGCGAGGATCTCCTCGCGGTGGGCCGCTACGTACGGTGCAAGCGGAGCGCCGTCGTCGCTCCGCAGCACCAGGCAGAAGTCGTCGTCGTCGACGAATGAGCGGCGGATCGGGTCGGCGCCGGTGCGCGGACGCCGCCGTACGGGACCGGGGGTCATCGGGCGGCTCCGATCTCCGTGGCGGCGGACCAGCGGTCCGCCATCGCGGTCAGGATGCGGCGCGGGCCCTCGAAGGGCTCCCGCGCGTGCGCGGCGAGCATGTTCTCGACGAGCAGGACGTCGCCCTGCTGCCAGTCGAATCCCACGGTCTCGGCCCGGTACGCCTCCCGGATCCCGGCGACGGTCTCCGCCGGGATCGCGCTGCCGTCCCCGAAGTAGGTGTGGTACGGGAGGTTCTCCTCGCCCACCGCGGCGAGCAGCCCGTCGCCCACCTCACCGGCGAGCGCGGCGTTGTTGAAGAACAGCGCGTGGTTGAACCACGTCTCTTCCCCGGTGCCGGGGTGGAGCCGGATCGCCGGCCGGACCTGCCAGGTCCGCAGCTGCTCGTCGCTCACCCACTCGCAGGAGATGTCGTGCTGCGCGCAGTACGACTCCACCTCGGCACGGCTGCCGGTCTGGAACGCCTCCTGCCAGCTCAGGCTGATGCCGGGCAGGTAGTTGCGGACGTAGCGCACGCCGAGCTCCCGGAAGCGGGCGACCGTCGGTGCGTCGAGCCGGGCCAGCACTCGTCTGCTGTCGGCGAGCGGGGTGCGGCCGCCGGTGGTGGCCGGCCGCTGGCAGCAGAAGACGATCCGCACGGGCCAGTCCAGCGTGTACGACTGCTCGTTGTGCAGGGCGATGTGCTGGTCGGCGGGGTGGTCGGTGGAGGTGTAGACCCCCTGGGTGATCTCGTGCCGGGGCGAGGAGCGCTCGCCGTAGTCCAGTACGTCGCGGGAGAGCGCCGCCATGACACTGCGGAAGGTGTCCGGCGAGTCGATGCCGAAGCCCCGGAAGAGCACGGCACCGCTGTCGTGGGCGAGCCGGGTGACGGTCTCCGTGTTGCCCGAGATCCAGGACACGAGGTCGGCCGCGCCCGTGCCGAGAACCAGGGCCGGCAGTCTGCCTCCCTGCCATTGGGGGGTCACCGTGACTGTGGTCGTACGGGCACTGCGGCGGGATGGCGCGGTCATTTCACTCCACAGCAGAAGGGAAGGTGCGAGGACTACCGGTCGAGGCGGGCGGGAGCGGGGCTCCCCAGCAGGTGTGCGGTCAGCTCACGGGTACGCGGATCGGCGAGCAGGCCCGCCCGGACGCAGTCGACGATGTGCACGTCGAGGGAGCCGGCCCGGATCCAGTCGTCGCTCACCGGATGGTCCGCCGACCGGATGTGCGTGACGGAGCCCGCCCCGGACGACGGGGACCCGGCCCGGAAGGAGGCCACGAGAAAGGCGATCCAGTCGAGGTAGAAGCCGGACACCCGCGTCGCGGCCGCCACCGCCTCGTCCTCGTCGAATCCGTCCTCCTGGAAGACCTCGGCCCCCAGCCGGACCACCTGCTCGGCCAGCACCGCCATGGCCCGCTCCGGGCGCTCGCGCAGCTCCGCGTCCGCGAACGCCGCGGCGAGCTCACCGCCGAGCTGCTCGGCGGGCCCGCCGGTGAGCTGCCGTACGACGGCCCCCACCGTCTCGCGGATCTCCGCCCCGGCGCCCGGCTCCCCGTCGAAGAACACCACCGGGACCGGCCCGCCGGCGCCTCCCAGCCGCTCTGCCAGCTCACGTGCCAGCGGGGCCGCCATGCAGTAGGCGAGGACCGCGCGGACCGGTACGCCGGAGCAGCGCCCCGCCAGGTGTGCCACGTACCGCGACGGTTCCACCGACCGGCTGAAGGGCTCGCTGATCGCGTAGAGCACGTCCCAGCCGAGGTCCTCCAGACGCAGGTCGGACAGGTGGGCCTCGGCGCGCCGGCCCGGGAAGTCCAGCACCACCAGGGTGTCAGTCATGATCGATCGCCTCCTGGAGCAGCCGGGCCAGGGTCGGTGCCAGCTCCGGTCCGCGCATGACGCCGTAGTGGTCGCCCTGCAACGCGATGGTGCGCACCGGCCGTGAGGTCACGCCGCCCCAGCCGTGATCGGCCCGGTCCCGGGGCTCGTCCTCGGCCTGGATCAGACAGACCCGGCCCGGGTACCCGCCGGTGACGGTGAACCGGCGGATGGCGTGCAGATTGGTCTCGAACCGGTCGAGCAGCCGCTCCACCAGGCCGCCGTCGCCGGGGGATTCCAGCAGCCCGTGCTTCCGGGCGCGCTGCCAGAGCTGTTCCCGGGTGGTGACGGACGGGCCGAGGTCGGTGCCGACGGCCGCTCCCCAGTCCTCGGCGAACCAGGAGACCAGGTCGGCCTCCGTGGCCGGCCCGTCCTGCGGATCGGGCACATGGCTGTCGATCATCAGCACCGGGAGGGCCTTGCCGGTGCGCAGTTCGAGGCGCCGGGCCATTTCGAACGCCACCACACCGCCCATCGACCAGCCGCCGAAGGCCAGCGGAGGCTGCGCGGCCGACTCGACGGCCGTCAGATACGCCTCCGCCATCTCCTCGACCGTGCTCAGGCCCACCGCCTCCAGCGCGTAGACCGGCCGTCCCAGCGCCCTGGCCAGACCGGCGTAGCAGCCCACTCCGCCGCCGACCGGGTGGACCAGGAAGAACGCCGGTCCGCTTCCCTCGGCCATCGGCAGCAGTTCGGCCCTGGCCGGGGCGGTCAGTTCACGGTCGATCGCCCGGCCGAGCCGGTAGAGGGTGCGGGCCTCGAAGAGCGCCGCGGTGGGCAGCTCCACGCCGTGCTGGAGGCGGACCCGGTTGAGCAGCCGGATGCCGAGGAACGAGTGCCCGCCCAGGTGGAAGAAGTCGTCGTTGCGGTACACCCGCGGGACGTCCAGGAGCTGCTGCCACAGTTCGGCGAGGTACTGCTCGGTGGGGGTGGCCGGGTCCTCGGCGGCGGGCGCCGGTTCGTCGGGCGCGACCGTCGCAACCGCCGTCGCGCCCACCGCCGCTGCGGCCGTGGCGGTCACCGGGTGGCCGCTCAGCGCCCGGTCCGGGTCGGCGAGCACGGCGGCCAGCATGCCGAGGAACTCATCGGCGAGCCGGCGTACCGTGCCGTCGTCGAACAGCTCGGTGGCGTACTCGACGCTGAGGACCATGCCCTCCGCGTCCTGCCAAGTGGTGACGAGCCAGTCGAACTTGGCGCTGTCGGTCCGCTCGTCCACCTCGGTCACCAGGAGCTCCGAAGGCGTGTCGCGCTCGGTGATGTCGCCCTGGTGCACATAGAGCATCTGGAACAGCGGCGACCAGCTGGGCGACCGCGGCGGATTGACGGTCTCCACCACCCGGTCGAAGGGCAGTTCGAGATGGTCGAAGAGGTCCAGCACATGGTCCCGTGTCCGGCCCAGGTGGGCGCGGAACGAGGGGTCCTCCGAGAGGTCGGCGCGGGTCGCGACGGTGTTGACGAAACAGCCGATGACCTCGCGCAGTTCGGGCCGGACCCGGCCGGACAGCGGCGAGCCGATCACCACGTCGTCCTGCCGGGAGACCCGGGACACGAACGCCTGGAGCGCCGCCAGCACGACCATGTAGAAGCTGGCGCCCTCCGCCTCCGCCATCGCCTCGACGCCGCGCCGGACCGGCTCGGGCATCCTGAGCCGCAACTCGCGGCCGGCGTTGCTGGGATGGGCCGGGCGGGGCCGGTCCGCGGGCAGCGTGGTCAGTACCGGACAGCCCCTGAGGGTGTCCGCCCACCACTGGGCCTGCTTGTCGAGGACGCCACCGGTCAGCCGCTGCTGCTGCCAGATCGCGTAGTCCGCGTACTGCACGGCGGGTTCGTCGAGGCTTTCCCCCCGGTACGCCCGCCACAGTTCACGCCAGAAGACCGGTGCCGATCCCCCGTCGTAGACCGCGTGGTGGAAGCACAGGAAGAAGAGGTGGTCGTCGGGCCCCCGCCGGTCGATGCGGGCGCGCACGAGCGGACCGGTGCCCAGGTCGAACGGTGTCTCGGCCCGTCCGTCCCACGTCTCGTCGAACAGATCGATCTCGTCGAGCCGCCGGACGCGCTGGCGGACGCCGCCCTCGTCCTCGCCCTCACTCTCGGTGAGGACGGAGCGCAGAATCCGGTGCCGTTCCACGAGTTCGGCCAACGCCCTTTTCATGGCGGGTACATCGAACTCCCCGCGGATCCGGACGGTCGACCCGATGTTGTACGTGCCGGGCCGCCCGGTCCGCTCCAGGAACCACATCGCGCGCTGCTGCTCGGAGACGGTGGCCTCGACGAGGGACTCGTGGTGCGCGATCCCCGCCGTCCGGCCTCCCGGCACGCGCGTCGCCCGGGCGCTCATCGCGCCGTCCGCCCGCGCAGGCCCAGCGGGCGCATGTCCGTCCACACCTCTTCGATGTGGGCGAGACATTCCTCTTCGGTACGGGCAGGACCTTCTGCGCGCCAGCCGGCCGGGGCCGGGGCGCCGGCCGGCCAGATCGAATACTGTTCCGCGTCGTTGACGACCACCTGATAAAGGACAGCACGCGAATCGCCCGGCACACGAATCCCTTCCACGCAAATCAAATATATGCTGGAGTCACATCGGAGCACTTCATTTTCAGGGCCGGATCAAAAAGGCGCCCGCCGCGCGGCCGCTACCTTTCGCCCCCGCAACCGAATTGCGGAACCGGAACCCTTCGGCGCACGCGAACGACCCGCGAACGGGTCCTGGGCAGCCTTGAGTCAAGAAATATGAGCACCCGTCACCGGGCTGATCGTCCATCTCCCCCATTGCCGATATCGAGCAGAGTCCGGGCGATCAGACCATCGCTTCACGGCATCTGACATCTAATTGACGACAACACGAACCTAAGGCGCCGACTCCGACTCCGTCAAGGCACTCCTGAAGCTTTCGACGCGGTCGCCCGTGGTCAACCCGAAGCGGATTCCGGGTTTCTGTGGAGCCGTCAGAAATATCCACTACCGAGCGGATGCGGCCGGACACCGTTCGTGATCTTGGTCGTGCGGCCCGCCGGAGCCGCGCCCGCACGGCACGGGTGCGGCGTCTCGCGCCGACGGGCCGCAGACAGGAGACTGGGCCCTGTCTTCGAACCGCCGTCTGCCGTGCGCGGCAGTCGCGACCGTCGTATCCGAAGGGGGAAACCTATGCGGGACAGCCATCGGGCCGAGGCCGAAGGGCTGTTGGTACGCGCCGTCGAGGAGGAGATGCGGCGCTCGGGCGGCCGGGCCGACGCCGGAACGCTGACGGCGCGCGGGCGGGCAGCGCTGGATTCACTGGCGGACACCGCGGCCGAGGAGTACGCCGCGTACGTCCAGGCACTGGACGCGGCCGGGGCCGGGGCGCAGCCGCCGGCCCAGCGCTTCAGCCGGCAGACACTGGGAACTCCGCTGCTGGTCACCGGGGTTGCCGCGGTCGCCGCCTTCGGTGCGGACGTCGCGTTCGGTACGGCGACCGGGCCGGCCCTCGGCGCGGGCGCCGTCGTCGCCGTCGCGGGCGCCACCGCCACCGTCGCCAAGGTCACCGCCTCGCACTGGCCGGCCGCCCACCGGCGGGCCGGAGCGCTCGGACAGCCCGGCGGCGCCGAGCAGTTGAGGCTGCAGTGGCTGGCGGCTCTGGAAGTGCGGGGCATCCGGCCCTTCCTGGACCAGCAGCGGATGCTCACCGCCGCGTCACGCGCCACTTCGAAGAAGGTCCCCGCGCAGTCGCGTACGGCTCCGTCGCCGCGCCGCACGGACCGCAGCGCGGCGGCCCGTACCCGTGCGCTCCTGGAGCAGTCGTTCGGTCATCTGCCCGCCTGTGACGGGCCGTTCGCGGGCCGGCGCACCGAACTGGCGCAGATCGCGCAATGGGTGCGGGAGGCCCGCGCGTCGACCGAGACCGAACCCGTCGTCGTCGTCCTGCACGGCACGCCCGGCTCCGGACGCACCACCCTCGCGGTGCGGGCCGCGCACAGCCTGAAGGACCTGTTCCGCGGCGCGTGCGTGGTCGATCTGCGCGGCGATGTGGCCGGTGAGACGCCGCTGCCGACCCGAGACGCGCTGCTGCATCTGCTGAACCGGCTGGGCGCGCCCCGTGAGCAGCTGCTGTTCCGGGACGGGGCGGCGTCCCCGGGCGGGGCGGATCCGTCGGCCCGGGGCAGGGCCTCGGCCGAGCAGCAGGTGCGGCGGCTGAGCGAGCTGTACCACCAGCATCTGACCGGCACCCCCGTGACGGTCGTCCTCGACGACGCCGGTGACGCGGAGCAGGTGCGCACCCTGATCCCGGAGCGCTCCGACAGCCTCGTCCTGGTCACCGCCCGGGAGCCGCTCCGGCTGCCGGACGACGTCCCGGCCCGGGTCCATCAGCTGCCGGTCGGCGCGCTCGACGCGGCCGGCGCGGAGGAGCTGCTGCGCGAGGCGGCCGCGACACCGGAGGAGGGGCCGTACGACGCCCGGGCGACGGACACCGTCGCGGAGCTGTGCGGCGGGCTGCCGCTCGCGCTGCGCGTAGCGGGCTCCTCGCTCGGCGCCCGCACCCGCGACGGCCTCGCCGCCGGTCTGGCCGGGTACGGTCCGGTCGAGCCGGTGGAGCGGGCGCTGTGGCTGCGCTACACCGACCAGACCGAGCAGGCCCGGCGGCTGCTGCGCAGGCTCGCGCTGGCCGGGCGGGCGAGCCTGGGCGCCGCCGCGGCGGCGGCACTGCTGTCCGCCGACGAGCAGGAGGCCGAGCGGCTGCTGAGGACGCTGGCCGGGGCCGGGCTGCTGACCCATGTCCGGGGCTCGCGCTACCGGCTGCACGACCTCGTACGGGGCTTCGCGCTGGCCCGGCTGCGGGACGAGGAGCCGGCCGCGGACCGTACGGCGGCGCAGGAGCGGCTGATCCGCAACTACGCGGACCTGGCCGGCGCGGTGATCCGCATGGTGGACGGCAAGATGTCCACCCGGGCCGGGCAGTTCGGCTCGCACGGCTTCGGTTCGCTGGACTCGGCGCTGCGCTGGCTGGACGACGAGTCGAGCTTCATCACCTCCGCGCTGCGGCACGCCGAGGGCGTCGACCAGGGCGCCGTGCTGGACCTGCTGGGCGCGCTGTGCGACTACTGCCTGCTGCGCGGCGACCTCTACCGGCTGGGCGAGATCAGCGAGTTGACGCAGGCGGTGGACAAGGGGCTGCTGGAGCGGTCCGTGCAGTGGCGCACCGGCATCGCGGCCCGTCAGCTCGGCGAGCTGGACAAGGCCCGCACCACCCTGTCGTCGGTGGTCGGCCTCTACCGCGAGGCGCAGAACGGGGCGGGTACGGCGCTGGCGCTCTGTTCGCTCGGCATCACCCTGCACCACCAGGGCAATCTGACCGAGGCGTCGGCGCGGCTGCGCGAGGCGATCGAGCTGCAGTCCTCCGAGGAGCAGGCGGAGGACCGGGCCTGGTCGATGCATGCCCTGGCGGCCGTGGAGCGCGACCGGGCCCGGCTCGCGGAGGCGCTGACGCTGCTGGACACCGCGCTGGCCCTGCACCGGGAGGGCGAGTCGCTGCACGGCGAGGCGTGGACCCGCTTCCAGCTCGGCCAGACCCTGCTGCGGATGGGCGAGGTGGCGCGGGCCGAGGAGGCGCTGCGCAGGGCCCTGGAGCTGTACGGCAGCACCCGTGACGAGCGCGGCGAGGCCTGGGCGCTGACCCAGCTGGCCCGGGCCCGGCTCCTGGACGGCGATCCGGCCCCGGCGGTGGAGCAGCTGAATCTGGCGCTGGAGCGGCACCGGGACAACGAGGACGCGCGCGGCGAGGCGTGGACGCTGTTCTACCTGGGCCAGGCCCTGGAGGAGAGCGGCGACACGGACCGGGCGGTCCGGCAGCTGGAGCGGGCCCGCACGATGTTCTCCCGGATGCGGGACGTGTACGGACTGGCGTGCGCCCGCCACCACTCGGGCCGGGTCACCCGTGACCAGCGGGCGGCCCAGACCGGGAACCTGCGCAACTCCGGCTTCGCCCGTCAGCTCCTGATGGACGCCCGCGCCGACTTCCGGCGCATCGGGGTCGCCCACGGCGAGGCGTGGACGTGCCTGGAGCTGGCGCTGGTCGACGCGGGGAACAACCGGTCCCCGCAGGCGCTGGAGCTGTGCGGCGAGGCGGTGGAGCTGTTCGACTCGTACGGCGACGCGCGGGGGGCGGACTGGGCCCGTTTCCTGCGCTGCACGCTGCTGCCCTACGCGTCACCGGGCGGCAGCGAGGTGGGCACGGTGGTGGCCCAGGAGGAGCTGGCCGAGCTGCTGCGGGCCGGGCACGCGGCGCGCGACGGCAAGCTGGAGGACTGCGCGAGGGCGTTCACCGTGGTACTGAACCGCGGTGTGGACCTGGAGGACGGCTGGCAGGCATGGCGCCTGGGCATGACGCCGACGCGCCACGCCCGGGAGGTCATGGGCGTACCGGTGCCGGCCGCGTACGGCCCGGCCGGCGGCTGAGTGCCTGTCGGGTGGCCTGCGATCGCCCGGTCGGAGGCCACCCGGCAGGCTCTGAGGACGTCCCGGGTCCGGGCACGCCCGTGGCTCCGGCCGGTCACCGGCCGGTGCGGTGTCGGGGCGGCTCCGGAACTCCGGGGCCGCCCACGCTCACCACCGTCGGCTTCGGGTCACTTCCCCTGCGCGGAACCGGCCGCCACGGGGGCTTCGGCCACCGCGTCCGGATCCGGGGCCTCCTCGAAGTCGACCTTGCCCATGTGCCGGTTCATGGACTTCATCAGCAGCCACACGCCCACGGCGAGCGCCGCGAAGACGATGAAGCCGAGAACGCCGGGGGTCACCTTGTTCTTGTCGAGCTCTGCGGCGAGCGGAACGAGGTCGGTCAGTGCCTGGGTCGCGTACATATCAGGCATTGTCGCGGATGCCCGCGAAGAGGTCGCTCTCGGGGAGGGAGGTATCGACGAGAGACTTCGCCAGCTCGTACTCCTCGGTCGGCCAGACCTCCTTCTGGATGTCCATCGGGACGCGGAACCAGCCGCCCTCCGGATCGATCTGGGTGGCGTGCGCGATCAGCGCCCGGTCCCGGATCTCGAAGAAGTCCGCACACGGAACGTGCGTGGTCAGCGTGCGCTCGTCGCGCTCGAACTCCTTCCAGCGCTCCAGCCACTCGCCGTACGGCGACTCCAGGCCGCGGGCCAGCAGCGCCTCGTGCAGCGCCACCGTGCGCGGCCGGTTGAAGCCCTGGTTGTAGTAGAGCTTCTGCGGCTGCCAGGCCGGGCCGAACTCCGTCTCGGGGAACTTCTCGGTGTCCGCCGCACCGTCGAAGGCGATCATCGTGATCTTGTGGGTCATGATGTGGTCGGGGTGCGGGTACCCGCCGTTCTCGTCGTACGTCGTGATGGCCTGGGGCCGGAACGCACGGATGCTGCGGACGAGCCGGCCCGCGGCCTTCTCCTCGTCCTCCAGCGCGAAGCAGCCCTCGGGCAGCGGCGGCAGCGGGTCGCCCTCGGGCAGGCCGGAGTCGACGAAGCCGAGCCACTCCTGCTCGACGCCCAGGATCTCCCGGGCCTCGTCCATCTCCTTCTTGCGCACCTCGTGGATGTTCTCCTCGATGTACGCGTCGCCCTGGAGCTTGGGGTTGAGGATGGAGCCGCGCTCGCCTCCCGTGCAGGTCACCACCAGCACGTCCACCCCCTCGGACACATACTTGGCCATCGTGGCCGCGCCCTTGCTCGACTCGTCGTCGGGGTGGGCGTGAACGGCCATCAGTCGCAGCTGCTCGGTCAAGACTCGATCCTCAGTGATTCGGCATGTGGGCAGGCTTCTATAGTGACCGAACCGGGGGGCGGAAAATTCCTCGATCCCCGGTACGGGAGGAACGATCATGACGGCGGTGCCCGAGACGCTTCCGGAGAACCGCTACGGCCGCTCCGCGGACCAGCGGGCGGACCGCAAGCTCAAGATCATCGGTTCGGTGCTGGGCGTGGTGCTGCTCGGCGTGGTCGGCTGGATCGGCTACGACTACGTCACCGGCCAGGGCATCAGCGCCGAGGTGATCAAGCGCCAGGTCGTCTCGGACCAGCGGGTCGACATCCATCTGGAAGTGCGCAAGGACACGGACGCCAAGGGTTACTGCACCCTGCGCGCGCAGCACCAGGACGGCAGCGACGTGGCCCGCAGGGATTTCCGCTTCGACGAGCGCACCGACCGGATCGACCGCGTCCTGTCGCTGCGCACGACGGCCAGGGCCACCAGCGTCGAGCTGCTGGGCTGCACCACCGACGGCGGGGCGTCGCGCTGACCGGCGCACGCCGTCCCTGAACCACCACGTCCGGGCTGACCTGCGCACACGCGGTCCCGACGTTTTACCTTCTCCCCCTTTTCCTGCGGAATTGTTAGGCTCGTGGTTTCGCCCACCCGTGGAAGCACATGCTTACGGGTAGGGCGATGCTTTGTATTCCCAGTACCGACGAGGAGCACCCTGTGACCCAGACCAGCGAAAACGTCACCTGGCTCACGCAGGAGGCGTACAACCAGCTCAAGGCCGAGCTGGAGCACCTGTCTGGTCCCGCGCGCACGGAAATCGCCGTAAAGATCGCGGCGGCCCGTGAGGAGGGCGACCTGCGTGAGAACGGCGGGTACCACGCCGCCAAGGAGGAGCAGGGCAAGATGGAGCTCCGGGTGCGCCAGCTGACCCAGCTCCTGGAGCACGCGAAGGTCGGCGAGGCGCCTGCCGACGACGGCGTGGTCGAGCCCGGCATGGTCGTGACGATCGCCTTCGACGGCGACCCGGACGACACGATGACCTTCCTGCTCGCCTCCCGCGAGTACGCGAGCTCGGACATCGAGACGTACTCCCCGCAGTCGCCGCTCGGCACTGGTGTGAACGGCAAGCGGATGGGCGACGACGCCGAGTACGAGCTGCCGAACGGCAGGACGGCCACCGTGAAGATCCTCGCGGCGAAGCCGTACACCGGCTGATCCCGCACACCGACGCGAGGAGCCCCCGGCCCGACGGCCGGGGGCTCCTCGCGTGTGCGGCTCCGCCCGGACCGGGTGCGCCGTCGGCCGGGCGCCGGACGGCGACACGCCCGGGTTGCCGAAGACCGCGCGGCACGGGCCGGTCCATCGCCGGACACCCCGCGCCCCGCAGCACCGGCACGGTCAGCCCATCACCAGATAGCCCGCGTCCCGCAGCGCCGCCGAGACCTCCGCGCAGTGTGCCGGCCCCTTCGTCTCCAGCTGGAGCTCCACCTCGACCTCGGTGAGCCCGAGCCGGGGATCGGTCCGCACATGGCCGATGTCGAGCACATTGGCGTCGACCACCGAGAGCACGCCGAGCAGCGTGGCCAGCGCGCCGGGGCGGTCGGCCAGCCGCAGCCGCAGGCTCAGATAGCGGCCGGCCGCCACCATGCCGTGGGTCAGGACGCGCTGCATCAGCAGCGGGTCCACATTGCCGCCCGACAGGAGCGCGACCACCGGCCCGCGGAACGACTCCGGATCGCTCAGCAGCGCCGCGACCGGGCTCGCACCGGCCGGCTCCACCACCAGCTTCGCCCGTTCCAGGCAGAGCAGCAGCGCACTGGACAGCTCATCCTCGGAGACCGTACGGACCTCGTCGACCAGCTCCCTGACCAGCTCGAACGGCACATCGCCGGGGCGCCCCACCTTGATGCCGTCCGCCATCGTGACCGGCGAATCGATCGACACCGGATGGCCCGCGGCCAGCGAGGGCGGATAGCAGGCCGCGCCCGCCGCCTGCACCCCGACGATCCGCACATCGGGCCGGACCGCCTTGACCGCCACCGCGATGCCCGCCGCGAGACCACCGCCCCCGATCCCCACGACGATGGTCCGCACCTCGGGGCACTGTTCGAGGATCTCCAGCCCGACCGTGCCCTGCCCGGCGATGATGTCCGGGTGGTCGAAGGGGTGGATGAAGACCGCACCGGTCTCCTGGGCGTACTCCTGCGCGGCGGCCAGCGTCTCGTCCACGACATGTCCGTGCAGCCGGACCTCGGCCCCGTACTGGCGGGTCGCGGCCACCTTCGGCAGCGGCGCCCCGACCGGCATGAAGACCGTCGACCGTACGCCGAGCAGCGCAGACGCGAGTGCGACACCCTGCGCATGGTTTCCGGCGCTCGCGGCGACGACCCCGGCCGCCCGCTCCACCGGCGACAGCCCCGCGATACGGACATACGCGCCACGCAGTTTGAACGAGCCGGTCCGCTGGAGGTTCTCGCACTTGAGGTGGACCGGCGCGCCCACCAGGTCGGTCAGGTGTCGGCTGCCTTCCATGGCGGTCATCCTGGCCACGCCGGAGAGCATCTTCTGCGCTCCGCGGATGTCGTCGAGGATCAGCGGGGGAAACTGGCCGGTCGTGCGGAAGTTCATACGGTAAGTCTTGCAGCTCGGCCCGGCTCGGCAGGGCACCGGCCGCCGCGTCCCGTCCCCTCCTGGGCCGTTGTCCACGGGTTTGCGCAGCGCTGGTACGCGTTGCCCCGTGGCCGCGTACTCTGTCCCCCACCCATCCGACACCGCACGAAGAGAGCCCCCGGCCATGCCCCCTCAGGACATGACGACAGCTGCGTCTCCTTCCGGGGGCGCCGCCCCCGAACCCCCGGGTTCCGACGGCGTCCTCGACGCTCTGCAGCACCAGGTCGCGGTATTCGCCCGCCGTGCCGAGCAGACCCGCCTCGGCGGGGTCGGCCAGGTGCGCAATTCCATGGACCGGGCCGCCTATCTGCTGCTCAACCGGCTGGACCGGGAAGGGCCGATGGGCGTCAAGGCGCTCGCCGCGGGCATGGGGATCGACTCCTCGACCGTGACCCGGCAGGTGGCGCCGCTGGTCGACACCGGGCTGGTCAAGCGCACCTCTCACCCCGAGGACGGCCGGGCCGTCGTGCTCCAGCTGTCCCCGCGCGGCCAGGCCCGGCTGGACGAGGTCCGCGGCTCCCGCCGCGAGCTGATGACGCAGGTGACGGACGGCTGGACGGCCGAGGAGCGCGAGACGTTCTGCGCGCTGCTCACCCGGTTCAACGCCTCGCTGGCCGCCCGCCAGACCTCGCACCCGGCACCTCCGGCCGGCTAGGGCCGTGGCCCGGCCTCGGCCGACCTGGTGCACGCCTCTTGACCAGGAGCCCCGTGAGCGGCTCGGATGTGGACTGTGCGAGAGCGCCAGTCGGGCCGGGAGCGGCGCCGCGCCCAGGAGTTCGAGACCTTCGTCGCGGGCGCGGCCGGCCGTCTGCTGCACACCGCCACGCTGCTCACCGCCGAGCCCATGCGGCCGCCGGGGGCGAACCCGCGGGCCCGGCGGATGCTGAGCGCCGCGCTGGCGACCACGTACGCGCAGTGGGAACGGCTGCGCGGCGAGGATCCGTACGACCGCACCCGGCGTGAGCTCGCCGTCCGGTTCGCCCACGAGGTCTGGCGCCATCAACGGCCGCGCGGCGGTCTGCTGGCCCCGCTGACACCGCAGGAACGCCTCGTCCTCGTACTGCGGCTGTACGAGGGGGTCGGCGAGGAGCAGGCGGCGGCGCTGCTCGGCCTCACGGTGGAGCGGGTGCGGGCGGTCTGCAACCGCTCGGTGGCCACGATGCGCGGCACCCGCCGCCCCACGGCGCGGCGGGGCACGCCGGGTCTTCCCGGGGTCGCGCGGTGAGCGGCGTCGGCGACCGGGAGGACGAGGTCCGGCGCATGCTGGACGGTCCGCATCCGCAGGTGCCCGCCGATCTGGCGCAGCGGGCCTCGGAGCGCGGCGGCAGGCTGCTGCGCCGGCGGCTGTTCGTCCGCCGGCTGATGCTGCTGCTGGCGTGCGCCGCGGTGGTGGCGTTCACGGTCTGGGCGATGGCCGCACACCCCTGGCAGGTACCTCCGGCGGAGACGACTCCGCTGGAGGGCTGGTGAACGGCGAGGAAGGCCGAACTATCCTGGAACGTACGGAATTGCGGGCCGGTCCCCGGGAGGCTGCCATGACCAGGAAGATCGCCGACTGTCGCAAGCATCCGAGTGTGTCGCACTGCTCTCTCACCATCTCGGGCGAGGAGGAGGAAGTCGTACGGGCCGCCGCCGAGCACGCGGTCTCCGTCCACGAACACACCGACAGCCCGGAACTGCGCGAACAGATCCGGACGATGCTGGAGGACGAGCAGGTCAACGCCTGACAAGGCCCCGGACGGCCGGGCGGGTCCGAGTTGTTCGGGCCCGCCCGGATCAGATGTGGGACGGTCCTCAGCCGAGCGCCTGCGTGAGGTCGGCCAGCAGGTCGTCGGCGTTCTCGATGCCGACGGAGACGCGGACGAGGTCGGCCGGCACCTCCAGCGGGGAGCCCGCCGCCGAGGCGTGGGTCATCCGGCCCGGGTGCTCCACCAGTGACTCGACGCCGCCCAGCGACTCACCGAGGGTGAACAGCTTCGCCCGGTTGCAGACCTGGACCGCGGCCTCTTCGCCGCCCTGGACCCGGAAGGACACCATGCCGCCGAACGCCTTCATCTGCTTGGCGGCGATCTCGTGGCCGGGGTGCTCGGGCAGCCCCGGGTAGAGGACCTGGGTCACCTTGGGGTGCCGGGTCAGCAGATCGGCGACCTTGGTGGCGTTCTCGCTGTGCCGGTCCATGCGGACCGCCAGGGTCTTGATGCCGCGCAGCACCAGCCAGGCGTCGAAGGGCCCGGCGACCGCGCCCATCGCGTTCTGGTGGTACGCCAACTCCTCGGCCAGATCGGCGTCGTCCGTGATCAGCGCACCGCCGACGACGTCCGAGTGGCCGCCCATGTACTTGGTGGTGGAGTGCACCACCACATCGGCCCCCAGGGCCAGCGGCTGCTGGAGGTAGGGGCTGGCGAAGGTGTTGTCGACGACCAGGCGGGCGCCCGCGGCGCGGGCCACACCGGCGATCGCGGCGATGTCGGTGATGCCGAGCAGCGGGTTGGACGGGGTCTCCACCCAGACCGCCTTGGTGCGCGGGGTGATCGCCGCCCGTACCGCCGCCACGTCCGAGGTGTCGGCGACGGAGAACTCGACGCCCCACCGCGAGACGACCTTCGCGAACAGCCGGAAGGTGCCGCCGTAGGCGTCGTTCGGGATGACCACGTGGTCGCCGGGGGTCAGCAGCGTACGGAGCAGGCAGTCCTCGGCGGCGAGGCCGGAGGCGAAGGCGAGTCCGCGGCGGCCGCCCTCCAGGGCCGCGAGGTTCTCCTCCAGGGCGGTACGGGTCGGGTTGGCGCTGCGGCTGTACTCGTAGCCGCCGCGCAGTCCGCCCACGCCGTCCTGCTTGTACGTGGACACCTGGTAGATGGGCGGGACGACGGCGCCGGTGAGGGGGTCGGCGGTGTTTCCCGCGTGGATCGCGAGGGTCTCGAAGCTGTGCTGGTCGCTCATGGGGCCCGAGCGTAGTTCGTCACGAGGGCGCCCACCGGACTACCGGGCCGTCCGGTGACAATGGGGGCATGGAGATTCTCTGGTTCCTGATCGCCCTGTGCATGCTCGCGGCTGTCGTCGGCCCCTTCGTGCTGCGCCGCCGGGGCGGAATCCGGCAGGTCGCGCCGGGTTCCCCGGACGCCGCGGACCCGGACGCCTACGGCTTCGTGCGCCAGGAGGAGCTGGACATCCGGCTGCCGGGCCCGGACCAGGACCTCCTGGACGTGCTCGACGTGGTGCAGCGTTCCCAGGACTGGCGGGCGGCCTCGCAGCTGCTGGCCGGTACGCCCAAGGAGGGCGAGGTGCGGTGGCAGCGGGTGCAGGCGTTCGCCGGGGCCGCGTCGCTGGAGCTGGCGCAGCAGCCCGGGGTCGGCGGTGCGTGGCTGCGCAAGTGGCGGGCCGAGGCGCCGAAGGACGCGGGCGGCGCGGCGGTGCACGCCGAGTTCCTGGTGCAGCAGGCGTGGCGTTCGTCGACCGCGGGGACGGACGACTTCCGGATCATCCTGGAGGAGGCCCGTACGGTCTGCGGCGAGGCGGCGCTGCTGGCGCCGGGCGACCCCGTTCCGTACCTCACCGAACTGGCCGTCTCCCGCGGACTCGGCTACTCCCACGAGGAGTTCGACCGGCTCTGGGCGAAGGTGATGGACCGCGCCCCGGCCCACATGGGCGCGCACATCGCAGCGCTGCACTTCTGGTGCGAGAAGTGGCACGGTTCGCGCGAGGAGGCAGACCGCTTCGCCACCGCGGCCGCCGCCCGCGCCCCGCAGGGCTCGCTGCTGGCCGCGCTGCCGTTGTTCGCGGTGTACGAGCACCTGCCCGAGGTCAACCTCGTCCAGGGCTTCTACCGGAGCGCGGTGGTGACCAAGGCGGTCGAGGGCGCCCTGTTCGCCGTGCACGCGGCCCGCCCGGACGACCCGATGCTCGCCCACGTCCGCCATCTCCTGGTCCTCTTCCTGGTCCGGATGGAGCGCTGGTCGGAGGCGGTGGCCCAGCTCGTCCACATCGACGGCCACGTGGGCGCGCTGCCGTGGACGCAGGACCCCGACCCGGCCGCCGAGTACACGGTCTACCGCGCGCTGGCGGTGGCCGGCTACGAGGCGAACGGCGGCAGCCCGGCGACGCTGCCGCACTAGCCGTGCGGCCCGGCGCCCGGCACCCGTTCCCCGAGTGACGACCGGGGCGGCGCGGCCTGCGCGGCCCCGGCCACCGGCAGCCCCCGTTATCGCGTTGCCGCGCCCGTCCGCGGGACGACATACTCCGATTCCCCACGCGCACCACCACCACCGCTTCCCGTCCCCTTCCCGTGGGGGAATCCGTCCGATGACCCCAACTCTGCGTACTTTCCGCGCCGTTGCCCTGCTCGTCGGCTTCTACCTGCTGGGCATCCTCCTGCTCGCCGTCCTCTCCGTCGCCAACTGGGCCGTGTTCCGCTGGGCGTGGCTTCCCGTCGCCGTGATGTTCCTCGCCCGCACCTCTCTGCCGGCGCTCTCGATCACGCGCAGCATGTCCCTGCCGCGCACGCCGCACCACGACGACGTACGCGGACTGCGCGTCGACGACACCCAGCAGCCCTGCCTCTGGGCCCTGGTCCGCGATCTTGCCGACCAGGCCGGCACCCGCGCGCCCGACGACATCGTGCTCACCGCCGAGGTGAACGCCTCGGCCGTCGAGCACACCAGGCTTCTCGGCCTGGTCGCCGGTCGACGCCGACTCTTCGTCGGGATACCGCTGCTGGCCGGAATGTCCGAGGCCCAGCTGCGCTTCGTGCTCGCGTACGAGATGAGCCGCTACGCCCGTTCCGACACCCGCCTCGCCTCGGTCGTCACACGCGGCCGGGACCAGACCGCCCGTGCCGTCGCCCTCTTCCAGGAACAGGCGGAGAAGGCCGTCGCCAGGGAACGGGAACGCCAGGAGCAGAAGGCCGCGAAGGCCCGCGCCAAGGGCAGGAAGGCCAGGAAGATCGACCCGGGGCACGCCGGTGCCTCGTACCGCTTGCTGGCGGGGCGGTACCGGAGGTACGAGCGTTTCTGCACACGCGTCGCGATGTCCGACATCGGCTCCGCGAAGTCCGCGGCCGATGTCGCCGCGGCGCGGATCGCGGGCCGCGACGTGAGCGCGAGCGCGCTGCGCGAGTTCCAGGTCCTCCACCACACGCACGAGGAGTACATGGATTCGTACGCCCTGCTCGGCGTGAAGGCCGGGATGCTGCCCCTGCCCGGCCAGGTCCTCGGCGGTCTCCGGCATGTGCTGGCCGCGCGCAGGGACGTGCTGGACGAGTCGCGTGACTCCCTGCCGTCCGTAGCGGACTCCCCTTACGCGCATGAGTCGTTCACAGAACGGATCGCCCGGATCGAAGCGCTGCCCGACGACGGGCGCGGGCCGACGCCCATGGCACCGGCCCTGGGCCTGCTCGTCGACACCGAGTGCACGCTGGCCGCTGTCGAGGAGCAGGTGCTGGCACCGGAGCTGCTGCGACTGCACCGGGTCGACTGGCCGGAGCTGGTGCACGAGTCGATGAAGGTGCACGGGGAGCTGGAGACGCGGTCCATGGGGAGGGCCGTCGCCGCGGTGACCGGCGGCGACGGCTCGGTGACCGACGCGCTCGACGCGCTCGACGCGGGCGCACAGTGGCAGATCGCCGACCAGCTCTACAAGACCGCCAAGGCCCGGGAGGCGACCGGTCGCGTGGCCCGCGAGTTCGCCAGGCCCGGACTCCGCTTCGGGCTGCGGAAACTGGCCGAGGCCGAGTACGTACGGCAGGGGCGTGCCCACTGGCGGCAGCCCTGGACCGACGACGAGGCGTCGCTGAAGCTGCCACGGGACCACGCGGAGCTGCTCTCGTCGGCCCTGGACGCGGCGGTGGCGGATGCCCCGGACACGAAGCCGCTGCGCGCCCTGCTCAACCCTGACCTCCGCCCCCTTCCCCGCACCGAACCGAAGCCTTCCACAACGACACCCCGGCTGCTCCCGTCGGCCACCTCTCTGCGCGAGTCCCTCCAGGCGCGCGAGTACCTCTGGACGAAGGTACGGAAGAAGGTACGGAAGACGCCGCCGTGGACCGCCACCGAGAGCGCCCCCGGCCGACACGACAAAGGGATCCCCGACGAGGAAATCCGCGACGAGGAGATCCGCACCGCCCTCCGCTCCGGCGACTGGCGGGCGGGCGCCGCCTTCCTCCGCAAAGCGGGCCGGGACCGGCAGGAGCGTTACCGGCGCGCCGCCGTCCTCCAGGACGAGGCCGCGATCGACGACACCTGGCTGCTGGCCTGGCGCACCGAACGCCCCAAGGACGCGGATGCGGCCCTTGTGCACGCCGGCGCGTTGATCGGTGTCGCGGCGCAGGTGCACGGCACCCGTCCGACGCAGAACCCCACATGGGAGCAGTCCTCCGTCTTCCGCCAGGTGATGACCAGGGCCCGCGAGGCATGTCACGAGGCCCAGGCACTGGCGGACGACGACCCGTGCCCGTACGTCGCAGAGATCCCCTGCGCCCTCGCCCTCGGCTACGACCAGGCCGAGTGCCGTGCCCTGTGGGCGAAGATCGTCGTGCGCGGTGGGCCCCGCCTCGCGGCCCACGACACGGCGCTCCGGTACTGGTGCCACCACTGGGCCGGCTCGTACCGGCAGGCCGAGTACCTCGCACGCGAGGCGGCTCGGCGGAGCAGCCCCGGCCGGCTGCTCTCGCTGCTCCCGCTGTACGCCGCGTTCAAGGAGGAACGGAGCAGCTCGGAAACGGACCCGGACGAGTACTACAAGAGCCCGGAACTGATCGCCGCGGCCGACGCCTGCCTGGCCGACGTGGCCGCCGCCGCGGCGGCCGACCCCGAGGACCGGCGGATCGTCCGGGCCCGCCATATGCTCGCCTGGACGCTGTACTGGCAGGACCGGTACGAAGCGGCGATGGAGCAGTTCCGCGTGATCGACGGCCCCGTCGACGACAGCACCCCGTGCCGGTACCCCCCGTGGTCGTACTACAGGTATCCGAAGAGTTTCTTCGTCCGGTGCCACGACTACAGCGCCCTGAAGGTCACGGGCGTGGACCGCGACTGACCACCACCGACGCGCCGCGGGCACCGGAATCTCCGGCGCCCGCACCGCGTTGTACGAACGGTGAACCCCAGCCCAGCCCCGGAGGAGCCCCCGCATGTTCCTGCACCGCCGTACCCCGCAGCTCCCCACCCCCGAGGAGGCCCTGAAGGGCCGCCCCACCCCCGAATTCACCGTCCCCTCCCGCCACACGGTCCTCGGCAACCCGCTGCTGGGCCCGTACCCGGAGGGCCTGGAGGTCGCGGACTTCGCGCTGGGCTGTTTCTGGGGCGCCGAGCGCAAGTTCTGGCAGACGGACGGTGTCTGGACGACGCTGGCCGGCTACCAGGGCGGCTACACCGAGAACCCCGCGTACGAAGAGGTCTGCTCGGGCCTGACCGGCCACACCGAGGCCGTCCGCGTCGTCTTCGACCCCGAGACCGTCCCGTACGCCGAGCTGCTGAAGCTCTTCTGGGAGTCCCACGACCCGACCCAGGGCTTCCGCCAGGGCAACGACGTGGGCACCCAGTACCGCTCGGCGATCTACACCCACTCCCCCGAGCAGGAAGCGGCGGTGGCAGCCTCCCGCGAGGCATACCAGAAGGTCCTCACGGCCGCCGGCCACGGCGCGATCACCACGGAGATCCTCCCGGCGCAGGGCCGCACGTTCTGGCCCGCGGAGGGATATCACCAGCAGTACCTCTCGCGCAACATTAACGGCTACTGCGGGCTCGGCGGCACCGGTGTCTCCTGCCCGATCGGCGTGGCACCGGCCGAAGGGTGAGCGTCCGGCTCGTCTGATTCTTTCAGCGGAACGGCCTGCGCAAGATCCCCCGCCTCCCGGTAGGCGCTGGCGAGGTTGTTCCGGCTGCTCAGCGTGTTGGGGTGGGTGTCACCCAGCACCTGCTCGTACTGGGCAAGGGTGGCCTCAAACAGCGGAACGGCCCGCGCAAGATCCCCCGCCTCCCGGTAGACGCAGGCAAGATTGTTCCGGCTGCGCAGGGTGTCGGGGTGGGTGTCACCCAGCACCTGCTCGTACTGGGCAAGGGTGGCCTCAAACAGCGGAACGGCCCGCGCAAGATCCCCCGACTCCTGGTAGGCGCAGGCGAGGTTGTGCCGGCTGGTCAGGGTGTCGGGGTGGGTGTCACCCAGCACCTGCTCGTACTGGGCGAGGGTGGCCTCGCACAGCGGAACGGCCCGCGCAAGATCCCCCGACTCCCGGTAGACGCAGGCAAGGTTGTTCCGGCAGATCAGGGTGTTGGGGTGGGTGTCACCCAGCACCTGCTCCCACTGGGCGAGGGTGGCCTCCAACAGCGGAACGGCCCGCACACGATCCCCCGCCTCCCGGTAGGCACCGGCAAGGTTGTTCCGGCAGATCAGGGTGTTGGGGTGGGTGTCACCCAGCACCTGCACACGCTGGGCAAGGGTGGCCTCCAACAGCGGAACGGCCCGCACACGATCCCCCGACTCCTGGTAGGCACTGGCGAGGTTGTTCCGGCAGATCAGGGTGTCGGGGTGGGTGTCACCCAGCACCTGCTCGTACTGAGCAAGGGTGGCCTCAAACAGCGGAACGGCCCGCACACGATCCCCCGCCTCGTGGTAGGCGCTGGCGAGGTTGTTCCGGCTGCTCAGCGTGTCGGGGTGGGTGTCACCCAGCACCTGCACACGCTGGGCAAGGGTGGCCTCCAACAGCGGAACGGCCCGCACACGATCCCCCGTCTCCCGGTAGGCACCGGCAAGGTTGTTCCGGCAGATCAGGGTGTCGGGGTGGGTGTCACCCAGCACCTGCTCGTACTGAGCAAGGGTGGCCTCAAACAGCGGAACGGCCCGCGCAAGATCCCCCGCCTCCCGGCAGGCGCTGGCGAGGTTGTTCCGGCTGCTCAGGGTGTCGGGGTGGGTGTCACCCAGCACCTGCACACGCTGGGCGAGGGTGGCCTCCAACAGGGGAACGGCCCGCGCTTTCTGCCCAGCCTGCCGGGCTTGGTTGGCAGCGCGGTCGAAGAGGTTGATGGTGGTGTCGGTGGCACTGGCAGGTGGGAGGTTGGTGGCGAGCGCGGTGATGTGGGGCATCAGTTCCTCCCACTGCCGCATGGTAGCCAGCAAAGGGCCTCCGGACGGGGGGAGGGACGCCACGAGGGCCTGTTCGGCGGTGCTTCTGCCCATGGTGGGGTGGTCGGCATCGGGGGCGGGCGTGCGCAGCACGACTTGCAGGAGGCGGTGCACGCTGAAGGTGGGGGTGTGGCTGGAGAGCGTGATCATGTTGTAGGCGTGCAGGACGCCGAGTGCTTCGTCTACCGCGTCGTCGGCCTCGTCCGCGTCGGGGGCCAGGGGTGTCAGGAGTGCGCGGGGGATGTTGTCCGGGGCGAGCCAGGCGGCGGCGTTGAGGAGAGTCACGGCCAGCGGATCACGCTCACGGATGGCCTTGAGAGTCTGGTTCCAGACGCGGGCCACAGTGCGCTCGGGGTCGGTGCCCTCGGAGTGCTTGGACAGCATCCGTGGCAGCGCCCTCCGGTACGCGGCGATTTCCTTACCGGTCTGGTGAAGGTAGGCGCCGGCCTGCTCCAAGGCCAGCGGCAGGTATCCGAGTTCCGCGGCAAGAGCCTCAGCTTCCTCACGCTGCTCCGGCGTGGGTGTCCGCCGGTCGTACGCGATCTCGCACAAAAGGTCGGCCGACGCAGCGGGGCCGAGAAGGTCCAGCGGAAGGGTGGGGCCGATCGTGTGCCATCCGGTGGCCTTGCGGCTGGTCGCCAGATGGTGCCCGCCGGGCAGTGAACCGAGGTAGGGGCGCAGGCGCTCTGGGTGTTCGACGTTGTCGAAGACCAGCAGCCAACCCGGATGCCATTGCAACCAGGCCACCGCCCACGCCGTACGCTGTTCGATCGTGGCACCGCAAGCCCAGTGCGGGCACAACCGGGTTGCCAGCGCGGCGAGTCCGGCCTCGATCAGTTCCGGGGTCTCGGCGTTGATCCACCACACCAGGGTGTAGGCATCCCGGTATCGGACCGCGTAGTGCAGGACCAAGGTGCTCTTACCGATACCGCCCAGACCGTGAACCGCACCCGCCTGCGTCACCGCCGCGTCACCCGAACTCGTGAGCATGTCACGCAGCCGACCCAGCGCGTCCTCTCGGCCGACGAACACCTCCGAAGCCGACCCAGGAAGATTGACCGTGTTCGGCGGCGCCTTCACCTCCCTCGCCCAGTGCTCTGCCTGGGGCGGCAGATTCACGAAACGGGCGTCACCCGATACCGCGAACCCGATCGTCTGCGCGGCGATCGACCTCTCACCCGACGCATCGATAGCAAATGGATCAGGAACGGCACCCGGCACGGTCACGGCCGCAGGGTCGCGCTGTCACCGGTGATCGCCGTGGTGATGTGCTGCGCGGCGATGGACCGCTCACCCGACGCCGTCACCAAGACCGAACCCGACTGCCCAGCAGGCAACAAGGCCGCCAACTCCGTCAGAAGTTCGGCATCTTCACGCAACGCGCGCTTGATCTGCTGACGCAATGCCGCCGCAGCATCCGCGTCATCGGGCTCCTCTGCCGCATCGCGCACGGCCGCCTCCAGCTCGGCACGCCCCTGCTCACCCCGCCGACGCCAGACCACGTCCAGGAACCGTCGCCCCACGTTCGCCGTGGCATCAACAGCAGCGTCCTCAGCCCGCGCCAACACCCCGACGCCATAGGCACCCAAAGCTGCCGTCAGATACGGCCCTGCCTGATCCACCAAAGCAGCGATCTCAGCACTCATCCCCGCACTCCCCGTCTTCCTGCGACCTCAACCAGTCCAGTCTGGCTCACCAGCACCGGCTTCAAGGCGGGATGAAGAGCAAATTGCGAAGCTCACCCATCGAACCTGCGGAAACCAGCCAGCCGCCTCCAGGCACCCAGCCCCGACGCCGCCCCTCCGGCATCCCGACGGCTCACAGCGCAACCGACAGTCACTCGGCACAAGACAAGTGGCCATACAGGAGAATCCCACCCGCTTGAGCAGGTGGGATGGAGAGTGCGGCCTGCAAGGGACATCCCGACCTCCGCGATGGAGGTCGAAACATCAACACGATCCCGCCTCGATCCAGTCAGCATGGCCCAGTGCCTGTCACCGCGAGCGGCCCCACCAGCAGTACCTCGACAAGAACCCGGCGGGCTACTGCGGAATCGGTGGCACGGGGGTCTCGTGCCCGATCGGGGTGGCTCCGGCCGAGGGGTGAACGGCTGACCGCCGACCGGTCCGCGTGCGCAGCGCCCCGACCGGTCGGCGGCCGGACTCAGGGATCACACAGTGGCCGCGATGCCGCTCTCGCGCATCCCGGCCACGAAGGCAGCCCACGCCCCGGCACCGAAGATCAGCACCGGACCGCTTGCCGCCTTGCTGTCCCGCACAGGAACGGCGCCCCGCACGTCGGCAACCTCGACGCACTGGCCGTTGCCGCTGCTGTAGCTACTCGTCCGCCATGCCAACTCGGTGAGGTCGTACTGCACTTCCGAACACCTTCTCTCAGTCACTCCGACCGGCACACACTATCCAGCAGCTCAGCGCTGTCGTCCGGGCCCAGCGCCACAGCCTGCAAGTGCTCGAACATCGACTTGTACCGCCGGATCTCCGCCTCGGACTCCAGGAACAGATCTCCCGCAGGCGTATCCACGTAGACCAACTCCGGGTCTTGCGCATCCGGGAAGTCCATGTGTACGAAACTCCCGGTCATGCCAGCGTGCGCCCCTTTCTCGAAGGGGATCAACTGCAAGGTCACCTGAGGCTCATCCGCCAGCCGGGCAAGATGCTGCGCCTGCTCGCGCATCACCTCACGCCCACCGACCGTCCGGCGCACGGCGGCCTCATCCATGATCGCCCAGAGCTGGAGCGGGTTGGGCTTGGTGAGCACCGCCTGCCGCTCGATCCGCGCCTGCACCCGCTGGTCCACTTCCTTCTGGCTGGCGGTAGGCAACACGCCTTTGATCACGGCGCGTGCATAGCGTTCGGTCTGCGCCAGCCCTGGAACAAACAGCGATTCGTAATTCCGTACCGTGCGAGCCTCGGCCTCGAAGCCGATGTAAGCAGTGTATTCCTCGGGCAACTCCGAGTGATAAGGCCTCAGCCAGCCTTGGTCGTGGGAACCGCTCTGAACTGCGAGCAAGTCCGTCCGCTGCGTCTCGCTCGCCCCGTACAACTCCATCAGGGCCACCAATGTCCGCTTCTGCGGACGCGCACGCGCCTTCTCGATCCGGTACAGGGTCGCGGCATTGATACCGGTCCGTTCAGTGACCTCCTCGCGCGTCAGGTTCGCTGCTGAACGAAGACGCCCAAGCTCGGCGGCCAGCCGCCGCAGTCGGACCGTGGGTGGGTTCTGCCGCTTGTCTGACACAGTTCGCGCCTTCCTTCCTCGGTGGTACTCGCGAGTCTGATCGCTCAACTCGGTCCACCTCAACCCAACGTGAACGCCAACAAGTACTTCGCAATCCTTGCGTTCTACCAACATGCGGATGCATGCTGAACGTGCGACTACTCACCGCTTACGAATTGTGACGGTGAGGTGGCGCCTCGGGCAGCCATGCCCATACACGAGAGACCCCGGCGACGGTGGTAGCCGTCCCGGGGCATGGCCAACGCTTTGAAGGAGCGTCGACATGCGCAACCTTATCGCCCGGTTCTTCGAACCGGCGTTCCTGTTCCTGGGGTTATACCGGCGCAAGCCGCCGGTTCACTGGACAGCCTCCCGGCCGGAATGGTCCCGCGTCCCCCCGATGGCCCGTACTCCCAAGACGCGTACGACCGTTGGGAGCGCGCGGAGAACCGGCTGCGGCGAGAGCGGCGCTGCGCCCTCTGGCTGGCGCTGTACGGCATCGACGTGGGCCCTCGCGTCATCCACGGGGTGGTGGTGCGGTGACGGACTCCGAGGCGTGGGAAGGGGCGGACTTTCCGGCCCGACGCTCACCGCTCGTCTACCCACCGTGTGAGTGCGGCGAGGCCGAATGCCCGGATCGCCTCAACCGCCCCGGTCAGGACAAGGCGCGTGAGACGGAGCGCGCGACGGAGCGCGACAGCCCTGTCATACAGACTCTTCGGGCTCGCGTCCGCGAAGAGAACCGCTGGCGGCGCAAGTTCGGGAGGCTGGGGTGAGCACCCGAGAGAGCGACTCGCCCGCCGCGTCTACGGCGAAGCACCATCGTGACCGCCCGTCCGAAGTGCCACGTCCACCACAGGTGTTCACGTCATGGCGGCAGTTGAGACCTGGCCAGGTGGTGTTCGACCGGGTCAAGGAGATGCCCTGCATGGTGATCCAGGCCGGGGGCGCCTGCGCCATCGTCGTACGGCCGGGCGGCCAGCCGTGGGAAGTACTACTGCGACGGCTCTCGCCCGGCACCGACTACCACTGCCGACAGCTCGATGCCCTGGCAAGCCACGTCGCCTACCAGCGACGCGGTGAAGAACGCCCGCGCTGAATCGGGCCTGCTGGCCGGAGAGTTCAGCCCCTGCCCCGCCCGCCGCGTGCTGCAACGCGGCGAGCGGGGCCACCACCTCAAGCTTCCAGAAGACAGGCTTCGCCCCGGAAGGCGTACGGCGTCAAGCACTGCTGCACGCCGACGGCCGCCACGACACGCATCTGCACGCCCGGATCCACGAAGCCTGACCAGGCGTCCGGTCTCGACAGCAGCCGACCACACTCCGGACACATCGGAGGATCGTTACGGGACAAGCCTCAGCCTTCGGGTGGCAGACCGGGCGCCGTAGCCCCGGACCCGACCCCGGCCACTGAGTCGTCGGGATCAGCCGTCCGATCGCTACCCGCGATCCGGACGGCTGCCGGGTGACGCGTGGCCCTGCCGCCGGGAGGGCAGGATCGGGGCATGCGGGTGACGATGACGAGCGCCGCGGCGCGGACCGGCCGCACGAACGAGGACTTCACCGGCGCCCTGCCGACGGCAGCGGTGCTGGTCGACGGTGCTGGCATCCCCGGCACCGCGGCGGTCTGCCGGCATGGCGTGGCCTGGTACGCCAACCGTCTGGGAGGCAGCCTCCTCGGCCTCCTGCCCCTCGCACGGGACCGCGGCCTCCCGGAGCTGCTGGCCGAGGCCATCGAGCGGGTGACGGACATTCACCGGGACACCTGCGACGTGGCCGCCACGATCAGCCCGTCGGCGGCCGTGGCCGTCCTGCGCCTGTCCGACGGCCTCGTCGAGTATCTGGTGCTCGGTGATTCGACCCTGGTGCTCGACCGGGCGGACGGCGCGCCGCTTGTCGTCTCCGATCCCCGGGAAGGGGTCATCAGCCGCCCCTACGCGTCCGCGCTCGAAGCCACGGCCGAGGGGAGCGACGCGTACCACCGCATCCTCCGGGAGCTACGGGCCAACCGGAACCAGCCGGGCGGCTTCTGGGTGGCCAAGGACGACCCCCGGGCGGCCGACGAAGCGATCACCGGGAGCTGTACGGTCTCCGAGCTGACCGGTGCCACTCTGCTCAGCAACGGGGCCGGCCGCATCGTGGACCGGTTCCGGCTCGCGACTGGCCGACGGTCATCGCCCTCCTGGCATCGAGCGGACCCGCCGACGTCATTCGCCGCGTCCGGCAGGCGGAGGCCCGCCACGCGGTGACGCCGGACGACGCGACGATCGCGCACTGTACCGACCTCGGCGGGAGCTGACACCCCGCACCGCTCCTCTCCGCCAGCCGGGTACGACTGACGCGTCAACACGACAACTTACCGTCACATATTGAACACTTTACGTAACTTTCCCTCCGAGGAGTGGACCCGCCCACCGCGGAGTCCACGGCTTCCCGTCGCCCCCGGTGCCGGTAGAGGACGCCCGGGCCCGGACCATTCGTTCCCTGCGCGCCCGGCACCGCCGGGCGATCAGCCCCTTGGAGAAGAAGATGACGACCCGCTTCCGGCGCGCCTGCGGTCTGGCCCGCTTGGCCGCCTCGGCAGCCACCACCCTGACCATCGTGCTGCTCCCCGGCACCGCCAACGCCGCCGTCGGCCCATTGCCGCCCGGCGTGATCAAGCTCCAGGACAGCGAGCCGTGCCCGCCCGCCACCCTGTGCCTGTACCGCGACTACAACAATCGCGGCCCGGCCTACGGCATCGGCGCCGGATACCACGTCGACCTGCGCGACCTGCCCATGAGCGGCGGCGTCCACGGCCCCACCGCGGCCAACGAGGTCTCCTCGTGGGTGAACAACACCCACGCCATCGCCGTTCTCATCGACATCGACACGGAGACGGCCCGCCCGCTGTTCCCGTTCCAGTCCCTCCAGGAGCCCCCGCAGACGAACGACACGGTCGACGTCGTCCGCTGGGCGTAACACCGGCCGCACCGTCGGCGGGACCGCACCCGAGCGGCCCGTCGACACACAGCCCCGGTGCCGTGGCCGCCCCTGCGCCCAGGGGCGGCCACGGCCGTGTACGGACTCCGCGACGCACCGACGCACAACACCGGGCGCCGATCAGCGACGCCGGATCGCTACGAGTTCGGCGAAGAAACGTAACACCGCCGCACGTTGGGCGGGAGCGCCGCTCGGCCCGACGATGAAGAACCGCCAGGCGCTTTCCCGTTCTGGAAAGGATCAGTGCTTGACCCCGCTGCGACCGCCCCGGGAGCGTCGGCTGACGGGGAGCACCCGCCGACGTCAGGGGCAACAGTGCTGCGAAAACTGACAGGCAGTCCGGACTGCAAGAACGGCACAGGCCCGCCCCTGTGGGCAACTGAGGACGAGCAGAACCACATCGTGCAGGGCTACGTCGTCGCCGATCCGGAGCGGCTCGCGCAGCTCGCCCTGCCAGAAGGAGAAACAGCCGTCATGATCCTGGCCGCCATGCTGGAGGAGCACTTCGATGCTCGACGGTGAGGCCTTCGGGCAGCTCTTCGGAACGTTCGAGCGGACCGCCTTCCGGCTGGAGACCCTGGCCGTGTACGACGTGGAGGAAGAGGCCGAGGAGATGGCGCGCTTCCTGGCTGGTGAGCCCATGGGGCCGGAGTGGGACGACAACCCGTGGGTCCGTTCGATGACCGACAGGGGCAAGCAGGTCTCCCGCGTACACGTACTGGCGTCCCCGCTGACCGACTATCTGCGTTACGAACTGGCCGCCTACCCCGGCAACGTCACGGCCGGCGAGACCATCGGCATCCTGGACAAGGCCGGGCAGGACGTGACCGGCCTGCCCGATCACGACTTCTGGTTGTTCGACGACCGGGACGTCTACCGGATGCACCACACGCCCGAAGGCGCCTTCACCGGCGCCGAATTGCTCCCCGCCCACAGACTTGCCGAGTATCGGGGCTACCGGGACCACGCCCTCGCCGCAGCGGTGCCGTTCGCGGATTACTGGGAGCGGCACCACTGACCGCTGGCTCGATCGGAAAAGCCCTGCGGGCGCTGCGCGACGCATCCGACTCACGGGTGACGCGGTGACCCCCACGTACGCCTCTGCCTCTTGGTTCGCACTGCGCAGAAGGAGTGGCCGACGCGCGCCGCGTCGGGCGCCGCACGCCCCTTCCGTTCCAGGGAACCTCGGCCCGCTTCCCGTCGGTTCGGGATGCTCATGGCGGGGCCTCCAGCGAGTGAGGCGTCGCGAGTCGTTCTCGGAAGACGTGAAGGAGCGGCATGCACAGACGAGTTCGTCGGTCCGGCGGTCCCGCTTCATCCTCCGCTCGTGGCCTCGAGAGGCGGGCGACGGAGAACACCCGAATAGGGGAAGATACTCACCAGGGGCACGGAACTGGCAGGCCACCCTCGGTGAGGAGCGATCGCATGGCACGGGTCCGGGTGTACGAGCTCGCCAAGGAGTTCGGGGTCGAGAGCAAGGTCGTCATGACCAAGCTCCAGCAGATGGGGGTGTCCGTCCGCTCCGCTTCCTCGACGATCGAGGCCCAGCACGTGCGCACGCTGATCGACGGCCTCTCCGCACCCGGACAGGCAAGGGGTTCCGCACGGATCGAACCGCGATCGGTTCAGCCTGCTTCCCTCAAGTCCACGGTCCGCCCGGCGCCGAGGGCCGACATCCCTTCCGCGGTGATTCCCAGAGGTTCGAAGACGCGCGTCTACGAGCTGGCCAAGGAGCTCAAAATGGAGAGCAAGGTCGTCATGGCCAAGCTCCGGGAGATGGGTGAATTCGTCCACTCCGCTTCTTCGACCCTTGAACCCTCTGTCGAGTCCAGGCTTCGGGACGCCCTCGCCCAGCCTGTCTCTCCCCACCGGAATGCCGGCCCCAACGCATGGCCCAGCCCGCGCGGTGCGTCGGCTTCCCTCAACGCCCCCGCAGAACCTCCCGCGGTGCTGCGGCCCCGGAGCGGTGCGCCTGTCCCCAGCCCGTCGGACGTTTTCGCCACGAGGGCGGGCGCGCGCGCCACAAGCCCGCGAGAAGTGGCGCATCAGGAGAGTGTGCGCACCCGCACCGAAAGCAAGAAGAGCTACCCACCGAGCTGGGTCACGGAGTCACAGATCAAACCGCTCCGGCATTTCGACCCGATGTCCATCGGCACGTACAGCGTGCTGGGACGGCTCGGTCGCGGCGGAATGGGCCAGGTCTACCTCGGCCGGTCCCGCGCCGGGCGACTCGCCGCGATCAAGGTGATCAAGGAAGAATTCGCTGGCGACCGGGAGTTCCGCAGACGCTTCGTACGCGAGGTCTCCGCGGCGAAGAGCGTGAGCGGGGTCTACACCGCTGCCGTCATCGCCGAGGACGCGGAAGCGGAAATGCCATGGCTGGCAACCGCCTACGTCTCGGCGCCTTCACTCGAGCATCTCGTCACCACGTGCGGGCCATTGCCCGTGAAGGCGGCGAGGTGGCTGGCAGCCGGAGTCATCGAGGCGCTCGAGTCCATCCACGATGCCGGGATCATCCATCGTGATCTAAAGCCCTCGAACATTCTCGTGGCCCTGGATGGTCCGAGAGTCATCGACTTCGGGCTTGCGCAGGCAGTTGCGTCGAGCCGGATGACCGCCTCACACGCCACTCTCGGAACCCCCGCCTACATGTCTCCGGAACAAGTACAGGACAGCCGTCGGGTATCCACGGCCAGCGATGTGTACTCGCTCGGGTCGATCCTTGTGTACGCCACTACTGGTCACACCCCGTACCCCGGTGAGAGCCCGTGGATGATCTTTCGACAGCTGCTGGACGCGACTCCCGACCTCTCGGGACTGCCCCATGAACTCGAGGGCGTCGTGAGGTCGTGCATGCGACCGGACCCCGCGCGGCGTCCCTCGCTCGGTGAGCTCCTCGCCGAACTGACCCAGCACCTTCGGCCGGAGCACCTGGGCACCTACAGCACTTCGACGCTGCTGCCCGAGATGGCCTATCGCTTTCTCAAGTTCTACGACGCCAGACAGTACGAGGGAAGTTTCCTTCTCTAAACGGCGCGGCCGAGAACCGGCGGCGGCGCAGTGGCCCGGCCACCCCCTCGCGCCGAGAGGACGGCCGGCCACAGTCACATCAGAGGGGCCGGATCAGATCAGGCCCTGGGCCAGCATCGCGTCCGCGACCAGTTCGAAGCCGGCGATGTTGGCGCCGACCACGTAGTTGCCGGGGCTGCCGTAACGCTCCGCGGTGGTGTAGCAGGAGTCGTGGATGTGGCGCATGATCTCCGCGAGGCGCTCCTCGGTGTGGGAGAAGGTCCAGGAGTCGCGCGAGGCGTTCTGCTGCATCTCCAGGGCGCTGGTGGCCACGCCGCCCGCGTTGGCCGCCTTGCCGGGGGCGAAGGCCACGCCCGCCTCCTGGAGGACCCGTACGGCCTCCGGGGTGGTGGGCATGTTGGCGCCCTCGGCCACCGCCTTCACGCCGTTGCGCACCAGGGCGACCGCGTCGGCCTCGTGGAGCTCGTTCTGGGTGGCGCAGGGCAGGGCGACGTCGCAGGGGACGTTCCAGACGCCGGTGCCGGAGACGTACTTGACGTGCTCGCCGCGGCGTTCCGCGTACTCGGAGACACGGCCCCGGCCGGCCTCCTTGATCTCCTTGAGGAGAGCGAGGTCGATGCCCTTCTCGTCCACGACGTAGCCGGTGGAGTCGGAGCAGGTCACCACGGTCGCACCGAGCTGCTGGGCCTTCTCGATCGCGTAGATCGCGACATTGCCCGAGCCGGAGACGACGATGCGCTGGCCGTCGAGGGATTCGCCCCGGCTGCGCAGCATCTCGGCGGTGAACATGACACAGCCGTAGCCGGTCGCCTCGGTGCGCGCCTGGGCGCCGCCCCATCCGAGGCCCTTTCCGGTGAGGACTCCGGACTCGTAGCGGTTGGTGATCCGCTTGTACTGGCCGAACAGGTAGCCGATCTCTCGGCCGCCGACGCCGATGTCACCGGCGGGGACGTCGGTGTACTCACCGAGGTGGCGGTGGAGTTCGGTCATGAACGACTGGCAGAACCGCATGATCTCGGCGTCCGAGCGGCCCTTGGGGTCGAAGTCCGCGCCGCCCTTGCCGCCGCCGATGGGCATGCCGGTGAGCGCGTTCTTGAAGATCTGCTCGAAGCCGAGGAACTTCACGATGCCGAGGTTGACCGAGGGGTGGAAGCGCAGCCCGCCCTTGTACGGTCCGAGGGAGCTGGAGAACTCGACGCGGAAGCCGCGGTTGACGTGGATGTCGCCGGAGTCGTCCGACCACGGCACCCGGAAGATGAGCTGGCGCTCCGGCTCGCAGACGCGCTCGATGATCCGGGCGTCCACGAACTCCGGCCGCTTCGCGAGGACCGGGCCGAGGGTCTCCAGGACCTCCCGTACCGCCTGGTGGAATTCCTTCTCGCCCTGGTTGCGCCGGAGGATCTCGGCGTACAGCGGCTCGATGAGACTGTTCCCGGTGGCGTGCGGGGTGACGGAGTCAGGGGTGGCCTGCATCTGATCAAGACCTTCCGTGGGTAGGCAACGCGCGCGAAGGTGCCCTCGTCCCGAGGGGCACCAGCGGTCCCCCTCCCCATTGAGGTCGTCGCCCAGACATCGCACGCTCTGCGGCTCACGGAAGCGACGTACAGAACCGTTGTGGCACACCCATTCTCCCAGTCGCTCCGCAGGTTCCGTCAACGGGACCCGCGCAAGGAGGACGGCCGCTACGCGCGCGCCTCGCGGCGCAGCATCCACAACCCCGTTCCGGAGGCGATGACGACCAGCCCCGAGACCACGCTCAGCACGATGTGCAGAGCGTTGTTCTCCATCAGGTTGAGCGAGACGTTCGCGGCGATCGCAGCGCAGAGCACGAACCAGAGCAGTGCCTTCATGGGGTTCCTCCGTGTGGGCGGCCGGGCGGGTGATGTCCTGCGGCCGGGTGATGTCTCCATTCTGCCGAGGGGAGGCGGTCACCACGATGGGCCGGTCCCCCGGTTCCATGGTGTAGCCGGCTACACCACGCGGCCGGGTGCGCCGAGGTCCCGGCCCGGTCCGGACGGCCCCACTAGGGTTTGCCGGGTGGCGATCACCGAGGGCACCGGGCCGCGCGAGAAGGAACGCGACCGGGAGGCCGGGCGGGAGGCCGTACAGGCGGACGGGCGGGCCTCCGCCGGTGCGGCCGGGGGCCCGGCGCGGTGGTGGGTGCCCGGGATCGCGGTGCTCGTCGTGGTGCCGCTGTACGTCCTGTGGGCGCTGGTGCTGGCGACCGGCGGCGGTGATCTGGCGGCGCAGCTCGCCTGGGCCGGCTTCGCCTCCCGGCACCCGGGGTCCGCGTACAACCTCTCCTGGTACGGAGGGACGCACACCGCCAACTACAGCCTGCTGACACCGCCGCTCATGGCGGTGTCCGGGGTGCGGACGGTGACCGTGGCCGCCGGGCTCTGCGGGTCGTGGGCGCTGGGGCGGCTCTGTGTGCGGAGCGGGGTGCGGTGGCCGGCCGCGGTCGCGGTGCTGGGTTCGCTGACGCTCTGGTGCAATGTCGCGTCCGGGCGCACCACGTTCGCGCTGGGCGTCGCGATCGGGCTGGGCGCGCTGCTGTACGTACGGCGCCGGGCGGGCGTCGCGGCGGGCTGCGCGGCGCTGGCGACGGCGGCGAGCCCGGTGGCCGGGCTGTTCCTGGTGGTGGCGGGCTCGGCGTACGGACTGGACCGCCAAGGGCGGCGGGCGGCCGGGCTCGTCGTACCGCCGGTCGTGGTGGTGGCCGCGACGACGCTGGCGTTCCCGTTCACCGGTGAACAGCCCATGGCGGCGGGCAAGTTGTGGATGCCGCTGGCGGCGTGCGCGGCGCTGTGCCTCGCGGCGCCGCGCGAGGGCGGCTGGCGGGTGGTCCGGTTCGCGGGCGCGGTGTACGCGGTCGGCGTCGTCCTGACCTTCCTGGTCGCCTCGCCGATCGGGACGAACGTGGAGCGGCTGGTGGGGGTGGCCGGTCCGCCCGTCCTGCTGGCGGCGCTGGCGGCCGTCGTGACGAAGGGCCTTCGCTGGGCGCGGGGCGGGGCACCGGTGCGGGCGCGGGCCCTGCTGCTCGCCGGGATGCTGGTGTACAACACGGGCTGGCTGATCGACAAGACCGACGACGATCTGCGGGTCTCGACCTCCGTGCCCGCCTGGGCGGAGCACACCGACGGGGTGGTCGCCGAGCTGCACCGGCTCGGCGCCGGGCGGACCCGGGTCGAGGTCGTACCGGCCCGCAACCACCGTGAGGCGAGCGTGCTCGCCCCGTACGTGAACATGGCGCGCGGCTGGAACCGGCAGCTCGACGTGGAGCGCGGTCGGCTGTTCTACGAGGGGCGGCCGGCCCCGGCGGCGTACCGGGCCTGGCTGGACCGGTGGGGCGTGGGCCTGGTCGTGCTGCACAGCGGCAGGCCGGACGGGCCGGCCGAGGCGGAGGCGGAGATCGTCCGGCGCGGCGCCGACTGGCTGGAGCCGGTGTGGCGGGACGCCGGGTGGCGGATCTACCGGGTGCGCGGGGCCGTGCCGCTGGTCTCCGCGCCGGGCTCCGTCGTACGCGGGGACGACGCCTCCCTGGTGGTACGGATGCCCGTCGCCGGTTCGGTGCCGGTGCGGATCGCCCACTCGCCGTGGCTGCGGGCGGACGGCGGCGGGTGCCTGCGGCAGGACGGCGAGTGGACCCGGCTGACGGTGCGGCGTGCCGGGGAGTACCGGCTGGATTCGCACTACCGGCCGTGGCCGTTCGGGTCCTGCTGAGGGCGCCGTACCGAGCGGACGGAGCGGCCCCCACGGGCCGCCCGGTCAGTCCGCGATGCCGAGGTCCTGGCGCATCAGCTGCCGCATCGTGTCGAGGCAGGGGTCGGCCGCCTTCAGGTCCTCCAGGGCCTGCCCCACGTTCTCGCCGTCGCGGGGCACGCCCCGGTCCAGGCGCTTGACGACGGCGTCACCGGCGGCGAGCACCCGGTTGAGGTCGCGGGACGCCTGAAGTATCCGCTCGGGGACGATCATCTGCGCCTCGGCGTAGCGGTCGCGGTGGTCCAGGCGGGCCTCTTCGAGCTGGTTGCGTTCCTGCTCGGTGTAGACGTCGTCGCGGATGCGGTGCAGGGCGTCCTTGAGGAGGGTGTGGAACTGCCGGGAGGCCCGGTTCATGGCCGTGTACTGGGCGCGCCGCTCCTCGAACTTCCGCCGCTCGTCCGCCAGTCGGGTCTCCTCGGCGCGCTGGCGCACGCCCAGTCGCTGTACGAACACCGGGGCGAGGAGGGTGCCGAGCACCCCGACCACTGCGGTGATCATGGCGGTGATGGCGGCGGTCATGACCGCGAGACTAATGCGGTCCGGCAGAACGGCGTACTCGCGGTTCCCGGGCGCACGGTGACGGCTCATCAGACATGATGCCGTCATGACAATTTCACGGGGGACGGGACGTACCCGGAACCTCCCCGGAGCGCCTCTGCCGACGCCCCGCCCGGCCCTCCCGCCCGCACCCGGGTACCGGGCGGCCCCGCACGCGGCTCGGGTACCGCCGCGTGCGGGCGACATGCGCCGCTATCTCGCCGTCGGCCTCGACTGCTACCTCTGCCTGGTCACCGTCGGCTTACTGGCCCGGCCGTACGTGGACACGGCCGAGGTCACCGAGGCGGCCGGCCTGCTGTTCGGCCCGGCGCTCGCGTTCTCGTTCCTCAACCATGTGGTGCTCACCGCGCTCACCGGGGCCGGCGCGGGCAAGCTGATCATGGGGATACGGGTGGTCAGACTGCCCGACGCCGGGCGCCCGGGGCCCTGGCCTCTGCTGCTGCGCTGGCTGTACGGGCTCTGCTGGCTGCCGCTGCAACCCTGGTACGGGCTGCGCTCGCTCCTCTCGGGCCCCGGTGTCCTGCCCCGCACCTCCCTCTGGAACGGCGGGAACGGTGAGCTGCACGCCGATCCACTGGGCCTGCGCCAGGTCCGTCACAGCGACCTCACCGCCCACCGGACCGCCGTCGCGGCCACCGCCCCCACCCACCACTGAGGCCGGCCCACGCCCGCCCCGCGGCCCGGACCACCTCCCCGGGCGATCGCCACCCGCTGTTGCCGGCCCCCGGACATCTCGCCGGGCAGATGTCCGAGCCGTTCGCCGAGCCCTACGGAGTCCAGCGCCTCGGCGGCCCGGCTGCGCCGCTCGGCCGCCTTGCCGCCCAGCGGTACGAGCGCGGTCTCCACGTTCTCCTGGGCGGTGAGCGTCGGGATGAGGTTGAAGCTCTGGAAGACGAAGCCGATGTTCTGGCAACGCCGGAGGCGGCGGCACCGCGGATCCGAGGGGATCCGGGTGCCGCCGCCTCCGTACGGGGTTCGGGCCGCGCCGGGGATGGGCGCGTGGGGTCGGGTCAGGCCTGGGAGCCCGCCGTCCACTCGGCCCAGCTCATGTTCCAGCCGTTGAGGCCGTTGTCGGGGGTGATGGTCTTGTCCGGGGAGTTCTTGACGATGACCACGTCGCCGACGAGGGAGTTGTTGTAGAACCAGGCGGCGGGCTGGTTGGCGTCGCCCGCGCCCTTCACGTCGGCGAGGCCGACACAGCCGTGGCTGGTGTTGGCGCTGCCAAAGATCGACCGCGCGCCCCAGTAGTTGCCGTGGATGAAGGTGCCCGAGGTGGACAGCCGCATGGCGTGCGGCACGTCCTTGATGTCGTACTCGCCCTTGCCGTCGTCGTCGGTGAAGCCGACCGTCGCACCGTTCATCCGGGTCTCCTTGAACTTCTCGGAGATCACCATCTGCCCGTTGTACGTGGGGTTGGAGGAGGAGCCGGAGGAGATCGGGATGGTCTTGACCGTCTTGCCGTCCTGGGTGACGGTCATCGTCTTCGTGTTGGCGTCGACCGTCGAGACCTGGTTGCGGCCGACCTTGAAGGTGACCGTCTTCTGCTGCACACCGAAGACGCCGTCGGCGCCCTCGACGCCGTCCAGCGCCAGCTTCAGCGTGACGGTGGAACCGCCCTGCCAGTAGCTCTCGGGGCGCAGGTCGAGACGCTGCGAGTTGAACCAGTGGCCGACGACCTCCTGGCCGCTGCTGGACGTCACGGTGATTGCGTCCTGGACGGCCTTCTTGTCCGTGATCGCCTTGTTGAAGTTGATCGAGACCGGCATGCCGACGCCGACCGTGGAGCCGTCCTCGGGGGTGAAGTTCCCGATGAAGCTGTTGGCGGGCGAGACGGTCGTGAAGGAGGAGTTCTCGTGCGCCTCGCGGCCCTTGGAGTCCTTCGCCGTCGCGCTGATCTTGTACGTGGTCGAGCGCTCCAGCTGGACGTCCGGCTTCCAGCTCTTGCTGTCGGCGGAGAGCGTGCCCTTGACGGCGTCTCCGGCCGCGGTGGTCATGGTGACCTCGGAGAGCGTGCCCTTGGTGACGGTGACCTTGGCGTCGTTGTTGATGCTCGCGTTGGTCGCGCCGTTCTTCGGCGAGATCGCTATCTGCGCTTCCGAGGCGTCCTGGGCCGCCGCCTTGTCGACCTCGGCAGCCTGCGACTTCTTCGAGCCCTCGGCGCTGCTGTCCCCGCTGTCGTTGCAGGCCGTGAGCACCAGTACGCCGCCGAGCAGTGCGGACGCGGCCATCAGGCCCCTGCGCCGCTTGCTGTCCGTCATCACACGCTTCTCCATCGTTGCCGAATCCCCAAAAACCCCGAGCACAACCGCCGTCGACCGGCGAAACCCGTCAATGGTCCTAGAACCCGTGGAAAGGGTCCTCCGTTCCACATCCACGAAAGATGTGGGGAACAACACTCAACGACGCGTCCGCGGCTGCGGTGGTTCCCGACGCCGATCACGTAGGGGCGGCCGGTGAACGGCACGGCCCCGGACCGCGTACGAAACGGTCCGGGGCCGCTGTTCACCAGCTGCCGGTCCCGCCGCTCGCGGCGACGTGACCGTCGTCGTCCTCACCCATTGTGCGGGACGTCGCCACCGCTCCCGGCGTCGTCGTCCTCGTCCGGGTCGCCGTCCTCGTCGTCAAGGTCCCAGGCGTCCGGGTCGTCGGGGTCGTAGTCGACGGTCTCGCTGCTCCAGGAGGCCTGCGCGAGCTCGACGCCGGGCACCTCGGCGACCAGGTCGAACGGGTCGATGAGGGAGGCGATCGCCTCCGCGCCGTCCTCCCGTACGGCGCTCTCGACGCGCGTGCGTTCCTCGGCCGACTCGCCGCCCGGTTCCCCGTACTCGGCGGCGATCGATTCGAGGGCGGTGCCGCTGAGGGCGGCGGGGTCCGTGATCTCCAGCACCATTTCCACCCGAAGCCGAACAAAGCGTGATGTCTCAGAAGTGCTCATGCGCCGGAGCGTAAGCCCCCCGCACTCCCGGCTCTCCCGCGACCCGCTGCTTTCACCGCAGGGGCGCTAGCATCGGCGCACATGACTGAGACCGACCGGCAATTGGGGGGTGGGAGAAGGAGCGGGGCTGGGTGCGTGCGGCTGCAAGGCGGAGGATTGAAGCAGATGGGGTCTCCCCTGCTCGAGCGCAGTCGAGAGCTTGGGGAAGGAGCGTTGTTGATTGACGACAACGCCGCAGACGCGCGTGCCCAGCCCCGCGACGCCGCCCCCCAATTGCCGGTCGGTCTGACTCACGGCCGTGACAAGGGGATCGATTCCGTGGTCATCGCTCGCCGCCCGCTCCTGACCACCACCGCCGCGGCCACGTTGCTGGCCGCCCTGTGGTTCGTCCCGTCCGCCAACGCGACGGACCGGCCGACGTCCGTTCCGGGCGCCGGCCGCGGGCCGGCCGTCACCGCCACGTACACCGCGGACGCCGGACCCGGTCCGCGGCTGGCCGACACCGGGACCGGGATCGGCACCAGGCCGTATCTGATCGGCGGCATGGCGTTCCTGGGCATCGGGGCGGCACTGCTCTCCCACTCGGCACGCCGCGCCGACGCCTAGGAACCGGCTCCTGTCCGGCGGCCCCTGCCACGATCCGCCGGACGGGCCCCCAGAACCTAGGCCAGCGGCCCCGTCACCGGCTCGACCGCCGCGACCAGCTTCCCGGCGCGTACGAACGCGTCCGCCGCGGCCAGGTCCGGTGCCAGGAAGCGGTCCGGTCCCGGGCCCTCCACGCCTGCGGCGCGCAGCGCCGCGATGGCGGCCTGCGAGGCGGGGGCGGGGGTGAGGCCCCCGGCGGCGCGCAGTTCGACGGCGCGGGTCGCCGCGTACAGCTCGACGGCGACGATCCGGGTGAGGTTGTCGACGGCGGTACGGAGCTTGCGCGCCGCCGACCAGCCCATGGAGACGTGGTCCTCCTGCATCGCGGAGGACGGGATCGAGTCGGCCGAGGCGGGCACGGCGAGCCGCTTCATCTCGCTGACCAGGGCGGCCTGGGTGTACTGGGCGATCATCAGGCCCGAGTCCACCCCGGCGTCGTCGGCGAGGAACGGCGGCAGCCCGTGCGAGCGGTTCTTGTCCAGCAGCCGGTCGGTGCGGCGCTCGGTGATGGAGCCGAGGTCGGCGGCGACAATCGCCAGGAAGTCGAGCACGTACGCGACGGGCGCGCCGTGGAAGTTGCCGTTGGACTCGACACGGCCGTCGGGGAGCACGACGGGGTTGTCGACGGCGGAGGCCAGCTCGCGGGCCGCGACAACGGCGGCGTAGTCGAGGGTGTCGCGGCCGGCGCCGTTGACCTGGGGGGCGCAGCGTACGGAGTAGGCGTCCTGGACGCGGGGCGCGTCGTCCTGGTGGTGGCCGGTGAGGCCGGAGCCGGCGAGGACCCGCAGCATGTTGTCGGCGCTGACGCCCTGGCCCGGGTGCGGGCGGATGGCGTGCAGCTCCGGGGCGAGCACCTTGTCCGTGCCGAGCAGCGCCTCCAGGGAGAGCGCGGCGGTGATGTCGGCGGAGGTGTAGAGGCTCTTCAGGTCGGCCAGGGCCATGACGAGCATGCCGAGCATGCCGTCGGTGCCGTTGAGGAGGGCGAGGCCCTCCTTCTCGCGCAGCTCGACGGGGGTGATGCCGTGGGCGGCGAGCAGTTCGCCGGCGGGGCGCACGGCGCCGTCGGGGCCCTCCGCGTCGCCCTCGCCCATCAGCGTCAGGGCGCAGTGCGAGAGCGGGGCCAGGTCGCCGGAGCAGCCGAGCGAGCCGTACTCGTGGACGACGGGCGTGATGCCCGCGTTGAGGACGTCGGCCATGGTCTGCGCGACCTCGGGGCGTACGCCGGTGTGCCCGGAGGCGACGGTCTTCAGCCGCAGGAACATCAGCGCGCGGACGACCTCGCGCTCGACGTGCGGGCCCATGCCGGCGGCGTGCGAGCGGACGATGTTGCGCTGGAGCTGGGCGCGGAGGTCCTGGCTGATGTGCCGGCTGGCCAGCGCCCCGAATCCGGTGGAGACGCCGTACACCGGCTCCGGCTTGGCGGCGAGCGCGTCCACGATCTCGCGGGCGGCGGCGAGCGCGTCGACGGCGGCTGCGGAGAGCTCGACACGGGCGTTGCCGCGGGCCACGGCGATGACGTCCTGAGCGGTGGTGCCGGACGTCCCCACCACGACTGTATGCATATCCATATTCAGAAGCGTACGGACTGAATCCCTTCATGTCACTAGTGGTCGTACGGTTGACCCCTTACCGATCAACGCTCCCCTCAGGGCCGACTGCCGCGCAGGTGGCGGCGGTCGTGCGGGGACCTGGGCGGCGAGTCGGCCAGCCGGATCACCTCGCCGTCGCGCCCCGCCACCACCGGTTTGACCGAGCGGGCCGCCTTCGCCCGGTACTGGGCCGCGTCCGCCAGCCGGAACAGCCGCCGCGCCGAGACCACCGGGCCGATCGGATCGCCGGTCGACGCGATCCCGCACGCCACTCCGTCCCCCAGCTCCAACTCGGCCGCCCGCTCGCAGAGTTCGGTGGCCACCCGGACCACGTCGTCCACCTCCGGGCCCACCGTGAGCAGACAGAACTCGTCGCCGCCGAGCCGGGCCGCGAGCGCGCCGGGCAGCATGGCGCCGCAGCGGGACAGCACCGAGCCGAAACGTTCCAGCAGGCGGTCGCCGACCGCGTGGCCATGGGTGTCGTTGACCTGCTTCAGCCCGTTGAGGTCGCAGACGACCAGGCTGACCACCGCCCCGTCCGCCCGGTGCCGCTCCACCGCCTCGTCGAGCCGCACATCGACGGCGCGACGGTTGGCCAGGCCGGTGAGCGGGTCGGTGAAGGCGAGCTTGCGGACCTCTTCGAGCCGTTCGGTCTGGGAGATCCCCGCGGCGACGACCGCGGCCAGCACGGTCGCGAAGTCCGCGTCCTCCCGGCCGAACACCGGCGCGCCCACCGGGCGGGCCACGTACAGCTCGCCCCAGGCCCGCCCGTGCAGCACGATCGGCGCGACCACGCAGCAGCCGCGCCCGCGCCGGCGCAGGGCGGCCACCCGCTCCCGGCCGTACCCGCTCCCGTACTCCCGCACCCCGGCGGACGCGGCCGCGTCCGCCGCGCCGTCGGCGGTCTCGACCCAGGCGTCCGGTTCACCACCCCCGGCCCACCGTTCGTGCAGGAACTCGGTGATCTCCGGGAACTGGTGCACCGGATACGTCTCCGCCTCGGGGAACTCCTCCTCCCCCTCGGCCCGTTGACCCGCGTTCACCAGCACGCGCAACCGCCCCGGCCCGCGCTCCCACACGGAGAGCGCGGCGAAGCTGCCGCCCAACGCCTCGCACGCCCCCAGCGCAGCCGCTCGCCACGACCCCCGCGGGGTGTGCGCCGCCGCCATCGTCTGCGCAAGCGAAACCACGGCCCGCAGCCGTGCATCATCACCACCCATCACTACAGCTTATGTAGATTTGTGGTGATTTGATCAGTTTGAGGCGCCGGTCACTTTCACTGCGTGTCTATTCGATTACGCCTCGTCACGCTGCGTCACTCGCCGGGCCAGTTCGGCTTCCGCTTCTCGTTGAACGCGGCCACGCCCTCGGCCCGGTCGCCGGAGAAGGCCACCGACCGCCAGGCGGCGTCCTCGACTTCGAGACCGGCTCGGAGATCGAGGCCGTGGCCCAGCCGCAGCGCCCGCTTGGCGGCCCGCAGCCCCACCGGGGAGTTGGCGGCGATCCGGCCGGCGAGCGCCAGCGCGGCGGCCCGGTCCTGCCCCGTCTCCACCAGCTCGTCGACCAGTCCGAGGCCGAGCGCCTCGGCCGCCTCCACCCGCCGGGCCGAGAAGACCAGCTCGGCGGCGCGCGCCGCACCGATCCGCCGCGGCAGCAACTGCGTGCCACCGCCGCCCGGAATCACCCCGACCGACACCTCGGGAAGGCCGACCACGGCGGTGCGGTCGGCGACGATCAGATCGCAGGACAGCGCCAGCTCGAACCCGCCGCCGAGCGCGAAGCCGTGCACGGCGGCGATGGTCGGCATCGGCAGTTCCAGCACACCGGTGTACGCGGCGCGGGCGGTCGGGCGCTGGCGCAGCAGTTCGGCGTCGGTGAAGGAGTTCCGCTCCTTCAGGTCGGCGCCCACGCAGAAGGCCCGCTCGTGGCTGGAGGTGAGGACGGTGACCCGTACGCCGGGGTCGGCGACGAGCGCGGCGCAGGCTGCGGCGATCGAGCGGGCCATGTCGGTGGAGACGGCGTTCATCGCCCCGGGCCGGTCGAGCACCAGCTCGGCGACGTGTTCCTGGCCCTCGTGGGTCCGTACGGCGACGAATTCCCCGAACCGCTGCTCGGACGTGACGGTCATGACTGCACCCCTCCGGTTAACGATCGTTACCGGAGGGATCCTATGGCGCGGCCCGGACAGTGGTCAGGGGCCGGCCCGGACGTACCGGAAAGGCAGGGTCCGGAAGCCGGGCTCAGGAGGTGCCGGAGGCCCCGGAGGCTCAGGAGGCCCCGAGGTACCGGAGGCTCAGGAGGTGCCGAGGTACCGGAGGCTCAGGAGGTGCCGGAGGCTCAGGAGGTGCCGCGGCGGGCCAGCAGCCAGGGCTCCACCACGCCGAGCCCGCGCACCGGGCGCTGCCACATCGGCTGGAGCCCGTAGCGGTACTTGGGGGCCGCGGCCGACTCCACGCCTTCCTGGCGCTCCTTCTCGGCCACCGCAGCCTCCTCGGCCGCCTGCGCCTCGGAGGCGGGGGCCTCGCCGGTGCGGGTCAGCTCCTCCGCGAAGGCCCCGTCCACCAGCACGGCGTCCTTCGGCGCTATCGACGTGAGCCGGCTGGCGAGGTTCACCGTGGTGCCGAAGACATCGCCCATACGGGTGGTGACCGTGCCGAACGCGATGCCCACGCGCAGCGCCGGCATGGTCTCGTCCTGGGTCATCGCCTCGATCAGGCGCAGCGCGATCTCGGCCGCGGTGCCCGCGTCGTCGGCGGCGAAGAGGACCTCGTCGCCGAGGGTCTTGATGAGGCGGCCCCCATGGGCGGCCACCAGGTCGGCCGAGGTGGTCTCGAAGGCCTCGACCAGCTCACCGAGCTCCTCCTCCTCCAGCCGCCGGGTCAGCCGGGTGAACCCGACGAGGTCGGCGAAGCCGACGGCCAGCCGGCGGTCGACCATCTCCTCGTCGTCGGCGGCCTGCACGACCCGTCCGGTGGCGGCGGCCAGCTGGCGCCGCCACACGTAGACCAGGAACTCCTGGAGCTCCGGCAGGAGCAGCTCGACCAGCGGGTAGGTGACCTCGGTACGGGTCATTCCGGGCTCGGGCGGCTCGGTCAGCCCCTCCAGGAACGAATCGATCTGCCACTCCGCCAGCCGGGCGGTGGTCTGCCCGGTGGACCGGGCCACCTGGATCGCCATCGGCTCGCTGAGCAGCCCCGCCTCGACGAGACCGGCGAGCCGGCGCAGCGCCAGTACGTCGGCCTCGGTGAGCGCCTTGGCCTGCCCGATGTCGGCGAAGCCCATGGCCCGCCAGAACCTGGAGGCCAGATCCATCGAGACACCGGCGGTACGGGCGGCCTGGAACGGCGTGTAGCGACGGTCGGCGCCCAGGATCAGCTGTTCCAGCCGGATCGCGAGGGGGTCGTCGGTCGGCTCCGCCGTATGGTCGACTTCGTGATGCGGTGTCGCGTGGACCGAGGGTTCCGACGGGGGCTGTGTGCCCGCACCGGAGGTCGTGTCGTCGACGGTCACCAGCCGCCTCCTGCCCGTTCCCTGCGCACTGCCCTGCCGATCTGTCGGTGGATCGCCTCAACGATACGGCAGGTGTGCCGCAGCTCACGCCCCTATGGCAGCCCGGAATGTTCCTGGGTGAGCCGGGGGCGTGGGTGGTTTCGGTGAGTGGGTGGTTTCCAGGAGGGCACGGATTCAACCCTCGACGCGGCCCGGAACGCCAGAGGGGTGAGCCGGGGGGCGTGGGTGGTTTCGGTGAGTGGGTGGTTTCCAGGTCTTCCCGGAATGTTCCTGGGTGAGCCGGGGGGCGTGGGTGGTTTCGGTGAGTGGGTGGTTTCCAGGAGGGCAGGGATTCAACCCTCTGCGCGGCCCGGAACGCGAGGCGGGTGAGCCGGGGGAGGTGTGCACGGCAGGGCAGGCGCGGGGGCGGAGTGGTGTGCCCGTGTGCGTCCGGGGCGGCCGTGGGGCGCTCAGACCAGGCCGCCCTCCGCGCCCCGCAGGTGGATGATGTCGCCGGCCGAGACGGGTTCCTGGAGGCCGTTGCCGGTGGAGAGGACCAGGCGGCCGTCGCCGTCGATCGCGACGGCCTCGCCGGTGAGCGTGCGGTCGCCGGGGAGCTGGGCCCGTACCGTCCGGCCCAGCGTCGCGCAGCCCGCCGCGTACGCCTCCTGAAGGCCGCTCGCCGCCGCGTCGCCGTCCGCCGCGCGCCACTGGCCGTACCAGTGCTCCAGCGAGCGCAGCACGCCCCGCAGCAGCGTCTCGCGGTCGGTGGAGACCGCACCGGCCAGGGCCAGCGACGCGGCCGTGGGGGCGGGCAGCTCATCGGCGCGCAGGGAGACATTGAGGCCCATGCCGACGACCACGCCGTCCCCGGCGCGCTCGGCCAGGATGCCGCCCGCCTTGCGCTCCTCGCCCAGTGGGGTCTCCCCTGGACGGAGCTTGTCGGAGCCCTTGGGGACGGTCACCAGGAGGTCGTTGGGCCACTTCAGGGCCGTGTCGACGCCCGCGGACCTCGCCAGGCCGGTCGCCGCGGCGACGCCGGTGAGCAGCGGCAGCCAGCCCCACCGTTCGGCGGGGACACCGCCCGGCTTCAGGTAGACGGAGAAGAACAGGCCCGAACGGGCCGGAGCCGTCCAGGTGCGATCGAGGCGGCCGCGGCCCGCGGTCTGTTCCTCGGCGACCAGCACGGCGCCCTCGTCCAGCCCCGCGGCCGCGCGCCGGGCGAGATCGGAGTTGGTGGACCCGGTGGTCTCCACCACGTCCAGCGACGTCCACAGGCCGCCGGGCCGCAGCAGTCCGCGGCGCAGCGCGGGGACGTTCAGGGGCGGTCGGTCCAGGTCCGACCAACGGCTCTGTGGCGTATCCGAAGGTGTCATGCAAGCCAGACTAGGTGTGGCAAACGACGCACTGCCGAACCGTATCCGCGCCGATACCCTACGGATCAGTAGCTGTTTCAGTAGCTGTTCAGCAGCACAGTCGTCCCCGTGACCAGGCAGGGAGCCGCCACCCGATGTCCGAGCCGGAAGAGACCGACATCCGCACCACCGCGGGCAAGATCGCGGACCTGCAGCGCCGCATCGACGAGGCGACACACGCGGGCTCCGCGCGCGCGGTCGAGAAGCAGCACGCCAAGGGCAAGTTGACCGCGCGCGAACGGGTCGATCTGCTGCTCGACGAGGGTTCCTTCGTGGAGCTCGACGAATTCGCCCGGCACCGCTCCACCAACTTCGGCATCGAGAAGAACCGCCCGTACGGGGACGGCGTCGTCACCGGCTACGGCACGGTCGACGGCCGCCCCGTCTGCGTCTATTCGCAGGACTTCACCATCTTCGGCGGCTCGCTCGGCGAGGTCTACGGTGAGAAAATCGTCAAGGTGATGGACTTCGCGCTGAAGACCGGCTGCCCGGTCATCGGCATCAACGACGGTGGCGGCGCCCGGATCCAGGAGGGCGTGGCCGCGCTCGGCCTGTTCGCCGAGATCTTCCGCCGCAATGTGCACGCCTCGGGCGTCGTGCCGCAGATCTCGCTGATCGTCGGACCGTGCGCGGGCGGCGCGGTCTACTCCCCCGCGATCACCGACTTCACGGTCATGGTCGACCAGACCTCGCACATGTTCATCACCGGCCCCGACGTCATCAAGACGGTCACCGGTGAGGACGTCGGTTTCGAGGAGCTCGGCGGCGCCCGCACCCACAACACCACCTCCGGGGTGGCGCACCACATGGCGGGCGACGAGAAGGACGCCATCGAGTACGTCAAGTCGCTGCTGTCGTACCTCCCTTCGAACAACCTGTCCGAGGCGCCCGCCTTCCCCGAGGTGGCGGAGCTCGCCACCACGGACGAGGACCGCGAGCTGGACACCCTCATCCCGGACTCGGCGAACCAGCCGTACGACATGCACTCCGCCATCGAACACGTGCTGGACGACGGCGAGTTCCTGGAGACGCAGGCCCTGTTCGCGCCGAACATCATCACCGGCTTCGGGCGTGTCGAGGGCTACCCGGTCGGCATCGTCGCCAACCAGCCGATGCAGTTCGCGGGCTGCCTGGACATCAACGCGAGCGAGAAGGCCGCGCGCTTCGTCCGTACCTGCGACGCCTTCAACGTTCCCGTGCTGACCTTCGTCGACGTCCCCGGCTTCCTGCCCGGTGTCGACCAGGAGTACGGCGGCATCATCCGCCGCGGCGCCAAGCTGATCTACGCGTACGCCGAGGCGACCGTCCCGCTGATCACGGTGATCACCCGCAAGGCGTTCGGCGGCGCGTACGACGTCATGGGCTCCAAGCACCTCGGCGCCGACATCAACCTCGCCTGGCCGACCGCGCAGATCGCGGTGATGGGCGCGCAGGGCGCGGTGAACATCCTGCACCGTCGTACGATCGCCGCCGCCGAGGATCAGGACGCCACCCGCGCCGAGCTGATCGCCGACTACGAGGACACCCTGCTCAACCCCTACGTCGCGGCGGAGCGCGGTTACGTCGACGCGGTGATCATGCCGTCCGACACCCGCGCGCACATCGTGAAGGGGCTGCGCCAGCTGCGTACCAAGCGGGAGTCGCTGCCCCCGAAGAAGCACGGCAACATCCCCCTCTAGAAAGGGTCCTGGCCATGATCAAGGTCGTACGGGGCAACCCGACCCCGGAGGAGCTGGCAGCCGCACTGGCGGTGGTGCGGGCGCGTGCCGCGGCGACGACATCCGAGGAGTCGGCCGGGGATCCGGCCGGCGGTCCGGCGCTGCCCGGCCAGTGGTCCGACCCGGGGCGCATCGCCCGGCGCACACGTCATCTGCCGGGGCCGCGGGCCTGGGCCCGGACGTACTGGCCCGGGTAGCCGCGGTCCCGGTGGTCGCCGGGGCATCCCTGCTACAGCGTCTCCGGAGGTCCGGGCCCTTTTGGTCCGGGCCTCCGGTGCGTCCGGGGGCGATCCGGCCGGTACGCGCCACGGCGCCTGAGTACCCGTACTCAGGCGCGCCGCCCGCCGCGGCAGCAGGATCGTTTCCATGCTGTGGTCCGACCCGGAGAACAAGCCCCCGAAGGAACTGCGCGACGCCCAGGACATGATGCGCCGTGTGGGGCTGGTCCTCGCGCTCGCGATGGTGGTCGCGATGTTCGTGCTCGGGCTGCGCTGAGGGCCGAGGGGCCGCTGTACGGGACCGGGGGCGCTGTACAGGACCGGGGGCGCTGCACGGGGCCGGGGCGCTGTACTGGACCGGGGGGCGCTGTACGGGGCTGGGGGCCGCTGTACGGGGCCGGGGACCGGGCCGGTGCGGCTCTTCTACGATGGCCCGTATGACTGATCAGCGCCGTCTCGTGCTCGCCTCCGCCTCCCCCGCCCGTCTCGGTCTGCTGCGGCAGGCCGGCTTCGCGCCCGAGGTGATCGTGAGCGGGGTGGACGAGGATGCGCTGAGCGCCCCGACCCCGGCCGAACTGGCGCTGGTGCTCGCCGAGGCCAAGGCCGCGACGGTGGCGGGCCGGCCGGAGGCGGCGGGCGCCCTGGTCATCGGCTGCGACTCGGTGCTCGAACTCGACGGCGAGGCGCTCGGCAAGCCGGCCGACGCCGAGGAGGCCATCGCCCGCTGGAAGTCCATGCGCGGCCGGGCCGGGGTGCTGCAGACCGGCCACAGCGTGATCGACACCGCGACCGGACGCACCGCGTCGGCGACCGCCTCCACCACCGTCCGCTTCGGCGAGCCGACGGACGCCGAGATCGCCGCCTACGTGGCCACCGGCGAGCCGCTGTACGTGGCGGGCGCCTTCACCCTGGACGGCCGTTCGGCACCGTTCGTCGACTCCATCGAGGGCGACCACGGCAATGTCATCGGGCTCTCGCTGCCGCTGCTGCGCCGGCTGCTGGGCGAGCTGGGGATCTCCGTCACCGAGCTCTGGGTCTGAACCGGGCTCCGGGTCCGAGCGGACACCCAGGGCCGGGGACCGGCGGACACCCCGCCCCGAAGCCCGGCGGACATCCCGATCCGGAGCGCAGTGGACGCCCCGGCACGGAACCCGGCAGGCACTCCAGCACGGAACCCGGCAGACGCCCCCGCCCGAAGCCCGGCGGACACGCCGATCCGGAGCCCGTCCGGCGCTCCGGATCAGACCGGCGCCGGGGCGCCCGCTCCGGCGTCGTCGGCGGGCTCGTCGGAAGGCTCGTCGGACCGGGTGCCGTACGCCACCAGCGTGAGCACTATCAGTCCGAGCACCACCATCATGCTCGCGAAGGCGGTCCAGCCGACCAGCCCGACCGTCAGCGCGCCCAGCACCGCGTGCACCACGGCGCAGATGATCAGGACGATGCGGGCGAACCGGCCGGGGGCCCGGTCGCGGATGCCGGCCAGCAGCAGGAGCAGCCCGCACAGCAGCAGGTACAGGCCGAAGAAGCCGCCCATCGCCCAGGTGCCGTTCGACATGACGGTGGGGTCCATCCCGGCCAGTGACATGGTCTGGTTCTTGACGACCGTCGCGAGGATGCCGTTGATGAGCACGATGCCCACGGCCTCCACGAACAGCACGATCGCGGCCACGAACGCCACCGGTCTGCGCACCACGGTGTCCACCCCCTGTTACCTGCAGTACGTGCGATAGCGCGGACCCTACTAACCGGTAATGCTCCGGACAAGGGTCCGGCGATCTCCGCTTCCGTCCCGCGCTCGCGGCGTACGCGGGCGCACTCTTCCCGCACACCCCTTGTCGTGGCTCAAGTGCGTCGGGCAAAGAATCGCTCACCCATTAGTGGGGACTCGACAAAGAAACGCGCGGAGTCGCAGCCCGTACGAACAGAGACCTGGACCACACCTCGTGGCTACTGTGCGGTCATGAAACCCGGCGTACCGTGGTGCCACAAGGGATTTCGCGACTTGAGCAAGCCTCGAATCACACTCCGTGTGGGCAAGCTCACCATTGGGGACGGGTCGTAGGGCCGTGTCGGTAGTCCCTAAACTCAGCTTGTTTCAAGGAGGGAGCCATCGTGCGCAAGGTGCTCATCGCCAACCGTGGCGAAATTGCTGTCCGTGTTGCTCGGGCATGCCGGGATGCCGGGATCGGGAGCGTGGCCGTCTACGCAGACCCGGACCGCGATGCTCTGCACGTGCGTGCGGCCGACGAGGCATTCGCTCTGGGCGGTGACACCCCGGCCGCCAGCTATCTGGACATGGCCAAGGTGCTCCAGGCTGCCAAGGACTCCGGTGCCGACGCGATCCACCCGGGCTACGGCTTCCTGTCGGAGAACGCCGAGTTCGCGCAGGCCGTGCTCGATGCCGGCCTGACCTGGATCGGCCCGCCGCCCCAGGCCATCCGCGACCTCGGTGACAAGGTCGCCGCCCGGCACATCGCGCAGCGCGCCGGCGCCCCGCTGGTCGCCGGCACCCCCGACCCGGTGGAGGGCTCCGCCGAGGTCGTGGCGTTCGCCGAGGAACACGGGCTGCCGATCGCGATCAAGGCCGCCTTCGGCGGCGGCGGCCGCGGCCTGAAGGTCGCACGCACGCTCCAGGAGATCCCGGAGCTGTACGATTCCGCGGTCCGCGAGGCCGTCGCCGCGTTCGGCCGGGGCGAATGCTTCGTCGAGCGCTACCTCGACCGGCCCCGCCACGTCGAGACACAGTGCCTGGCCGACACCCACGGCAACGTCGTCGTCGTCTCCACCCGTGACTGCTCGCTCCAGCGCCGCCACCAGAAGCTGGTCGAGGAGGCCCCGGCCCCCTTCCTGTCCGACGCGCAGAACGCGGAACTGTACGCCGCGTCCAAGGCCATCCTGAAGGAGGCCGGCTACGTCGGCGCGGGCACCGTCGAATTCCTCGTCGGCACGGACGGCACGATCTCCTTCCTGGAGGTCAACACCCGCCTCCAGGTCGAACACCCGGTCACCGAGGAAGTCACCGGCATCGACCTCGTCCGCGAGATGTTCCGCATCGCCGACGGCGAGGAACTCGGCTACGACGACCCCGCGATGCGCGGACACTCCTTCGAGTTCCGGATCAACGGCGAGGACCCCGGCCGCGGCTTCCTGCCCGCCCCCGGCACCGTCACCACGTTCACCCCGCCCACCGGCCCCGGCGTCCGCCTCGACGCCGGCGTCGAGTCCGGCTCCGTCATCGGCCCGGCCTGGGACTCCCTGCTGGCCAAACTCATCGTGACCGGCGCGACCCGCGAGCAGGCACTGCAGCGCGCCGCCCGCGCACTGGCCGAGTTCAACGTCGAGGGCATGGCCACCGCCATCCCCTTCCACCGCGCGGCCGTCACCGACCCCGCCTTCACCAGCGAACCGTTCCACGTCCACACCCGCTGGATCGAGACCGAGTTCGTCAACGACATCAAACCCTTCACCGCCACCGCCGACACCGAGACCGACGAAGAGGCCGGCCGCGAGACCGTCGTGGTCGAGGTCGGCGGCAAACGCCTGGAAGTCTCCCTCCCCTCCTCCCTCGGCATGAGCCTGGCCCGCACCGGCCTCGCCGCCGGCGCCAAACCCAAACGCCGCGCCGCGAAGAAGTCCGGCTCCGCGGTCTCCGGCGACACCCTCGCGTCCCCGATGCAGGGCACCATCGTCAAGATCGCCGTCGAAGAAGGCCAGGAAGTCCAGGAAGGCGACCTCATCGTCGTCCTGGAAGCCATGAAGATGGAACAGCCCCTCAACGCGCACCGCTCCGGCACCGTCAAGGGCCTGGCCGCCGAGGTCGGCAGCTCGGTCTCCTCCGGCGCCGTCATCTGCGAGATCAAGGACTGATCCACGCGGTATCCGGGCCTCGGGGCCCCTGCGGAGTCCTACGGCTTCCCGCGGGGGCCCTTTGCCGTCCGCCGAGCGGCCGGCCGCACCCACGTGGCGCGCGATGGCATCCTGGACCCCGAGGCGGAAGAAGGGAGGCTGCGCGATGGCGACCAGTACGGCGCAGACGCCGCCCCGTCCCATGCGTGCCGACGCGCGCCGGAATTACGACCGGTTGCTGGGCGAGGCCCGGACCGCCTTCGCGGAGCACGGCACCGATGCGTCCCTGGAGGACATCGCGCGGCGCGCGGGCGTGGGGATCGGCACGCTGTACCGGCACTTCCCGAACCGGCACGCGCTGATGAACGCGGTCTTCCAGGAGGCTCTGACGTCCCTGATCACCCGCTCCCGGGAGCTCGCGCAGGCGCGGCAGCCGTGTGCGGGTCTGGTGGAGTGGCTGGGCGCGATCATCACCCACGCGGGTGAGTACCGGGGGCTGGCTCAGGCGCTCATGTCGACGTCACGGGACGAGACTTCGGCCCTCTCGCAGTGCAATGTGCCGTTGCGCGAGGCGGGGGCGGTGCTGCTGGTGCGGGCGCAGGCGAGCGGGGCGGTGCGGCCGGATGTGTCGATCGGCGATCTGCTGCAGCTGACGAACGCGATCGCACTGGCCGCCGAACAGTCGCCGGACGACCCGGAGTTGGCGGGTCGGCTGCTGATGCTGACCTTGCAGGGGCTGAAGGGGGCGCGGTCGGAGGAGGGTTGAGGGGGACGAGAGGGCAGGCCCCCTGGTGGGCCCACCGCCAGGCCCACCGGTCCGCTGCACGGGGCTTTCCCCGCATGCTCCTTCGCGCGACCGGGGCTCCGCCCCGGACCCCGCGTCTCAGGCGCCGGCGGACCGGGCTTGCCCACGGGTCCTAGCGGCGTCGCAGATCCGCGACCCTCGCCCGGTCTCCCGGGCCCTGGCCCGACTCCGTCAGGGATGCCGCGCTCCGCAGCTGCTGCGGGCCCGCTCCCCCGGGCCCGCCTCCGGGCGTACGGCGCTGGCCGGGCAGCGGCATGTCCCGGCGGCCCTGCTGCCGGCCGTGCGGCAGGTTCTCGGCCGCTGTGGTGCCGCTTCCCGAGCCGGCCACCGCGATCTGCACCCCCTGGTCCGCGAGGGCCTGCAATTCGGTGGCGGCGCGGTCGTCGTGGCCGGGAGGCTCGTCCGTCACCAGACGGGTGATGAGGTCGGTCGGCACCGTCTGGAACATGGTGTCGGAGCCGAGCTTGGTGTGGTCGGCCAGGACCACCACCTCGGCGGCCGCCTGCACCAGCGCCCGGTCCACACTCGCGGAGAGCATGTTGGACGTGGACAGGCCGCGCTCCGCGGTGAGCCCGCTCCCCGAGAGGAACGCGCGCGAGACCCGCAGCCCCTGGAGGGACTGCTCGGCACCGCTGCCCACCAGGGCGTAGTTGGAACCGCGCAGCGTGCCGCCGGTCATCACCACCTCCACCCGGTTGGCATGGGCCAACGCCTGGGCGACCAGCAGGGAGTTGGTGACGACGGTCAGGCCGGGGACCCGCGCGAGCCGGCGGGCCAGCTCCTGCGTGGTCGTACCGGCACCGACGACGATGGCCTCGCCCTCCTCCACGAGACCGGCGGCCAGGTCGGCGATGGCCGTCTTCTCCGCGGTGGCGAGATGGGATTTCTGCGGAATGCCGGAGTCCCGCGTGAAACCGCCCGGCAGTACCGCACCGCCGTGCCGGCGGTCGAGGAGTCCTTCTGCCTCCAGTGCCCGCACGTCCCGCCGTACGGTCACTTCGGAGGTCTGGACGACGCGGGCGAGCTCACGGAGCGATACCGCCCCGTTGGCACGCACCATTTCGAGGATCAACTGACGACGTTCTGCAGCGAACACGAAACTGACAGTAACGTGACCGCCCGAGTGTTTTCAGCAGTTTGCGCCGAATAACGGAAGTTGTACATACAAGGGGCCGCCAAGTGGTATAGGCGGCCCCGTTGTTGTTCCGTTCTGATCGGGCGGCCGTCGCCGGGCCGCCCGAGTTGCCGGGGGTTGCCGGGGATTGCCGGGTTCCCGGGGGCGGTTACGCCTCGCCCGCGCGCTTACGGGTGTGCAACTGCCGGGCCACTTCCGCGATCGAACCCGACAGGGACGGATACACGGTGAAGGCGTTTGCGATCTGTTCCACCGTCAAATTGTTGTCGACCGCGATCGAGATGGGGTGGATGAGTTCACTCGCGCGCGGCGCGACGACACAGCCGCCGACCACGATGCCGGTGCCGGGACGGCAGAAGATCTTGACGAAGCCGTCGCGGATGCCCTGCATCTTGGCGCGCGGGTTGCGCAGCAGCGGCAGCTTGACCACCCGGGCGTCGATCTTGCCCGCGTCGACGTCGGCCTGGGTGTAGCCGACGGTGGCGATCTCGGGGTCGGTGAAGACGTTCGAGGAGACCGTCTTCAGGTCCAGCGGGGCCACCGCGTCGCCGAGGAAGTGGTACATCGCGATCCGGCCCTGCATGGCGGCGACCGAGGCGAGGGCGAAGATCCCGGTGACGTCACCGGCCGCGTACACGCCGGGCGCGCTGGTGCGCGAGACCTTGTCGGTCCAGATGTGGCCGGACTCCTTGAGCCGGACCCCGGCCTCCTCCAGGCCCATGCCCGCGCTGTTGGGGATCGCGCCGACCGCCATCAGGCAGTGCGATCCGGAGATGACCCGGCCGTCGGCGAGGGTGACCTCGACCCGGTCGCCGACCCGCTTGGCGGCCTGGGCGCGGGAGCGGGCCATGACGTTCATGCCGCGGCGCCGGAAGACGTCCTCCAGTACGGCGGCCGCGTCCGGGTCCTCGCCCGGCAGCACCCGGTCGCGGGACGAGACGAGGGTGACGCGCGAGCCGAGCGCCTGGTAGGCGCCCGCGAACTCGGCGCCGGTCACGCCGGAGCCGACCACGATGAGCTCCTCGGGGAGCTCGTCGAGGTCGTAGACCTGGGTCCAGTTCAGGATCCGCTCGCCGTCGGGGAGCGCGTCCGGGATCTCCCGGGGGTGGCCGCCGGTGGCGATCAGCACGGCGTCGGCGGTGAGCGTCTCCTCGGTGCCGTCGGCGGCGGTCACGACGACCTTGCGGGAGCCGTCGGCGGCCTGGAGGCCGGCCAGCCGGCCGCGGCCGCGCATCACGCGGGCGCCGGCCCGGGTGACGGAGGCGGTGATGTCGTGGGACTGGGCGAGCGCCAGGCGCTTCACCCGTCGGTTGACCTTGCCGAGGTCGACGCCGACCACCCGGGCGGCCTGCTCCACGTGCGGGGTGTCGTCCGCGACGATGATGCCCAGCTCCTCGTACGAGGAGTCGAAGGTGGTCATCACCTCCGCCGTCGCGATCAGGGTCTTCGAGGGCACACAGTCGGTGAGCACGGACGCGCCGCCGAGGCCGTCGCAGTCGACGACGGTCACCTCCGCACCGAGCTGGGCGCCCACCAGCGCCGCCTCGTAGCCGCCGGGTCCGCCGCCGATGATCACGATCCGGGTCACGAAAAGTCCGCCTCGCGTATGTCATCCCGCGGCCGTCTGCTGCCCCGGCCGGGGGTCCGGGGGAACGCCCCGGGGGAATGCAGTACGTACTTCATTGTCCCGCACGCGCCAAGGTGCTTCGCCCCGGGGCCCTCCATACGTGCGCCGGGGCGTGCGCGCCGGGGCCCGGAAGCGGGAAGCGGAACCTCGCGAGTGGTCTTCCGCACCGGAATCGACGTTCCCCCCGTCACCTCCCGTACCCTCGGACCCATGTCGCTCTACGCCGCGTACGCCGGCAACCTCGACGCGCGGCTGATGACGCGCCGCGCACCGCATTCCCCGCTGCGCGGCACGGGCTGGCTCAACGGCTGGCGGCTGACCTTCGGTGGGGAGCAGATGGGCTGGGAAGGCGCGCTGGCCACGGTGGTGGAGGCGCCCCGTTCCCAGGTCTTCGTGGCGCTGTACGACCTGGCGCCGATGGACGAGGACTCCATGGACCGGTGGGAGGGTGTCGGCCTCGACATCTACCGGCGGATGCGGGTGCGGGTGCACACCCTGGACGGCGAGGAGCCGGCCTGGATGTATGTGCTGAACGGCTACGAGGGCGGGCTGCCGTCCGCCCGCTACCTGGGCGAGATCGCCGACGCCGCGGAGTCCGCGGGCGCGCCGCACGACTATGTGATGGAACTCCGCAAGCGCCCCTGCTGACCCGGTCGACCAGCGCTTTTGTGTGAAAGTACGAGCAATCGCGTGCAGACTCTGCGCATAGGCATCTACGCGCGTAGGGAATCACCGGCTACCCTCATCCGCGTGAACGCATCAGTTATTCCGGACCACATCCAGGGCGACCCGTACGCGGCCGCCGCCGACGCCGCCGCCCGCCTGCGCGAGCTGACCGGTGCCGAGACCCACGACGTCGCGCTCGTGATGGGTTCCGGCTGGGCGCCCGCGGGCGATGCGCTCGGCGCTCCGGAGGCCGAGTTCCCGGTGACCGAACTGCCCGGTTTCCCGGCGCCCGCGGTGCAGGGGCACGGCGGGACGATCCGCTCGTACCGGATCGGTGAGAAGCGGGTCCTGGTCTTCCTGGGCCGCACCCACTTCTACGAGGGCCGTGGCGTCGCCGCCGTCGCGCACGGGGTCCGTACCGCCGTCGCGGCCGGCTGCCGGACCGTCGTCCTGACCAACGGCTGCGGCGGTCTGCGCGAGGGCATGCGCCCCGGTCAGCCGGTGCTGATCAGCGACCACATCAACCTGACGGCGGCGTCCCCGATCATCGGCGCCAACTTCGTCGACCTGACCGACCTGTACTCGCCGCGGCTGCGCGCGCTGTGCAAGGAGGTCGACGAGACCCTCGAAGAGGGCGTGTACGTGCAGTTCCCCGGCCCGCACTACGAGACGCCGGCCGAGATCAACATGGTCCGCGTGATGGGCGGCGACCTGGTCGGCATGTCCACCGTGCTGGAGGCCATCGCCGCCCGCGAGGCGGGCGCCGAGGTGCTGGGCATCTCGCTGGTCACCAACCTCGCGGCGGGGCTGAGCGGGGAGCCGCTCAACCACGAAGAGGTGCTCCAGGCGGGCCGGGACTCCGCCACGCGCATGGGCGCGCTGCTGGCCCGGGTCCTCGAACGCATCTGACCCGCCCGGCAGGCCCCTGCCGACCCACCCACGAAGACACCCCGGACAGCCGGAAAGGCGGACACCGTGCAGCAGGACCTCATCGCGCAGGCCAGGGCATGGCTCGCGGAGGACCCCGATCCCGAGACCCGCGACGAGCTCGCCGGGATCATCGAGGCCGCGGATCTCGACGAGCTCGCCGCACGGTTCGCCGACACCCTGCAGTTCGGCACCGCCGGGCTCCGCGGTGAGCTGGGCGCCGGGCCGATGCGGATGAACCGCTGCGTCGTCATCCGCGCCGCGGCCGGCCTCGCCGCGTACCTCAAGGCGCAGGGGCAGGGCGGCGGGCTCGTCGTCATCGGGTACGACGCCCGGTACAAGTCCGCCGACTTCGCCCGCGACACCGCGGCCGTGATGACCGGCGCGGGCCTGCGGGCGGCGGTGCTCCCCCGCCCGCTCCCCACCCCCGTGCTGGCGTACGCCATAAGGCACCTGGGCGCCGTCGCGGGCGTGGAGGTGACCGCCAGCCACAACCCGCCGCGCGACAACGGCTACAAGGTCTATCTCGGCGACGGCTCGCAGATCGTCCCCCCGGCGGACGGCGAGATCGCCGCCGCGATCGCCGGGGTCGGCCCGCTCGACGGCGTGGCCCGCCCCGACGACGGCTGGGAGACCCTCGGCGAAGAGGTCCTGGCGGCCTATCTGGCCCGTACGGACGCCGTGCTCGTCGCCGGTTCGCCGCGTACCGCCCGGGTCGTGTACACGGCGATGCACGGTGTTGGTACGTCGGTGCTGACCGCCGCGTTCGACCGGGCCGGGTTCCCCGCGCCGGTGCTCGTCGCGGAGCAGGCCGAGCCGGACCCGGCGTTCCCCACCATCGCGTTCCCCAATCCGGAGGAGCCCGGCGCGATGGACCTCGCCTTCGCGACCGCGCGCCGCACGGACCCCGACATCGTCATCGCCAACGACCCGGACGCCGACCGCTGCGCCGTCGCCGTCCCGGACCCGGCCGCCGAGGGCGGCTGGCGGATGCTGCGCGGCGACGAGGTCGGTGCGCTGCTCGCCGCCCACCTGGTGGACCGGGGCGTGGACGGGGTCTTCGCCGAGTCGATCGTGTCGTCCTCGCTGCTCGGCCGGATCGCCGCGAAGGCGGGACTCGACCACGAGGAGACGCTGACCGGCTTCAAGTGGATCGCCCGGGTGGACGGACTGCGGTACGGGTACGAGGAGGCGCTCGGCTACTGCGTCGACCCCGACGGCGTACGCGACAAGGACGGCATCACGGCCGCGCTGCTCGTCGCCGAGCTGGCCTCGGTGCTCAAGGAGCGGGGGCGTACGCTGCTCGATCTTCTCGACGATCTCGCGCTCGCGCACGGGCTGCACGCCACCGACCAGCTGTCGGTGCGGGTGCAGGATCTGTCGGTCATCTCCGACGCCATGGCGCGGCTGCGCGAGCAGCCCCCGACCGTGCTCGCGGGGCTCGCCGTCACCTCGGCCGAGGATCTGTCGCAGGGCACGGAACTGCTGCCGCCCACCGACGGGCTCCGCTACCACCTGCGGGGCGCCCGGGTGATCGTCCGCCCGAGCGGCACGGAGCCGAAGCTCAAGTGCTACCTGGAGGTCGTGGTGCCGGTCGCCTCGGCGGACGGGCTGCCGGCGGCCCGCGCCGAGGGGGCCCGGCTGCTCGACGGGATCAAGCGCGATCTGGCGGCAGCCGCCGGGATCTGATCCCGGTCCGGCCGGGACCGGCCAATGGTTTTCAGGTACGCACCGGGTACGTGAATCCGGTGTCCGGTCGGCCGGGACCCGGCAGCGGCTTCAGGTACGCACCAGGTACGTGAATCCGGTGTCCGGGCCCACGCAGGACTGGAGCGTCAGATCGCCCCGGTACAGGCCGTGCGCCGGGCCACACCGTGCGGGATGACCTCGTACTTCCCCGTGGTGCCCGGCTCCTCGACGATCGCCAAGTCCGGTTCGCAGGTTGGTGACCTTCCGGCCGCCGATCCGCAGGTTGTACATGAAGGCCGTGCCGCCGGCCACGATCGGCATGTACGCGTATCCGCGCTTCGGCGGCGCGTCCCGCATCCCGGACTCGGTCAGTCCGTACGGGATCTCGGAGACGGCGAAGTCGGCGGTGCCGTTCTTGAACTGCTCACGACCCACCGAGGAGCCGACCGGTGAGTAGTTGACGGTCATGCCGCTGTTGGCGGCGACGTTGCGGCGCCACTGGTCGAGCGCGTTGGAGCTCCAGGTGGAGCCGCCGCCGCTGATCTTCGTGTACGAAGCGGCCCGGGCGGTCACCGGCTGGAGGGCGAGCAGCGCGCACACCAGTGCCGCCACCGCCGTGGTCGGTCGGGAGACGGTTGCCGGTCTCACTGGTCACTCACTCCTCGTATCCATGGGTGTGTCCCGGGGCGCGGCCCGCCCGGACCGGGCGGCGAAGCGTTCGGCGTCACGTCTCGACGCCTGGACCCGGCGGTGCTCCTGACGCCTGGTCAGCTGTCCCGGTCCGCGGCCGCCGACGACGCGGGCGACGACGAACGGCACGAGGACCAGCGCCATCAGGACGGCGGCCGTGCCGAAACCGCGGGCGATCATCGTGGGTTCGGGCGACTTGACGAACTCGAAGGTGGCGAGCGGCAGCGAGACCTGCGGCCCCGACAGCGGATCGCCGTTGATCTCGGCGGTGAATCCGGCGGTCAGCGGCATCGGCGAGGTCTCGCCGATGCCGCGCGCGGTGCCGAGGATGACGGAGGTGGTCAGCCCGGACCGCGCGGTCGGCAGCACCACGTGCCAGACGGTGCGCCAGCGCGAGGTGCCGAGCGCGTACGAGGCCTCCCGCAGCGTCCCCGACACCAGCCGGATCACCACGTCCGCCGCCCGGATGATGATCGGCAGCATCATCACGGCGAGCGCGAGGGAGGCGGCCAGCCCGGACCGGTCGAAGCCGAGGGCGAGGATCACCGTCGCGTAGACGAACAGTCCCGCGACGATCGGCGGCAGCGCGGTCATCGCCTCGACGACGGTCCGTACGAACCGGGCGAAGCGGCCCGGCACCTCGTTGAGGAAGACCGCGCAGACCATGCCGGTGGGCACGGTCAGGGCCAGCGCGATGGTGATCTGCTCCAGCGTGCCGAGGATCGCGTGCAGGATCCCACCGGACGAGAGCGGGTCCAGCGGGCCGGCCTCGGCCATGTCCTGGGTGAAGAAGTTCAGGTGCGGCAGCGCCTTGCGGCCCTCCCACAGGGTGAACACGACGACGAAACCGAGCGCGACGACCATGACCAGGCCGAGGCTCTGCACCACGCCGGCGGCCAGCCGGTCCCGTACCGCGGGACCGTTCTCGTCGAACGAGACCAGCAAGCGCGTACAGGGCGAGGAACAGCCCGTACGCCACGGCCAGGAAGCCGACGGTGCCGCTGAACGGCAGCAGCCGGGCGAACAGCAGCCAGGTGATCGACAGGGCGGCGGCCGCGGCACCGAGGGGAGGATCCGCCCCTCGAAGAAGAACAGCCCCCACAGCCCGTAGACGACCGACGGCACGGCCGCCATCAGGTCGACGACGCTGATCAGCGTGCGGCGCAGCCGGGGCGGCGCGTACTGGGAGATGTACAGCGCCCCGCCGACCGCCAGCGGTACGGCGACGGCCACGGCCACCCGTGCGATGAGCACCGTCCCGACCAGCACGGCGGCGATCCCGAAGCGGCCGGCGTCCGGCTCCCACGCCTCGGTCGTCAGGAACGACCAGCCCGCCCGGGAGAGCGCCTGCCAGGCCCGGTAGAGCAGGAATCCGCCGACCAGCAGCATGACCGCGAGGACCAGCCCGCCGCCGCTGCGGGCGACGCCCCTGAACACGCGGTCGGGCAGCCCCGGATCCGCGTACAGCCGCCGCAGCGCGTCCCGTACCGCGGTCCCGCTCGTATCTCTCGTCACGCGGTCGACGCTGCTGCCGCGTCATGGACACGCCCGCTCCGAGATGTGAATGAGGTGTGCCCTAAAGGCAACTTCCGGTGACGCCTCCCATCTCGGTGAGCAGCGCGCGGAACCGTTCGTACGCGGCCCGGCAGGTCGAATGGCGCTCGTAGGCCCGTGCCGAGACGGCGGTGGCCCGTCCGTCCGGGTCCCCCAGTAACCACATCCAGCCGTTGCCGCCGGGCGTGTGCTGCACCCCGCCCGTCAGCCCGTGCTGCCCTGCGCACAACTCCTCGAAGGCGGCCCGGCATTCGCCGTGCCCGCCGTGGGAGAGCGCGGAGACCGCGACCACCCGTCCGTTCTGCGCGATCATCCGCCAGCCGTGGCCGCCGTCCGTGTCGATGTCCATGCGGCAGCGCGCGCCAGTGGCGTCCGCTCTGCCGGAACCGCCTTCGTCCGTCATCTCGTCCCACCCCCCGCCGCCCGCTTCGGAAGTCGGGCGGCACGCGCAATGCATGAAGAGGGGCCTGAGCGCCGGGACCGGAAACCGTCGCAGCGGTCGGCTTTCACGCGGAAGTTGCCCCTAGTGCGCCCGGCATACACGGGGCCGTTCCGCCCGGTGCCGGGGCGGTAGTCTGCGGCGACTCGCATACCTACCAGTGAGAGGCCGTGCATGCGCACAGGCAGAACCGGCACCGTGGCCGTCCTCGCGGGAGCGCTCGCCCTTGCGGCGTTCACCGCCCCGGCCGCGGAAGCCGCCGACACCGGGATCACGGTGTCGAAGATGGTCGTGAACTCGGGCAGGCCCATCGTCGTGGGCACCACCGAGCAGAAGCTTCCGGGTGTCAGCTTCCACGTCACCTGGCCCGCGGGCCACTCGCTCTCCGACGTGGAGGCGAGTCCGTACCTGTACCACGACACCACGGCGGGCAAGGGTGCCGACCACGGCGGCATCTATCTGAGCAGCATGACCTGTTACGAGGACGGCTCGCGCGCCGCCGACTGCAGGGGCGAGCTGTACATCGAGCCGCGCTACACCCTGGGCTCGAACAACGACGCCACGACCTGGAAGGTCGGCGCGGCCGCCCGCATCTGGGGCTCCAACGGGCAGCCGAAGAGCCAGGAGTACCTGCCCGCCCTCGGCACGGCGCAGGTCAAGCGGGCCGCGCGGGCGAGCGTCAACGCCTCGCCGGAGCCGGTGACGAAGGGGAAGACGCTCACCGTGACGGGACGGCTCACCCGCGCCGACTGGGTGAAGCACTCCTACGCCGGTTACGGCGGCAAGGCGGCGAAGCTGCAGTTCCGCAAGGCGGGCACCAGCACCTACGCCACGGTGAAGATCGTCAGGGCGAGCTCCACGGGCAGCCTGAAGACCACGGTCAAGGCGTCCGCGGACGGCTACTGGCGCTGGACCTTCGGCGAGACGTCGACGACGGGCGGCGCGACCGCCGCCGGGGACTACGTCGACGTCAGGTAGGGCCCCGGGCACGAGTGAAGCCCGCACCGGTGAACCCGGTGCGGGCTTCGCCGGATCCGGTCTCAGCCGGTCGCGAGCAGCACCACCAGCAGCAGCGCGCCCACCACCGTCGGCGCGATCACCTCGAACGCCCAGCGCACCGACACCGACGACTCCGCGGACTCCCCGGCGGCCGCCGCGCCGCCCGTCTTCGCCCGCTCCACCAGCTCGCGCAGGTCCGCCACGGTCTGGTCGGCCGTCGCCATCCGGGCCTTGGTGTCGCGTACGTCGGCGTGCACGGACGTGCGGTCGTACGGGTCGTCCAGCGACCGCCGGGACTGCTGCCGGGCCGCCTTCTTCCGCTGCCGCAGCGACACCGGCACCGCCCAGAGCTGGTACTTGGCACCGCCCTCGGTGAACAGCTCGCACGAATATCCCGCCCGCAGGTCCGAGACCTCGGTCCACGGCATGCTGATCGTCCGGAACGGGTTACGGATCCGGATGCGCCGGTCGTTGGCGAGCACGACCGGACGCAGCGTGAACGCGACGACCATCGGCACCGCGGTGAGCATCCCGGCGAGCGCCAGCCACGGCACCCGGCCTTCGCCCCGGATCGCCGCGTCCACGCCGATCCAGCAGATGAGCAGGAGCAGCAGGACGCCCCCGACCATCCCGGCGGGCGAGCGGAAGGTCCGGTCGGCGTAGACCGGCTCGGCGGGTGGTGTGGGGCTCGTCATGGGCCCGATTCTGCCTGACGCCCCGGCGGGGCGCCGGGGCGGCCGCCCCGGGACCGTGTCCCGCGCGGAGAGGTGGTCCCCCTGTACAGGTCGCTACGCGCGTAGATATGCTCCCCTGGTGACCATGCCCACCACTGCTCCCGCATTCTCCGACGCGACCGCGTCCGACAGTGCGCTGCGCCGCTTCCTGCACGGGCTGCCCGGCGTCGACGCCGTCGGCCTCGAAGCGCGCGCCGCGTCCCTCGGAACCCGTTCGATCAAGACGACGGCCAAGGCGTACGCCATCGACCTGGCCATCTCGATGATCGACCTGACGACGCTGGAAGGCGCGGACACCCCGGGCAAGGTCCGGGCCCTCGCCGCCAAGGCCGTCCATCCCGACCCCACCGACCGCACGACCCCGCGCACCGCGGCGGTCTGCGTCTACCCCGACATGGCGGCGACCGCCGTCGCCGCACTGGCCGGCTCCGGCGTGAAGGTGGCCTCCGTGGCGACGGCCTTCCCGGCCGGCCGCGCCGCGCTCGACGTGAAGCTCGCGGACGTCCGTGACGCCGTGGCCGCCGGGGCCGACGAGATCGACATGGTGATCGACCGGGGCGCCTTCCTCTCCGGCCGCTATCTGAAGGTGTACGAGGAGATCCTCGCCGTGAAGGCCGAGTGCGCGCGGGCCGACGGCCCCGACGCCCGCCTGAAGGTGATCTTCGAGACCGGCGAGCTGTCCACGTACGACAACATCCGCCGCGCCTCCTGGCTCGGCATGCTGGCGGGCGCCGACTTCATCAAGACCTCGACCGGCAAGGTCGGGACGAACGCCACGCCCGCCAACACCCTGCTGATGCTGGAGGCCGTGCGCGACTTCCGGGCGCAGACCGGCGTACAGATCGGCGTGAAGCCGGCCGGCGGCATCCGCACCTCCAAGGACGCGATCAAGTTCCTGGTGCTGGTGAACGAGACCGCGGGCGAGGACTGGCTGGACAACCACTGGTTCCGGTTCGGCGCCTCCAGCCTGCTGAACGACCTGCTGATGCAGCGCCAGAAGCTCAGCACCGGCCGTTACTCCGGCCCCGATTACGTGACGGTGGACTGATCCCCATGGCATCTGCATTCGAGTACGCCCCCGCCCCCGAGTCGCGCGCGGTCGTCGACATCGCGCCCTCGTACGGGCTGTTCATCGACGGCGAGTTCACCGAGGCGGCCGACGGCAAGGTCTTCAAGACGGTCTCGCCGAGCACCGAGGAGGTGCTCTCCGAGGTCGCGCAGGCCGGTGCCGCCGACGTCGACCGGGCCGTGAAGGCGGCCCGCAAGGCGTTCGAGAAGTGGTCGGCGCTGCCCGGCTCCGAGCGCGCCAAGTACCTCTTCCGGATCGCCCGGATCATCCAGGAGCGCAGCCGCGAGCTCGCCGTCCTGGAGACCCTCGACAACGGCAAGCCGATCAGGGAGACCCGCGACGCCGATCTCCCCCTCGTCGCCGCGCACTTCTTCTACTACGCGGGCTGGGCCGACAAGCTGGACCACGCGGGCTACGGCCCGAACCCGGCCCCCCTCGGCGTCGCGGGCCAGGTCATCCCCTGGAACTTCCCCCTCCTGATGCTGGCCTGGAAGATCGCCCCGGCGCTCGCCACCGGCAACACGGTGGTCCTCAAGCCCGCCGAGACGACCCCGCTCTCCGCGCTGTTCTTCGCGGACATCTGCCGCCAGGCAGGCCTGCCCAGGGGTGTCGTGAACATCCTTCCCGGCTACGGGGACGCGGGCGCCGCCCTCGTCGAGCACGAGGACGTCAACAAGGTCGCGTTCACCGGCTCGACCGCGGTCGGCAAGGCCATCGCCCGCCAGATCGCCGGTACGGACAAGCGGGTCACCCTCGAACTGGGCGGCAAGGGCGCCAACATCGTCTTCGACGACGCCCCGATCGACCAGGCCGTCGAGGGCATCGTCACCGGCATCTTCTTCAACCAGGGCCAGGTCTGCTGCGCGGGCTCGCGCCTCCTGGTCCAGGAGTCGGTCCAGGACGAGCTGCTGGACGCGCTGAAGCGCCGGCTGTCCACGCTCCGGCTGGGCGACCCGCTGGACAAGAACACCGACATCGGCGCGATCAACTCCGCGGAGCAGCTCGCCCGGATCACCGCGCTCACCGAGACGGGCGAGGCGGAGGGCGCCGAGCGCTGGACCGCCCCGTGCGAACTCCCCTCCGCCGGTTACTGGTTCGCCCCGACGCTGTTCACCAACGTCACCCAGGCGCACACCATCGCGCGCGACGAGATCTTCGGCCCGGTGCTGTCGGTGCTGTCCTTCCGTACGCCCGACGAGGCGGTCGCCAAGGCCAACAACAGCCAGTACGGCCTCTCGGCCGGCATCTGGACGGAGAAGGGCTCCCGCATCCTCGCGGTGGCGAACAAGCTCCGGGCGGGCGTCGTCTGGGCCAACACGTTCAACAAGTTCGACCCGACCTCGCCCTTCGGCGGCTACAAGGAGTCGGGCTTCGGCCGCGAAGGCGGCCGTCACGGCCTGGAGGCGTACCTCGATGTCCGATAACCGTCTGAGCGTCTTCAAGACCTACAAGCTGTACGTCGGGGGCAAGTTCCCCCGCTCCGAGAGCGGCCGGGTGTACGAGGTGACGGACTCGAAGGGCAAGTGGCTGGCGAACGCCCCCCAGTCCTCCCGCAAGGACGCGCGCGACGCGGTCGTGGCCGCCCGCAAGGCGTTCGGCGGCTGGTCGGGCGCCACGGCGTACAACCGGGGCCAGGTCCTCTACCGCGTCGCGGAGATGCTGGAGGGCCGCAAGGACCAGTTCGTACGGGAAGTCGCGGACGCGGAGGGCCTGTCGAAGTCCAAGGCGGCGGCCGTCGTGGACGCGGCGATCGACCGCTGGGTCTGGTACGCGGGCTGGACCGACAAGATCGGCCAGATCGTGGGCGGGGCCAACCCGGTCGCGGGCCCGTTCTTCAACCTGTCCACCCCCGAGCCGACCGGCGTGGTCACGGTCCTGGCCCCGCAGGAGTCCTCGTTCCTGGGCCTGGTCTCGGTGATCGCCCCGGTGATCGCGACCGGCAACACGGCCGTCGTCATCGCCTCGGCGGACTCCCCGCTCCCGGCCCTTTCCCTGGGCGAGGTACTGGCCACCTCGGACCTGCCGGGCGGCGTGGTGAACATCCTGTCCGGCAGGACGGCGGAGATCGCGGCGCCGCTCGCCTCCCACCAGGACGTCAACGCCATCGACCTCACGGGCGCGGACACCGCGCTCGCGAAGGAGCTGGAGATCGCGGCGGCCGACAACCTGAAGCGGGTCCTGCGTCCACAGCCTGTGGACGGCGACGGCGCCGCGGACTGGACAGCCGATCCGGGCACCCACCGCCTGACGGCCTTCCTGGAGACCAAGACGGTCTGGCACCCGACGGGCGCCCTGGGCGTCTCGGGCTCCTCGTACTGACGCACCGTCCGGCCCCGCACGGGAACGGCCTGTCCCTCCGGCACCCCGGAGGGACAGGCCGTTCCCGGCCGCCGCTCAGCCGCCGTGCAGCGCCTGCGCCACCGGCCCGACCACCGGCAGGTCCTTCAGCGCGCCACCGCTGGTCACCGGGTCGGTGACGGCGGCCGTGGAGAGCGGCTTGAAGTCGGCGATCTGCGTCCCCACCGCGTTGTTCAGCGGGTCCGTGCCCGTGCCGGCCAGCGGGTCGAGCCGCAGATGCGTCACCGGGGCGATGCCGCCCCTGAGCGAGTGGCCGAGCGCCCCGGTCACCGCACCACCGGCGGCCTCACCGGCCTCGCCGAGGGCGGTGTCGGCGCCCACGACCGGTACGTGGGGCAGCGGCGCCGCCTGGGCCGCCGCACCCCCCGCACCGAGCGCGGCACCCACCGCGGTGACGGTCAGACCTGCTCGCAGCAGAGCGCGGCGCCGGGACTTGGAAAGTGCATGACGTGCCATGGAATTCCCACCTGATCGAGACGATCGAGTAATCATCTGAGTGCGTAGAGTAGTTGAGGTGTGATGCTCGATACCAACAAGGGCACCGGGGGATCCCCTGTGCGGGTCAATGCCTCACACTCGTGTCCTGTGAATTCCCAACCGATCCCGACCCGCGTCGTACTGCTCGCGGGCCCCTCCGGCTCCGGCAAGTCCTCCCTGGCCGCCCGCACCGACCTGCCGGTGCTGCGCCTGGACGACTTCTACAAGGAGGGCGACGACCCCACGCTGCCGCTCGTTCCCGGCAGTGCGGACATCGACTGGGACTCCGCACAGTCCTGGGACGCCGAAGCCGCGGTCGCCGCGATCATGGAACTGTGCCGCACCGGGCGCACCCACGTCCCGGTCTACGACATCTCCACCAGCTCCCGGGTCGACCGGGAGGCCCTGCACATCGAGCGCACGCCGCTGTTCGTGGCCGAGGGGATCTTCGCCGCGGACATAGTCGAGCGCTGCCAGGAACTCGGCGTCCTGGCCGACGCGCTCTGCCTGCGCGGCCGCCCCACCACGACGTTCCGCCGCCGCCTGCTGCGGGACCTGCGCGAGGGCCGCAAGTCGGTGCCGTTCCTGCTGCGGCGCGGCTGGCGGCTGATGCGCGCGGAACGCCGGATCGTGGCCCGCCAGACGGCCCTGGGCGCACATCCCTGCGGCAAGGAGGAGGCCCTGGGCCGACTGGCCGCAGCGGCGGCGGGGCGGTGCCGGCGGGCGCCGGTGGGGGCACCGGTTCCGGAGTAGGCCGAGTCCGTGGGGCAAGCCGGCACGGACCGCCGCCGACTCGCCCCGCTGCCCGGTCCGGTGCGTCAGCTCCTCGCGGATGCGCCGCAGCCGAAAGTCCCGCTCGCGGATTTCACGAAGGACTCGAAGTACGTGTCCCTCGGCGGAAGGTCCGGATGGCGCTTGCGGGCCTCCAGGTACTGCAGCTTCAACTCGACCGCCAGATAGAGCTCGCCTTGACCGACTCAGGCTCGCAAGGACCTTCCCTCGCACGGCCGCCGAGGCGACCCGCCAAGGGCAGACACGCCGACGGGGCCGGACAGGCCCCCCCGGCCCGTCCGACCCCGCAGCACTTCCCCCGTACTCCGCCGCCTCCCCCGAAGCAGCAGCCCCGTTCTCCCCCGTGTCCCCCCTCGCCTCAGGCCACCAGCTCGCCGAAGGACTCCTCCTCGTCACGGCCGAAGCTGAGGACCTCGTCCTCGCGCAGCCGGCGGAGCGACCGCCAGATGCTGGACTTCACCGTGCCGACACTGATGTCGAGGATGGCCGCGATCTCCGGGTCGGTCCGGCCCTCGTAGTAACGCAGGACCAGCATCGTGCGCTGGAGTTCCGGCAGCCGCGCCAGCGCCTGCCAGAGCACGGCGCGCAGTTCCGTGCCGCGCATCGCGTCCGTGTCGCCCGCCGTCTCCGGCAGCTCCTCGGTCGGGTACTCGTTGAGCTTGCGCCTGCGCCAGGCGCTGATGTGCAGGTTCGTCATGGTGCGGCGCAGATAGCCGCCGACCGCCGCCTTGTCGCTGATCCGGTCCCACGCCCGGTATGTCGAGAAGAGGGCGCTCTGCAGCAGATCCTCGGCCTCGAACCGGTCGCCGGTCAGGTGGTAGGCGGTTGCGTACAGGGAGGCGCGACGCTCCCGGACGTAGGCCGTGAACGCCGCTTCGGCGTCCTCGGCCTTCGCCGGGGCCTTCCGCTCCCCTGTGACCTCCCCGTACGCGCTGCCCCCGTTGTTTCCCCCGTTGCCCCCCACAGGCACGTCAACAACCGTCATGTACGACAGATGCTGACGCCCGGCGCCACGAACGCACCCCCGTCCACTCCCGGCACCGGACTTCTCGGTGCTCCGGCCGACGTCGTGGAGACGCGTGACAACTGCGCTTGCGGTGGTGCTGTGAGTTGCGTTCATCTCGCGCCCCCCATCGGTGGAGTCCGTCCGTTCCTTGTGCCAATGAGCTTGCCGGGGCAGTTTCATGGCACTGTCCGCCGACTGTCACAGGCCTGTCACAGGGCCTGCCGAGCGTGTCCCTGGGACGTGCGGGATGTATGAGTCGACCCCAACTGTCGAACTGGGGCGCCACCATGGGTCAGAATGACCAGCGTGCCTTTCCTGTTGCTGATCGAGGACGACGACGCCATCCGCACGGCCCTCGAACTCTCGCTGTCACGCCAGGGCCACCGTGTGGCCACCGCGGCGACGGGAGAGGACGGCCTGAAACTGCTGCGTGAGCAGCGGCCGGACCTGATCGTGCTGGATGTGATGCTGCCCGGGATCGACGGCTTCGAGGTGTGCCGGCGTATCCGGCGCACCGACCAGCTGCCGATCATTCTGCTGACCGCGCGCAGCGACGACATCGACGTCGTGGTCGGGCTTGAGTCCGGTGCCGACGACTATGTGGTGAAACCCGTGCAGGGCCGGGTGCTCGACGCCCGTATCCGCGCGGTGCTGCGCCGGGGCGAGCGGGAGTCCACCGACTCCGCCTCGTTCGGGAGCGTGGTGATCGACCGTTCCGCCATGACCGTCACCAAGAACGGGGAGGATCTGCAGCTCACGCCGACCGAGCTGCGCCTCCTCCTGGAGCTGAGCCGCAGACCGGGCCAGGCCCTGTCGCGGCAGCAGCTGCTCCGGCTGGTCTGGGAGCACGACTACCTCGGTGACTCCCGGCTGGTGGACGCGTGTGTGCAGCGGCTGCGGGCCAAGGTCGAGGACGTGCCGTCCTCGCCGACACTGATCCGTACCGTCCGGGGTGTGGGCTACCGACTGGACTCGCCTCAGTGAGCGATGCCGTCAAACGGAGCCTGCTCGCCGGGCTCCGCTGGACCAGTCTGCGGCTGCGGCTCGTCGTGGTGTTCGCGCTGGTGGCGCTGACCGCCGCGGTGTCCGCGTCGGGGATCGCGTACTGGCTGAACCGCGAGGCCGTGCTGACCCGTACCCAGGACTCCGCGCTCGGGGACTTCCGCCAGGAGATGCAGAGCCGGGCGGCCTCGCTGCCGCTCCATCCCACCAGGGACGATCTGCAGCACGCCGCGGTGCAGATGGCGAGCAGCTCGCCGGGCTACAGCGTGCTGCTGGTCGACGAGCGCGACACCGGCAAGCCGATCGTCGGCAACTCGGACCTGGACACCTTCACCCTCGACAACGTACCGCTGTCGCTGCAGAAGGCCGTCAACAAGAGGCAGTCGGTGGAGGCGGGCAACAAGTACGAGTACCACCTGTTCTGGCAGCGGACCAGTATCCGCGGCACGCCGTACCTGGTGGGCGGTACGAAGATCATCGGCGGTGGCCCGACCGGCTACATGCTGAAGTCGCTCGACCAGGAACGGCAGGACCTCAACTCCCTGGCCTGGTCCCTGGGCATCGCCACCGGGCTCGCGCTGATCGGTTCGGCGCTGCTCGCGCAGGCCGCCGCGACGACCGTGCTGCGGCCCGTGCAGCGGCTCGGCGACGCCGCCCGCAAGCTCGGCGAGGGCAAGCTCGACACCCGGCTCGCGGTGTCCGGCACGGACGAACTGGCCGATCTCTCCCGTACGTTCAACCGGACCGCGAGTTCGCTGGAGAAGCGGGTCGCGGACATGAGCGCGCGGGACGAGGCGAGCCGACGGTTCGTCGCCGACATGTCGCACGAACTGCGCACCCCGCTCACCGCGCTGACCGCCGTCACCGAGGTGCTGGAGGACGAGGCGGACAGCCTCGACCCGATGATCGCGCCCGCGGTGCGTCTGGTGGTGAGCGAGACCCGGCGCCTCAACGACCTGGTGGAGAACCTGATGGAGGTCACCCGCTTCGACGCGGGTACGGCCCGGCTCGTCCTCGACACCGTGGACGTCGCCGACCAGGTCACCGCCTGCATCGACGTCCGTGCGTGGCTGGACGCGGTGGATCTGGACGCCGAGCGCGGCATGATGGTCCGTCTGGACCCGCGCCGGCTCGATGTGATCCTGGCGAATCTGATCGGCAACGCGCTCAAGCACGGCGGTTCGCCGGTACGGGTCACGGTGCGGACCGAGCGCGACCAGCTCGTCATCGAGGTCCGGGACCACGGCCCCGGCATCCCCGAGGACGTGCTGCCCCATGTCTTCGACCGGTTCTACAAGGCGAGCGCCTCACGCCCGCGCTCCGAGGGCAGCGGACTCGGACTGTCCATCGCCATGGAGAACGCGCACATCCACGGCGGTGACATCACGGCCGCGAACTCGCCGGACGGCGACGGAGCGGTGTTCGTGCTGCGGCTGCCGCGCGATGCCGAGCAGCTCACCCGTCCCGGCGGTGGGCACGATGCCGGCGACCGGGACGAGGAGGGTGACGCGACATGATGGGCAGCGACAACCGCCGGGCGCGCCGTACGGCCGTGGCACTGGCCGGGGCCCTGGTAACGGCCGCGCTGGCCGCGGGCTGCGGGATCAGGTCCACCACGGTGCCGGTGGACGCCGGGGCCGCACCGTCCCAGGTGCCGTGCACGATGTCCGCGGAGAACATCACGACACAGGCCGCCAGGGGCATCCCCGTACAGATCTATCTGGTCTGCTCCTCGCAGCTGGTCACGGTGGACCGTACGGTGCAGATCGACGAGAACGGCACCGACCGGGTCAGGGTCGCGAAGGCGCTTCTGAACGAGCTGCTGCTGAAGCCGTCCGCCGCGGAGCGGCAGGCCGGGTACGCCACGACCGTGCCGAAGACCCTGCGGGTCGGCGGGGCGCGCAGCGGCGACCGGGCGGGCACGCTGCGGCTCAGCGAGCAGCCGGAGGACCTGCGGTCCGAGGCGCTGGCGCAGATCGTCTGCACGTACGCGGAGAGCGACTCGCTCGCCCCGGAGGGCACGGTGGTACTGGGCGGGCCCGGGAACTACCCGTCGCGCGGGTACCTGTGCACCTCGGAGATGAAGGCGCGGCCCAAGGCGGTCCCGACGCTGGGAGTCGGCGCGGGGGCCTGAACGGCCCCGGTGGGCGGCTCTCCGGCGCCGGATGGGCCGGATTTCGGGGCGGCGGAACCGATCCTGCCGTTCGTCGCGTCTTGGGTGGCGTGCGTCAAGGTTCGGACGGTACAGCCGTCATCCGCTTCCGCGCGGCCGGGGTCTCTCTACTCCTCGCGCATCTGCTGCTTGTCGGGTGGCTGACCCTGCGCCCGCTCGATGTGCCATGGATGGGCGCCTCGAATCTCCGACCCTTCGCCGGTATCAGAGCGGATCTGTCCCTCGACCCGGTCGAGGCGGCCCGCCGGATCGGTGAGGGGCTGCTGCTGCTCGCCCCGCTGGGCGTGCTGCTGCCGATGGCCGGGGGCCGGCTCTCCGTCTCCCCGTGGGCCTCACTGGCCCGTACCGTCGCGGCGGGTGCGCTGATCTCGACGACCATCGAACTGGCCCAGACCGGGGTGCCCGGCCAGGTCGTCGACGTGGATTCGCTGTTGCTGAACACCACCGGCGTGGCCATCGCCCATCTGCTCGTGGTGCCCATGTGCCGGGCGCGGCTGCGCCGGAAGCAGGAGCGGGTCGGGGTGCTCCCCCACCCGAGGGACGAGGCGGGCCAGGGTTCGACCCCGACGATTCCCAGGGTCGGGATCGCACCGTAGAGCGACGCTTTGCCCCCCTTCGCCGGGCCACCATGGAGACATCGGGAGCACGACGGAGCTGCTCCCTCAGCAACGGTTCGCGAAGGAGCCCACCATGGCCGCACTTGCCCGCCCCCGTGACGGACGCATGATCGGCGGAGTGTGCGCAGCGCTGGCACGGCGCTTCGGCACCTCCGCGGGAACCATGCGCGTCATCTTCCTGGTCTCCTGCCTGCTGCCGGGGCCGCAGTTCCTGCTCTACCTGGCGCTGTGGCTGTTGTTCCCGTCCGAGAAGACGTCGTCGGCCGCCGCCTGGTGACCCGGTACGCATACGCCTGTGGGGCGGACACCCGGTCCGGGTGTCCGCCCCACAGGCGTGTGTACGGGGATCAGCCGCCGAGCGGGAGACCGTTGGTCGACAGGCCGCTGGTCTTCAGGCCGCCCGCGGGCATGCCGCCGAGCAGGCCCTTGACCGGGGTGGTGGCCTGGCCGACGAGCTTCTGCTGGTCGGTGCCGAGCAGCTTGGTGGCCGTCTCCTGCACCGGCAGGCTCTGGGTCGCCGTTCCCAGCGCCGCGCTCGCGACCGGCAGAGCGGTGGTCGCGGCGTCGGTCGGCAGCACGGCGGCGGAGGCGGTGCCCGCGGCGGCGGCGGCGAAGGCGGCACCGAGAGCGGCGACGCCGAGAGTCCTGACAGCAGACTGCTTCATGTGAAATTCATCCTTGGGGAGAGGGACGTGGGGGGCTCCGAAAAGTAGCCAGCCCGACGCCCTTCCCGCAAACACGCCGACACGCGGAAAACGGCCGGGAATTCGGCGTCCCGGCCGTTGTCCGCGGAGCCCCGATCAGCCCGCGGAAGCGGAAGAAACGCTGGTCGCAGCGGTCTGCTCGAAGAGCCACTCGGACTTCAGCTCGGCGTATCCGGGCTTGATCACATCGTTGATCATCGCCAGACGCTCATCAAAAGGAATGAATGCCGACTTCATCGCATTGACGGTGAACCACTGCATGTCGTCGAGCGTGTATCCGAAGGTCTCGGTCAGCTTCTCGAATTCGCGGCTCATACTCGTACCGCTCATCAGCCGGTTGTCCGTGTTCACCGTGGCCCGGAAATGCAGCTTCCGCAGCAGCCCGATGGGGTGCTCGGCGTACGAGGCGGCGGCGCCGGTCTGGAGGTTGGAGGTCGGGCACAGCTCCAGCGGGATGCGCTTGTCCCGTACGTAGGAGGCGAGGCGGCCGAGCTTCACCTCGCCGTCGTCGGCGACCTCGATGTCGTCGATGATGCGGACCCCGTGGCCGAGCCGGTCCGCACCGCACCACTGGAGCGCCTGCCAGATCGACGGCAGGCCGAAGGCCTCGCCCGCGTGGATGGTGAAGTGGTTGTTCTCGCGCTTGAGGTACTCGAAGGCGTCGAGGTGCCGGGTGGGCGGAAAGCCCGCCTCCGCGCCCGCGATGTCGAAGCCGGCCACGCCCTGGTCGCGGTAGCGGTTGGCGAGTTCGGCGATCTCCAGGGAGCGGGCGGCGTGCCGCATCGCGGTGAGGAGGGCGCCCACACGGATCCGGTTCCCGTCCCGGCGGGCCCGCGACTCGCCCTCACGGAAGCCCTCGTTGACCGCCTCGACGACTTCTTCGAGGGTCAGTCCGGCTTCCAGGTGCTGCTCGGGGGCGTACCGCACCTCGGCGTAGACGACACCGTCCGCGGCCAGGTCCTCGGCGCATTCGGCGGCCACCCGGACCAGCGCCTCGCGGGTCTGCATGACGGCGCAGGTGTGGGCGAACGTCTCCAGGTAGCGCTCCAGCGATCCGGAGTCGGCCGCCTCGCGGAACCAGATGCCGAGCTTGTCGGGCTCGGTCTCGGGAAGTCCCTCGTACCCGCTCTCGCGGGCGAGGTCGACGATCGTCCCCGGGCGCAGGCCGCCGTCGAGATGGTCGTGGAGAAGCACCTTGGGGGCACGCCGGATCTGATCCTGGCCGGGCACATGAAGGGTCGGGCTCATCATTTGCGCACTCTAGCGCCTACGCGCGTAGATTGTCGCTCGCCGATGCGTAACAGTGACCGCGAATACGGGTGGAGTACACCTGCCTTTCTGACACTGTTCTGCCATGGCACAGCGCGCACTCCCTCTGCCCGCCGCAAGGCTGGGACGGGCCGTCAGGTCGGCCGGAGCTCCAACCGCGGTCAGCGGCGTCGTTCTGCTGCTCCCGGACGGCGAGCCCGACTCGCACCGTCGCCCGTCTCCCTTCTCGTACGCATTCCAGCTGCCACTGGCCCGCGCCCTGGCCCGTGCCGGTCAGGAGGACGGGCTCGCCGCGCATGTGGTGCGTTACCGCTGCCGGGGCTGGAACGCGACAGCCGCGGACCTCGCGACGGACGCCGAGTGGGCGGTGGACGAGGTCGTACGGCGCTACGGCGACGTCCCCGTCTGCCTGGCCGGCCACGGCATGGGCGGCCGGGCCGCGCTCCGGGCGGGCGGCCACGCCGCGGTCGACTCCGTGCTGGCGATGGCCCCTTGGCTGCCCGAGGCCGGGGCGGACGGGTCGAACGGGGCGGACGGGGCGGAGCCGGTGAAGCACCTGCTCGGCCGTCAGGTGCTGCTCGTCCACGGCACCAACGACGCCCGCACCGACCCCGAGCTGTCCTTCCGGCTGGCCGAGCGCGCCAAGAAGGCCAACCGCGACACCTGCCGCTTCGAGGTCCACTCGGACGGCCACGCACTGCGCCAGCACCGGGCCGAGGTGACGGCCCTGGCCGCGGACTTCGTGTGCGGTTCACTGTTCGGCCGGGCGTACGCACGACCGGTCGCCGACGCGCTGGCGGCGCCGCCGCCGCTGGGGCTGCGGATGCCGCTGGCGGCGGGGTTCGGGAAGTCGCTGCGGGGGTGACGGGGCGCTTGGGAGAACAGGGAGCGATGATACTTATGCCGCGTATGCCGGATTCAATGAAAGTGAAGAAAAACAGCACCTTCTCTCGATAAAGCCCAGGTCACGAACTGTGGTCCCCGCGCGTGCGGGGGTGGTCCCTAGTTTCCGAAATGCGCCGCGACAAGAGCGCCGTGGTCCCCGCGCGTGCGGGGGTGGTCCCGGGGAGGTTATGCGCCGCGCCACGCCTCTACTGTGGTCCCCGCGCGTGCGGGGGTGGTCCCCCGTCGACCTGGGCCCGAGCAGTTCCCCAGACGTGGTCCCCGCGCGTGCGGGGGTGGTCCCGTCGGCCACCACCGCGACGGGTACGAGTGCGAGGTGGTCCCCGCGCGTGCGGGGGTGGTCCCTTCCGCGGCCTGCTCCTCCGTGTACCCGGGAGGTGGTCCCCGCGCGTGCGGGGGTGGTCCCATGCTGGTAATGGTGCAGCGCGCCCCTGACTGGTGGTCCCCGCGCGTGCGGGGGTGGTCCCCTGGACGTAGTGGTCGGAGCGGGGCGCGGTGTGTGGTCCCCGCGCGTGCGGGGGTGGTCCCGAGGTCTTCTACCTGGACACCCCGGCGATCCTGTGGTCCCCGCGCGTGCGGGGGTGGTCCCCACGATGGTCATTGCTGGTGGACAGTGGTTCCGTGGTCCCCGCGCGTGCGGGGGTGGTCCCATGCTGTGGGACGCGCCCGAGATCCAGCTCAGGTGGTCCCCGCGCGTGCGGGGGTGGTCCCGCGACCCGGATACGGTCGAAGGTGACCGGGCCGTGGTCCCCGCGCGTGCGGGGGTGGTCCTGGCTCGGCCAGGCCGCGGAAGCCGGCGGCCGGGTGGTCCCCGCGCCTGCGGGGACTGCCCCACCTCGTCGGACAGAGCGGGTTGGGTTGCGCAGTGGTCCCCGCGCGTGAGGGGATGGCCCCAAGCTCATTCGAGCGTGGCACATCGCCGAAGCGTGGTCCCCGCGCGTGCGGGGATGGTCCGGGAGTGAAGTGAACCTGCAAGAAGTTCGTGCCATGGCCCCCGCGCGTGCGGGGGTAGTCCCTGCCAGGGCGGCAGCAGTGCCTCGGCCGCCCCTGCCTGGCTCCGGTCGGATGATGCGGGCTGGTTCCGGTTGCCCGGCGGCGTCCGCGTGTCCGCCTTCCGCCCGCAAGTTCATCTGGTGAAGACGATCGTGTTCGACATCGGTGAGACCCTCGTCCGAGATGACCGCTACTGGGAGTCCTGGGCGAACTGGCTGGGCGTCCCCGGACACACCCTGTCCGCGCTCGTCGGCGCCGTCACCGCCCAGGGCCTCGACAACGCGGAAGCCCTCCGTCTCCTGAAGCCGGGCATCGACATCGCGGCGGAGTACGCCGCCCGCGAGGCCGCCGGGCTTGGCGAGCGCCTCGATGAGTCCGACTTGTACGAAGACGTGCGGGTCTCGCTCGCCGCACTGCAGGAGCGGGGCGTCCGGGTTGTCGTCGCAGGCAATCAAACGGTGCGCGTCGGTCAGCTGCTCCGTGGCATGGATCTGCCGGTCGACTTCATCGCGACATCCGGGGAATGGGGCTGCGCAAAGCCTTCCGGCGACTTCTTCGCGCGCGTTCTCGACGCCTCCCGTGCCCCGGCACGAGACACCGTCTACGTCGGTGACCATCCGATGAACGACACCTTCCCGGCGGCGCGGGCCGGGCTTCGTACGGCACACCTTCGCCGCGGCCCCTGGGGTCACCTGTGGGCGGACGATCCCCAGGTGCGGGAAACCGCGGACTGGGTGATCGGGTCTCTCATGGACCTGATCCCCGTACTCGGCGAGTAATCGATTCCGTACCCGCTCCGTCACTGTGCGGGTACGGTCGGGGCATGTCCGCCGACTCCCCGCGCGAGGTCGGTGCGCGGATCGCCGCATGCCGGCGAGCGCGCCGCCTCACCCAGACCCGGCTCGCTTCCGCATCGCACGTCTCCTACGCCATGATCCGCGCCGTCGAGCGCGGCGCGCGACAGCCGGGCGACGAGGTGCTCGAAGCGATCGCCGCCGTGCTCGCGGTCGACGTCTCGCAACTGCGCACGGGGTACGTCGGGACGGAGCGCCGGGTCCGCAGGGCTCTCCCGGAACTCTCCGCAGTGATCACCGGGTACGAGATCCCGCAGGGCTCCCCGAGGCGGACGGCGAGCGAGCTCACGGTAGCGGTGGGCACAGTGGTGGATTGGCGGCTCGGCGCCCAGTACGGGTGGATCGCGGAAGCGGTGCCGGGTCTCCTCCGCGACGCCATCCGCTATGCCCACACCGCACGCGGCTCCGAACAGCAGGCCGCCACCCGGATACTGGCCGCCGCCGCCCGTGCCGCCGACGCGATCGCCTTCAAGTATGGGGCGCACGACCTCTCCGCACGGCTGATCGATCTGATGCGGTGGGCAGCGGACCGTAGCGGAGATCCCCTCGTCCAAGCCGCCACGGCGTACGTACGGACCGAAGTCTTCCTCGCGGCCCGAGCCCATGCCGTCGGACTCGCGGAGCTGGAGCAAGCGATCGATGCGGCTCCCCCACCGTTGTCCCATCCGACGACAGCGGCCCGCGGTGCACTTCACATGCGTGCTGCCGTCGTCGCCGGACGATGCGAAGACTCGGACACTGCCGACATCCACTTGGCGCACGCGCGGCGGCTCGGCGATCAAGTCGCGCGCGAGGTCGTCTGCCTGGGCACCGCGTTCGGCCCGGACTCGGTCCGCGTCCACGAACTGTCCGTCGCCGTCAGCCTCGGCCGGGATCACGTCGACCGCGCCCTGCGCGTCGCGACGGAATGGAAGCCGGCCACCTCCCTGCCCGCAGAGCGACGCAGCGGTTTCTACATCGAACTGGCCCGAGCACAGGAGTGGGCCGGTCTGCGGGCCGACGCGTTCGAAAGCCTCAAGGCGGCCCGCGCGGCGGCGCCTCAGCACACCCGCGAGCATCCGTGGGCCCGCGAGGTCATGAGTGGTCTGCGACGCTTCCGCCGTGCCGACGCCGAGAGCCTGTCGCACTTCGCGCACTGGGTCGGCGCAGTCTGACCGGCTGCTACAAGCGGTAGCAGTTGCGCCTCTTCTCGAAACTCATGCTCTGTCTGTCCGCAACACGCAGGCAGAGGAGAGCTCGTGACCACCCCTGTGCCCATTGCTGAGGCCGGTCTGCCGGATCCCGCGACGCTGTCCGGCGCGCAGCAGCGCGGCGTGCACTGTGTCTGGTGTTCCGTCGCGCTGGCCAACGGCACAGCACATGATCTCGGCCCCCGCCACGTCGATGCCCACGGCACCTCGGCCCTGTGGTTTCCCCGCTGCTGCCCCTCCTGCCGGAAAGGCCAAGAACAGTGATCACCCTGACGAAACCACAGCCGGTGGATGTCGAATACCGCGCGCTGCTCGGCCACACCCTGACGTGTCCCACGTGCTGCGCCGGGGCGTCCTGCCCGGCCGCTGTGCGACTCGGCCGGGCCTGGCGGGAGGCCCGCCGATGAACATCCGTGTCGACTGCGGCCGCGTCATCCTCGGCGAAGCCGTGACCGTCGCCCCCGGCGACTCGATGTCGGGCGCCCGCCCCGACCTCCGCGCCCACCCACCGCGCTCACCGGAGTGCCGGCCGCGCGAGCGGTCGCGGGCGGTGCTCCGGCGCAAGCTCGACGCGTCGAAGGGCGGCGGGGCGGGCCCGGTCAGTCCGGCAGCAGGTGCCCCCGCCGCGACAGCAGGAAGCGTTTGAAGGCGGCGACCGGTGGGGTGTCGGGGTGGCCGTCCAGCCAGGCGACGCCGATCTCGCGGGCCGCTCTCGGGGCCGTCACCGTCAGTTCCACGACGCCGGGGCGGGCCACCGCGGGCGGCGGGAGCAGGGCCACGCCGAGGCCGGCCGCGACCAGGCCGCGCAGGGTCTCCGCCTCCTCACCCTCGAAGGCGACGCGAGGGGTGAAGCCCGCCTCGGTGCAGAGGTCGTCGGTGATCCGCCGGAGGCCGTAGCCCGGTTCCAGGGTGACGAACTTTTCGTCGGCGGCCTCCGCGAGGCGGATGCGGCGGCGGGTGGCGAGGCGGTGGTCCTCGGGGACCACGAGGCGCAGGCGCTGTTCGTCCAGGCGGCGGGCGACGAGGTCGGGGGCGTCCGGGACGGGTGACGTGAGGCAGAGGTCGAGGCCGCCGGCCCTCAGGCGCTCGATCATCGCCTCGCCGTAGTTCTGCACGAGCTGGAAGCGGACCCGGGGGTGGTCGGCGCGGAAGGCGCGCAGCAGGGCGGGGACGGTTTCCGAGCCCATGGTGTGGAGGAAGCCGAAGGCGACCTTGCCGGTGGCCGGGTCGGCGTCGGCCCGTACCGAGTCGGCGGCCTTCTCGACCTCGGCGAGGGCCCGCTCGGCGGAGCCCAGGAAGGTGCGGCCCGCCGGGGTGAGCGAGACGGTACGGCCCTTGCGGGCGAACAGGGCGACGCCCAGGTCCTGTTCGAGCCTGACCATCGCCCGCGACAGCGTCGACTGCGGTACGCCGAGCTCCTGCGCGGCGCGTGTGACGTGCTCGTGGCGGGCCACCGCCTCGAAGTGGGCCAGTCGCGGCGCGAGCACGGCGCGAATGTCTTCTTCGTAACTACTGGGTGACAGCCGGGGCTGTGAGCTGCGTTCATGCACCATGGGATTGATTATCGCCACTTCGTGCATTGGACGCATGAAACCGGAGAGTCTACTTTCGAAGCATGCCTCCTGCCAGTACCGGGGCGTCCACGCTCACCGTGGCCGCCTCGCCCCAGCCGTCCCCCGTCGCCGCCCCCGCCACCACCGCTCCGGAGCGGCTCGAACCGGGCCGTCCCGGCTACCGCCGGATGAGCTTCGCGCTCTTCGCCGCGGGTGTCGCGACGTTCGCACTTCTCTACTCCACGCAGGCCCTGCTGCCCGCCGTCTCCGCCTCCTTCGGCGCCACGGCCGGGCAGGCGAGCTGGACGGTGTCCGCCGCGACGGGCGCGCTGGCGCTGTGTGTGCTGCCGATGAGCGCGCTGTCGGAGCGGTTCGGGCGGCGGCAGATGATGACCGCCTCGCTGACGGTCGCGGTGATGGTCGGGCTGCTCGTCCCGTTCGCGCCCTCGCTCGGCTGGCTGATCGCGCTGCGCGCCGTGCAGGGCGCGGCACTGGCCGGGCTGCCCGCCTCCGCGATGGCGTACCTGGCCGAGGAGGTACGGCCGAAGGCGCTGGTCGCGGCGATCGGGCTGTTCGTGGCCGGCAACAGCATCGGCGGGATGAGCGGCCGCATCCTCACCGGCTGGATCGCCCAGCTCTGGGGCTGGCGCGCGGCGCTCGGCGCGGTCGGCCTGCTGGCCGTGGCCTGCGCGGTGGTCTTCCACTTCATGATCCCCCGGGCCCGGAACTTCACCCCCGGGACGCTCAACCCGAAGGCCCTCGCGAAGACCGTCGGCGGGCACCTCTCCGATCCGCTGCTGCGCCGGCTGTACGCGATCGGCGCGCTGTTCATGACGGTGTTCGGCGCGGTCTACACAGTGATCGGCTACCGCCTGGTGGAGGCGCCGTTCAACCTCCCGCAGGGCGTCGTCGGTTCGATCTTCCTCGTCTATCTGGTCGGTACGGTCTCCTCCGCGGCGGCGGGGAAGCTCGTCGCCCGGCTGGGCCGCCGGGGCGCGCTGTACCTGGCGGTCTCCACCACGGCCGCCGGTCTGCTGCTCTCGCTCGCCGACCAGCTGGCCGCCGTGCTCCTCGGCCTGGTCCTGATCACGGCGGGCTTCTTCGCCGGGCACGCGGTCGCCTCCTCGTCCGTGAGCCGCACCGCGACGAAGGGCCGCGCCCAGGCTTCGGCGCTCTACCAGTCCGCGTACTACCTGGGCTCCAGCGCGGGCGGCACGCTGGGCGCGGTCGCCTTCCACGCCGGGGGCTGGGCCGGGACCGTCTCGCTGGGACTGCTCGCTGTCCTCGGCGTCGTCTCGATCACGCTGTACGGAACGCGGGCCGCCCGCGCCGAGCGGCGCCGGCAGGTTCCGGTGGTGTCCGTACAGCACCGGGGCATGGCCTCCGTACAGAACTGAGACATACGGCGCACAACCATCCACTCCCCGACGCGCGTCTAGCAGGCGGAATCACCTCACGGCGCGCGAAGGGGAGTTGGCGTACATGAGAGTCGCGGGGAACATACGGGGAGTACGGCTGCGGCGCGGGCTCGCGATGTCGGTCGCGGGGCTGACCGCGGTACCGGCGCTGGTGCTGGCCACCGGCGGGTCGGCGCAGGCGGCGTCCTGCACGACGTCCACCGGGCCGTACCAGAAGCAGGTCGAGAAGTATCTGAAGCGGCCGGTGGACGGCAAGCAGTCGGCCGCCGACTGCAAGGCGATCAGGTCGTTCCAGAGCACCTACGGGGTCACCCCCACCATCGGGTACGCGGGTCCGGTCACCTGGCGCACGATGAAGACGCTCACCGCCCAGAAGGCGGCCGGCAAGAACCCGAACAAGGACAAGAAGTGCCCCACCAACAAGGGGCGCATCGCGTGCGTGGACCTGACCCGGCAGCTGAGCTGGATCCAGGACGGCAGCAAGCTGAAGTTCGGGCCCGTGCCGGTGCGGACCGGTCGGGACAAGTACGAGACCCGCACCGGGTCGAAGAAGATCTACTGGCGGCACATCAACCATGTCTCGTCGATCTACCACGTGTCGATGCCGTACTCCCAGTTCTTCGACGGGGGCCAGGCGTTCCACGCGGTGGGCGTGAAGATGTGGAATCCGCCGGGCTCGCACGGCTGCGTCAACATGCGTACCGCGGACGCCAAGTCGTACTGGAATCTGCTGAAGAACGGCGACGACGTGTACGTGTACGGGCGCAAGCCCGGAACGTGACCGGAATCCGGGCGGCTTGGACACTTCCCGCCCCCGTTGTCAGTGGCCTGCGGTAGCTTCCAGAGTGCCGAAGTGAGCGGTGTCACAGCGCAACAGGGGTGGAGCGATGAGTGATCTGACAGCGACGACGGACGTCGACAGCCGTCTTGAGGGACACCGGGTCGAGCTGACCGGTTACTGCTACCGGATGCTCGGCTCGGCCTTCGAGGCGGAGGACGCGGTACAGGACACGCTGGTGCGTGCCTGGCGCAACTTCGACAAGTTCGAGGGCCGTTCCTCGCTGCGTTCCTGGCTGTACCGCATTGCCACCAACGTCTGCCTGGACATGCTGAACGCGGGCAACAAGCGGGCCCGTCCGGTCGATCTGACGGGCCCGACCCCGCTCGCCCAGGCGGCGCTCAACCCCCTTCCGGAGAACACCTGGCTGGAGCCGATGCCGGACGGCCGCATCCTGCCGACGGTGGCCGACCCGGCGGAGGCCGCCGTGGCGCGGGAGTCGGTGCGCCTGGCGTTCGTCGCCGCGCTCCAGCATCTGCCGCCCAAGCAGCGCGCCGTGCTGATCCTGCGTGAGGTGCTGGCCTGGAAGGCGAGCGAGGTCGCTGAGTTGCTCGACACCTCGGTCGCCTCGGTCAACAGCGCCCTCCAGCGGGCCCGGGCCACCCTCACCGAACACGAGGGCAAGGCGGCCGACGCCGCGAATCCGCTCGACGAGGAGCAGCGCAAGCTGCTCGAACGGTACGTGGCGGCCTTCGAGGGCTACGACATGGCGGCGCTGACCGCGCTGCTCCATGAGGACGCCGTGATGACCATGCCGCCGTTCGACCTCTGGCTCCAGGGGCACGACGACATCACCGGCTTCATGCTCTCCATCGGCGCGAGCTGCGCCGGCTCCCGTCTGGTGGCGACTTCGGCGAACGGCACCCCGGCGTTCGCGCACTACAAGCCGAATCCGGACGGGCCCGGGTTCGTGCCGTGGGCGGTGCAGGTCATCGACATCTCGGACGGGGCCATCACCGGGATGCACTGCTTCCTGGACACGCCGCGCTGGTTCCCGCTCTTCGGCCTGCCGGACCACCTCGACGACGACGCGACGGTGGGCGACGACGCGGCGGTGTGAGACGGGGATGTGAAGCGCGGCATACGGAACGGGCCGGTGGCCGGCCGGGGGCGCCTCCCTCAGCCCTCGGCGTCCCCCGCCCCGGCCCCCGCCTCGTCCCCGCCTTCCCCCACCCCGGTCCCCGCCCCCACCCCGGTCCCCACCCCCGCCCCGTACCCCAGGTCCACCACATCGGCCAGCCCCACCAGATCCAGCAGGCTCCGCAGCTCGGGGGGCACATTGCGCAGCCGCAGTCTCCGCCCGCCCGCCCGGCGTGCGACGAGCCCCAGCCGCGCTATCGCCTCGACCAGGGCCAGATCCGCGTGTACGACCCCGCCCACGTCGCAGTCCACCCCGGCGCCCGGGTCACGGGCGGCGCCGTCGGGGCCGTACAGCAGCGTCTCCAGCTCGGCGCAGAGTCCCGGCACCGCGTCCCTGGTGACGCGGCCGGTGACGACGAGAACGATCGGGGTCATGGCTTCCACATCAGGGAGACCGGTCCGGCGGCCGAAACTCATCGCTGCCCGGTTCCGCACTTTCCCCGGAGGCCGCCTGCCACCGGCGCCCCGTGCCGCCCCGGACGGCCCGGACCGGTGATCTTGCGTCAACTCCCTTTATTTGTGCGGTTCCTGTGAACCCGTCCATTCGATTCCCCCTCTAGGTACATGAACCGGCCGGTGCGGCGTCCCCGCCGTACCGACTGACCAGCGGTCCTTCGAGGGCCGCCCGATTCTCCAGGGGGAGAGTTGCGCAAACACGTGAGAAACGCGTGTGTTTCGACCGTCGCCGCGGCAGCCGCCGTGGCACTCGCGGCGGGGATGACCACCCCGGCCGTCGCACAGCCCGACACCGCCCCGGCAACCGGCACCCGGTCGTCGGCCCAGCACCGGCTGACGCTGATCACCGGTGACCTGGTCACCGTGGACGCCAAGGGCCGGGTGACAGGCTTCCGGGCCGCCGAGGGCCGCGAGCACATACCCGTGCAGCGGCAGACGCACAACGGTCACACCCTGCTCGTCCCCGCCGACGCGAGCCGGCTGATCACCTCCGGGAAGCTGGACCGCCGGCTGTTCGACGTCGCCGAGCTGAACCGTGCGGAGAACCGCCGGGCCCAGAAGTCGGGCCTGAAGCTGATCGTCTCCTACCGGGGCGCGAAGGCCGACGCCGCGAAGGCCGAGGTCCGCGAGGCCGGTTCCACCCGGGTCGCCCGGACCCTGAAGACGCTGAACGCCGAGTCGGTGATCACCCCGCAGCGCGACGCCCGGGACATCTGGCAGGCGCTCACCAGCAAGGCGGCGCACGGTGCCCAGCGCACCACGGCCGCCGGGATCGACCGGGTCTGGCTGGACGGCGTACGCCGGGCGAGCCTCGACAAGAGCGTCCCGCAGATCGGCACCCCGGCCGCCTGGAAGGCCGGCTACACCGGCAAGGGCGTCAAGATCGCCGTCCTGGACACCGGTGTGGACGCCACCCACCCCGACCTCAAGGGCCAGATCCTCGGCAGCAAGAACTTCACCGCCTCGCCCGACGTCAAGGACCGGGTCGGCCACGGCACCCATGTCTCGTCGATCGCGGCCGGCACCGGAGCCAAGTCGGGCGGCAAGTTCAAGGGCGTGGCCCCGGACGCCAAGCTGCTGGAAGGCAAGGTGCTCGACGACGACGGCCTCGGCGACGACTCCGGCATCCTGGCCGGCATGGAGTGGGCGGTCGCACAGGGTGCCGACATCATCAACCTGAGCCTCGGCGGCAGCGACACCCCCGAGGTGGACCCGCTCGAAGCGGCGGTCAACAAGCTGTCGGCCGACAAGGGCGTCCTGTTCGCCATCGCGGCGGGCAACGACGGCCCCGGCTCCAACACCGTCGGCTCCCCCGGCAGTGCGGACGCCGCGCTGACCGTCGGCGCCGTCGACGACAAGGACGAGCTGGCCGAATTCTCCAGCCGTGGACCGCGCATCGGCGACAGCGCGATCAAGCCCGATGTCACCGCCCCCGGCGTGGACATCACCGCGGCGGCAGCCCCCGGCTCCGCCATCGACCAGGAGGTCGGCCAGAACCCGCCGGGCTACCTGACGATCTCCGGTACGTCGATGGCGACCCCGCACGTCGCGGGCGCCGCGGCGCTCCTCAAGCAGCAGCACCCCGAGTGGAAGTACGCCGAGCTCAAGGGCGCGCTGGCCGCTTCGACCAATCCGGGCGCGTACACCCCGTTCGAGCAGGGCACGGGACGGATCGCGGTGGACCGGGCGATCGGGCAGACCGTCGTCGCCGAGCCGGTCTCGGTGGGCTTCGGGCTGCAGCAGTGGCCGCACACCGACGACACCCCGGTCACCAAGAAGGTGACGTACCGCAACCTGGGCACGACCGACGTCACCCTCGACCTCGCGGTCACGGCCACCGGCCCGAAGGGCAAGCCCGCCCCGGCCGGCTTCTTCACCCTCGGCGCCGACAAGGTGACCGTCCCCGCGGGCGGCACCGCCGACGTACCGCTGACCGTGAACACCAAGCTGGGCGGTACGGCCGACGGCATCTACTCCGCGTATGTCGTCGGGACCGGCGGCGGCCAGAGCGTCCGCACGGCGGCCGCGGTCGAGCGCGAGACCGAGTCGTACGACCTCACCGTCAAGACCATCGGGCGGGACGGCAAGCCGGCCGAGTTCGTCGATTCCAACCTCTTCGGGCTCACGGGCTCGGCGGTCGGCCAGTGGCTCTCGCCGACGAGTACCGACGGCACGGCGAAGGTCCGCGTCCCCGCGGGCGGTTACACGCTGAACACGGGCGTCACCGTCGACCCCGAGGACTACGCCAAGGGCACCGACTGGCTTTCCCGGCCGAAGCTGGACGTCCACAAGAACCTCAGCCTGACGTTGGACGCGCGCAAGGCGAAGCCGGTGAAGATCACCCTGCCCGCCGCCGGAACAACGCCCCTGATGGCCACGACCGAGCTCCAGTACGCGTCCGAGGACAACCCCTACGGGTACGGCTGGCTCCTCGACTCGTACAAGAACTTCCGCACCGCGCACTTCGGCCCGAAGGTCACCGACGGCTCGCTCTCCCAGAACTGGGTCGGCAGCTGGATCAAGGGCGCATCGACCCGGTACGACATCGTCGCCGGCGGTCCGGTGACCGGGGCGGCCACCGGTTACGAGCGGAAGTACACCACCGGCCAGCTGGCCAAGGTCGGCCTCTCCCTCGGCTCGCCCGCCAAGGGCAAGACCGGTGAGGTCGCCGCGTCGGGCACGCTGCCCGGCACGGACGGCGGCTGGTCGGCCTGGTCCCTGCACAGGATTCCGGGCAGTGTCACCGCCTATGTCTCCACCAACGACAAGGTGCGGTGGAGCTTCGACTTCAACCAGGACGGCCCGGCCGACGAGGACGGCTTCCCGGTGACCGAGGCGTGGTACTCCGTCGCCCCGCAGTCCGTGAAGGCCGGCAAGTCCTACACGAAGAAGGTCAACACCGCGGTGTTCGGCCCTGCGGTCACCTCCGCCCTCGGCGTCCTGCGCGACGGCGACAACATCGTCGGCAAGCTGCCGCTGGTGGCCGACGGACGCGGCAACATCGGTGATTCGGCGTACAGTTCGGTCAGCACCGTCCTGTACCGCAACGGCAAGAAGCTCGTACAGAACGAGGACCCGCTGTCGGGCGTGGTCCCGATGGCCGTGCCGTCCGGCGCCGCCGACTACCGGTTGACGATCTCGGTGCGGCGCAGCGCCAAGCTCGCCGCGGTCTCCACCCGGATCGACGCGAGCTGGACGTTCCGCTCCAGGCACACCACCGGCCCGGCCATGCTCCCGGTCTCCACGGTGCGGTTCACGCCCGACGTCACCCTCGACAGCAGGGTCACGGCCGGCCGGACCGCTTCCGTGCCCGTGACGGTGCAGGGCGCCGCCGCCGGCAAGAACCTCAAGTCGCTGACGGTGTACGTCAGTTACGACGCCGGCAAGACCTGGAAGAAGTCCACGGTCAAGGCGGGCAAGCTCTCCGTGAAGAACCCGGCCAAGGGGAAGTCCATCTCCTACCGGGCGAACGTCACGGACAAGCAGGGCAACAAGTCGTCGGTGTCGATCTACCACGCGTACTTCGGCAAGTGAACGGCACGTCGGTGAGCCGGTAGGCGCACCGACCGCATGACAGCGGCCCGTCGGGGAGGATCCCTCCGTCCCGACGGGCCGCTCCCGTCTCAGCTCACCGGGAAGATCGCGGTGTCCAGGATCAGCCCGAACGGCTCGGGCAGCGTCAGCTTCTCCCCGTACTCGACCGTGTCCAGTACCCGGTAGGTGCCACCGTCGGGCTCCCCGTAGAGCGTTGCGGTGGGGCGGCCCGAGTGCCACGGGTCGAGCAGCAGGAACAGCTCGACACCGGCCTTCGCGTATCCGCGCACCTTGCCGATGCGATCGTGGTTGGCGTTGGCCTGCGAGGTGATCTCCACGACGAGCCGGGCCTCTTCGGCCGGGATGCGGTTGCCCGGCCCGGTCGCCACCGCACGGGGCACGACGACGAGATCGGGGATGTAGAGCCCGGCCCGCCCCGGCACGGAGACGCCGAGGGTCTGGAAGATCTCCCAGTCCTCGGGGATGACGCCGTAGAGCCTGCGCTGAAGCAGCTCCGCAGTGGTGTTGTGGTCCTTGGACGGCGGTGGCTCCACGGTGACGATCCCCTCGATGATCTCCACCTTGCAGCCCTCGGGCACGCCCGTCTCCTCCCAGATCCGGACGAGGTCGTCCCACTCCTGGCCGTGGCCGGGGGCGGGGTCGACGGTGAGTGCGCTCATGGCGGTCTCCTCGTATCAGTGCGTCACCTCGGTGCGTCACCGAGTCCAGCATGCCGAACGGGACCGGCGGCGGTCCGCCGGTCCCGTTCACCCGTACGAGAAAACCGCAGGTCAGGCGATACGTTCCCGCACCACGGGGGTGGCGGTGAACGCCGTGCCGGCGGGGGCGATGTCGTAGGCGTCGGGCAGGGCCTTCAGGGCGTAGTCGAACTTCTCGGGGGTGTCGGTGTGCAGCGTCAGCAGAGGCTGTCCGGCCGTGACCGTGTCGCCCGGCTTGGCGTGCAGTTCGACGCCCGCGCCGGCCTGGACCGGGTCCTCCTTGCGGGCCCGGCCCGCGCCGAGGCGCCAGGCGGCGACGCCGATGTCGTAGGCGTCCAGGCGGGTCAGTACGCCGGTGGACGGGGCCGTGACCACGTGCTGTTCGCGGGCGACCGGGAGCGTGGCGTCCGGGTCGCCGCCCTGGGCGGAGATCATCCGGCGCCAGACGTCCATCGCGGAGCCGTCCGCGAGGGCCTTCTCCGGGTCGGCGTCCTTGAGACCGGCCGCGTCGAGCATCTCGCGGGCCAGGGCGAGGGTGAGGTCGACGACGTCCTTCGGGCCGCCGCCGGCCAGCACCTCGACCGATTCGCGGACCTCCAGGGCGTTGCCCGCGGTGAGGCCGAGCGGGGTGGCCATGCCGGTGAGCAGGGCGACCGTGCGCACTCCGCTGTCGGTGCCCAGGGCGACCATGGTGGAGGCCAGTTCGCGGGCGTCCTCGATGGTCTTCATGAAGGCGCCGGAGCCGACCTTGACGTCCAGGACGAGCGCGCCGGTGCCCTCGGCGATCTTCTTGGACATGATGGAGCTGGCGATCAGCGGGATGGCCTCGACGGTGCCGGTGACGTCGCGGAGCGCGTACAGCTTCTTGTCGGCGGGGGCGAGCCCGTCGCCGGCGGCGCAGATCACCGCGCCGGTGGTGTCCAGGACGCTGAGCATCTCCTCGTTGGAGAGGTGGGCGCGCCAGCCGGGGATGGACTCCAGCTTGTCGAGGGTGCCGCCGGTGTGGCCGAGGCCCCGGCCGCTGAGCTGCGGCACGGCGGCGCCGCAGGCGGCGACCAGCGGGGCGAGCGGCAGGGTGATCTTGTCGCCGACGCCGCCCGTGGAGTGCTTGTCGGTGGTGGGGCGGGAGAGCGACGCGAAGTCCATCCGCTCGCCGGAGGCGATCATGGCGGCGGTCCAGCGGGCGATCTCCGTGCGGTTCATGCCGTTCAGCAGGATCGCCATGGCCAGCGCGGACATCTGCTCGTCGGCGACCTCACCGCGGGTGTACGCGTCGATGACCCAGTCGATCTGCTCGGGGGTCAGCTCGCCTCGGTCCCGCTTGGTGCGGATGACGGAGATGGCGTCCATGTCCTGGGAGTCCTTCCGGCCGGTACGTACAGAGGCGTACGTGCGTGCGGTACGCAAGAGTCCCGAATGACTCTACGCGCATAGAGGGTGGAAACGGGGGTGGCCCTCCCGACCTGCGGGAGGGCCACCGGAGTTCTACTTCAGATGGTCGGGGCCGAACGCCTGCGGCAGCATCTCGTCGAGCGTGCGCAGCCCGTCCGGCGTCTGAAGGACCAGCTCGGGGCCGCCGAACTCGTACAGCAGCTGACGGCACCTGCCGCACGGCACCAGGATCTCGCCCGCCCCGTCCACGCAGGTGAAGTGGGTCAGCCGGCCGCCGCCGGTGGCGTGGAGCTGGGAGACCAGGCCGCACTCGGCGCACAGCCCGATGCCGTACGAGGCGTTCTCGACGTTGCAGCCGGAGACCGTACGGCCGTCGTCCACGAGCGCCGCGGCGCCGACCGGGTAGTGCGAGTACGGGACGTACGCGCGGGTCATCACGGACCGTGCGGCGCTCCGCAGCGCCGTCCAGTCGACCTCCGCGGCGGCCGTCACTTGCCCTGGCCCTTCCGGTAGCGCATGCCGTCCGCCTTGGGCATCCGCAACCGCTGGGCGGAGAGCGAGAGGACGAGCAGCGTGACGATGTACGGGGTGGCGCTCACGAACTCGGTGGGCACGGTGTCCGTACCGAGGTACCAGACCAGCACCGCGGCGGCGATGACCGCGCTGACCCCGCCCTGGACGAAGCTCTTGCGGTAGAGCTTCCAGGCCGCGAGCACCGCCAGCACGACCACGAGCAGCAGGAGCAGCGCGTGGACGGACTCGCCGCCGTTGCGCAGCTGGAGCGCGTCCGCGAAGCCGAACAGTCCGGCGCCCATGGCGAGCCCGCCGGGCCGCCAGTTGCCGAAGATCATCGCGGCGAGACCGATGTAGCCGCGGCCGCCGGTCTGGCCCTCGTTGTAGATGTGCGAGGTGACCAGCGAGAGGAAGGCACCGCCGAGGCCGGCCATGCCGCCGGAGACGATCACCGCGATGTACTTGTACGTGTAGACGTTCACGCCGAGCGACTCGGCGGCGACCGGGTTCTCGCCGCAGGAGCGCAGCCGCAGCCCGAACGAGGTCTTCCAGAGCACGAAGAACGTGAGGACGAACAGGACGATGGCCAGGATCGTCAGCAGCGACACGTTGGTGACCAGGCCGCCGAGGACGCCGGCCACGTCGGAGACGAAGAACCAGTGGTGCTTCTCGATGGAGTGCAGCCAGTCGGAGAGGCCCGGGATCGTCACCGAGGTGATCTCGTCGGCCGGTGGGGACTGCTTCGGGCTGCCGCCCTTGGCCGCCGCCTCGCCCGAGTTGAACCAGAGCTTGGCGAAGTAGGTGGTGAAGCCGAGCGCCAGGATGTTGATGGCGATACCGGAGATGATGTGGTCGACGCCGAAGGTGACGGTCGCGACCGCGTGCAGCAGTCCGCCGAGCATGCCGCCGACGACCCCGGCCAGTACGCCGAGCCACGGGTTGGTCTGCCAGCCGGCCCAGGCACCGAAGAAGGTGCCGAGGATCATCATGCCTTCGAGGCCGATGTTGACCACGCCGGCCCGCTCGGCCCAGAGGCCGCCGAGACCGGCGAGGCCGATCGGTACGGCCATCGCGAGGGCCGCGCTGATCTGGCCCGCCGAGGTGACGTCCTGCGCGCCGGTGATGGCGCGCACGGCGGACAGCGCGAGCAGCACGCCCGCGATGATCAGCAGGACGACGGGGAAGGAGAGGCGGGTGCGGCCGCCCTTGCCGCCGGAGACCTTGGGGGCCGCGGGGGGCGGGGTGGAAGTCGCCGTGGCGCTCACGCCGACACCTCCTGCTGGTCGTTGTTACGGGCGGCGGCCTGTGCGGCGAGTTCCGCGCCGACCTTGCTCTGCTGGCGCTTGAGTCCGTAGCGGCGGACGACTTCGTAGGCGATGACGACGCACAGGACGATGACGCCCTGGATCACGCCGACGATCTCCTTGTCGTAGCCCTCGAATTCGAGCTTGCCGGTGCCGCGCTCCAGGAAGCCCCAGAGCAGTGCGCCGAGCGCGATGCCGACGGGGTGGTTGCGGCCGAGGAGGGCGATGGCGATGCCGGTGAAGCCGATGCCGACCGGGAAGTCGCCGCTGTACTCGTAGCTGTCGTTGAGGAGGGTCGGCATGCCGATCAGACCGGCGACGGCGCCGGAGATCAGCATCGAGGTGACGACCATCTTCTTGACGTCGACGCCGCTGGCCTCGGCCGCGGAGCCGGACTGGCCGACGGTGCGCAGGTCGAAGCCGAAGCGGGTGCGCGAGAGCGTGAACCAGTAGGCGACGCCCGCGACGATCGCGACCACGATGAAGCCCCAGACGGGCGACGGGGTGGTCGGGAACTCGAAGAAGTGCGAGGACTCCGGGATCGGCTTGGTGGAGATCTTCGTGCCGGCCTCGTCGAGGTGGCCGAGGCGCCCCTGCTGGAGCAGATAGCCGATGATCGCGGTCGCGATGGCGTTCAGCATGATCGTCGAGACGACCTCGCTGACGCCGCGGGTGACCTTGAGGACACCGGCGATGCCGGCCCACATCGCGCCGACGATCATCGCGGTGAGGATGATCAGCGGGATCTGCAGGGCGCCGGGCAGCGTCAGCGCGCCGCCGACCGCGGCGGCGAAGAAGGCGGCGAGGCGGTACTGGCCGTCGACGCCGATGTTGAAGAGGTTCATCCGGAAGCCGACGGCCACCGCGAGACCCGCGAGGTAGTACGTCGTCGCCTTGTTGAGGATGTAGACCTGGCTGTCCGACTTCATCCCGTAGTCGAACATGATGCCGAAGGCGCTGAACGGCTCCTTGCCGGTGGCGGCCAGCACGAGTGCGGTCACCAGGAAGGCGACCACGATCGCGAGTACGGGGGCCGCGATCCCCAGGAGCAGCCGCTCCTTGTCGATCTTCTTCATCGGTCCTCTCCCCCGTTCCGGGGGTCGGTGTCGGTGCTGTCTGCGCCGTCGGCGGCCGTGTCCTCGGGTGCCGGTGACTCGTCCGGGGCTTCCAGGTGGCCGGAGGCCGCGCCCGTCATCGCCGAGCCGAGCTCCTCCGGGGTGATGGTCGCGGGGTCGGCGTCCGCGACCAGCCGGCCGCGGTACATGACGCGCAGGGTGTCGGAGAGCCCGATCAGCTCGTCCAGGTCGGCGGAGATCAGCAGCACCGCGAGACCCTCTCGGCGCGCCTCGCGGATCTGGTCCCAGATCTGCGCCTGCGCGCCGACGTCCACGCCCCGGGTCGGGTGCGCGGCGATCAGCAGCTTCGGGCTGTGGCTCATCTCGCGGCCGACGATCAGCTTCTGCTGGTTGCCGCCGGAGAGCGAGGCGGCGGTGACGTCGATGCCGGGGGTGCGCACGTCGTACTCGCGCACGATCCGCTCGGTGTCGGTGCGGGCGCCCTTGAGGTCGAGGAACGCGCCCTTGCTGTTGGGGCGTTCGGTGACGTGGCCGAGGATGCGGTTCTCCCAGAGCGGGGCTTCCAGCAGCAGTCCGTGCCGGTGGCGGTCCTCGGGGATGACCCCCATGCCGTCCTCGCGGCGCTTGCGGGTGGGCGTGCCGGAGATGTCGGCGCCGTCCAGGGTGAGCACCCCGGCGTCGAGGTGGCGCATGCCCATGATGGCGTCGACCAGTTCGGACTGGCCGTTGCCCTCGACGCCCGCGATCCCGAGGACCTCGCCCTTGTGGATGGTGAAGCCGATGCCGTCGAGGACCGAACGCACCACGCCGTCCGGGTCGGTGGCGCTCAGCCGCAGCCCGTCGACGGTCAGCATCGGCACGTCGGTGACGGTCGACTCGCGGGTCTCCGGCGACGGGAGCTCGCTGCCGACCATCAGCTCGGCGAGCTGCTTGGTGGTGGTGTGCTTCGGGTCGGCGGTGCCCACCGTCGTACCGCGCCGGATGACGGTGATCTCGTCGGCGACCGACAGGACCTCGCCCAGCTTGTGCGAGATGAAGATGACGGTCAGGCCCTCGGCCTTGAGCTCGCGCAGGTTGTCGAAGAGCGCGTCGACCTCCTGCGGTACGAGGACGGCGGTGGGCTCGTCGAGGATCAGGGTGCGGGCGCCCCGGTAGAGGACTTTGAGGATCTCCACGCGCTGCCGGTCGGCGACCCCGAGGTCCTCGACCATGGCGTCCGGGCGGACCCCGAGACTGTACGAGTCGGAGATCTCCTTGATCTTCGCGCGGGCCCGGTCGCCGATCCCGTACAGCTTCTCGGAGCCGAGGACGACGTTCTCCAGGACGGTGAGGTAGTCGGCGAGCATGAAGTGCTGGTGCACCATGCCGATACCGCGCGCGATGGCGTCACCGGGGTTGTGGAACGAGACCTGCTCGCCGTCCACCGCGATGGTGCCCTCGTCCGGCTTCTGCATGCCGTAAAGGATCTTCATCAGAGTGGACTTGCCGGCGCCGTTCTCGCCGACGAGGGCGTGGACGGTGCCGCGGCGCACGGTGATGTCGATGTCGTGGTTGGCCACGACCCCGGGGAACCGCTTGGTGATGCCGCGGAGCTCCACGGCATGGGGACTGCTGGACGCGTTGATGGCGCACTCTCCTTGGCAGGAGCGGAGGGCGGAGGCGGTGGGAGCGTGAAAGGTATCGCGCCCGGCGGACGCTACGCGCGTAGCGCCACCGAATCGTTGGCCACCCGATGACAGGTGGCGGACCGTGTGCGTACGGCTACGGCAAGTCCGCCGGGCCGGTACGTGAAATCGGGGCCCGCGTGAAGCCGAAGCGGCTCACCCGGGCCCCGATCGACGGTGGATCAGGTCGTGGTCTTGACCTTGATGGTGCCGTCGGCGATCTTCTTCTTCGCCTCGTCGAGCTTGGCCTGGATGTCCTTGATGTGGTCACCCGTGGCGGTCAGGCTGACGCCGTCCTTGGCCAGGGTGTACGTCTGCGTACCGGTCAGCGGCTTGCCGTCCTTGACGGACTTGACCAGGTCGTAGACACCGCCGTCGACGTTCTTCACGACCGAGGTCATGATCGTGTCCTTGTACTTCGACAGCGACGGGTCGAGGGCCTGGTCGGAGTCGACGCCGATGGACCATGCGCCCTTCTTGCCCGCGACGGCCTCGATCGAACCGGCACCCGAACCGCCCGCGGCGGCGAAGATGACGTCGGCGCCCTTGTCGAGCATGCCCTTGGCGGCGTACGAGCCCTTGTCGGGGCTGCCGAAGCCGGACAGGTCCGAACCGGTGGACAGGTACTGGATCTGCACCTTGGCCTTCGGGTTCGTCTCCTTGACGCCCTGCTGGAAGCCCGCGGCGAACTTCTTGATCAGCGGAAGGTCCACACCGCCGATGAAGCCGACCTGGCCGTCCTTCGACTTCAGCGCGGCGGCGACACCGGCGAGGTAGGAGCCCTGCTCCTCGGTGAAGACGATGCTGTCGACGTTCTTCGCGGTGGCGACCGAGTCGACCAGGCCGAAGTTCACCTTCGGGTACTTGGCGGCGATCTTGTCGACCGCGTCCTTGTACGCGAAACCGACCGCGACGACCGGGTTGTAGCCGCCCTCGGCGAGCGACTCCAGGCGCTGCTCGCGGTCGGCGGGGGTCTCACCGGTCTTGGCGGTGAGCTCCTTGGTGTCGGCACCGAACTCGGCCTTGGCCTTGTCCAGGCCGCGCGCGGCGGAGTCGTTGAACGAGTTGTCACCACGGCCGCCCACGTCGTAGGCCATGCCGATCTTCATCTTGCCCTTGTCGGAGCCGGAGCTCTCGGTGGACGACTCGCCGCACGCGCTGGCGGTGAGCGCCAGAGTCGCGGTGACGGCACACGCAGCGGTGATCTTGGATACCCGGCGCAAGGGAAGGCTCCTTCAAACCTGACCGAAGCGCCTCTTCCGGCGCTGGTTTCGCGGCGATCGTAACGCGCGTAGATGTCAGATAAAGCCCTGTACGGAAGCCGTTATCGGATCGTCGCGAACCAGGGGTGACGTGTCCGGTTACGGATGGTTGCGGTCGAGCAACGCGGAGGCAGTGAACAGCTCCACGGCGACCGTGATCGCCTCCTCGTCGGCGTCGAAATCACCCCGATGCAGGTCGAGCCGGGCGGTGTCGCCCGGCGCACGGACCCCGAGCCGCGCCATGGCGCCGGGGACGTGTTCCAGGTACCAGGAGAAGTCCTCGCCGCCCAGGCTCTGTTCGGTGTCCTCGATCGCATACGATCCGCGGCGCGCGGTCATCGCCGTGGCGAGCAGATCGATCACGGCGGCGTCGTTGACGACCGGCGGGACGCCCCGTACGTAGTCGATCACCGTCTTGGCGCCGTGCATCCCGGCCACCTCGTCGATCGCGGCGTGCACCAGGTCGGGGGCCTCCCGCCAGGCGGCCAGATCCAGACAGCGGACGGTGCCCGACAGCTCGGCGTGCTGCGGGATCACATTGCAGGCGTGCCCGGACTCCAGCCGCCCCCAGGTGACGGCGAGGCCGGAGCGGGCGTCGACCCGGCGGGCCAGCAGTGCGGGCACCTCGGTGGCGACCTTGGCGGCGGCGGTGACCAGGTCGGTGGTCAGGTGCGGGCGGGCGGTGTGCCCGCCGGGACCGTCCAGGCTGACCTCCAGCCGGTCGCAGGCCGAGGTGATCGCCCCGACCCGCAGCCCGATCCGCCCCACGTCCACCCTGGGGTCGCAGTGCACCCCGATGATCCGCCCGACGCCCTCCAGAGCCCCGGACAGGATCGTGTCGGGCGCCCCGCCGGGCAGCACCTCCTCGGCCGGCTGGAAGATCAGCCGCACGGGGTTCGGGAGCAGCCCCTGCCGGTCGAGCCCGGCGAGCACCAGCCCGGCGCCGAGGACCGAGGCGGTGTGGATGTCGTGCCCGCACGCGTGCGCCCGGTCGGGGACGGTGGAGCGGTACGGGACGCCGTCCTTGGTGTCCGGGATGGGCAGGGCGTCGATGTCGGCGCGCAGGGCGAGCATGGGCGCGGTGGAGTCGTCGCGCGTGCCCACGTCGCAGATGAGCCCGGTTCCGGTGTCGAGCACCCGGGGTTCGAGGCCGGCCTTCTCCAGCCGGGCCTTGATGGCCGCGGTGGTACGGAACTCCTGGTTGCCCAGCTCGGGGTGCATGTGCAGGTCGCGCCGGAACGCGATCAGCTCGGCACGCAGGGCCTCGGGCAGGGTGCCGGGGAGCGGTTCGTCGTGGGGCGTCGGCTCGGCGTCGGACTCGCGGGACATCAACTGGTTCACCTGGTGAAGGGTAAGGCCCTTCCCCCTTCAACTGACCATGAAACAAGAAAAGTTCAGCCACATAGACGAACAAAAGATGGTGTGACGGCGAGTGGCGCGTCAGGGGGATGGGTACACTCCGCCGCCGCTTCGGGGGCGTACGCCCGGACGGCACACGGGACGGCACCCGGACGGCACACCGGCAAGAACGCGGGACGACACCCGGGACAACACACCGGCCGGAACACCACCGGCGAGATCGGCGGAAAACCACCCCTCCCTTGCTGCCCCGCCTCGCCACCGGCCGGGCGGGTAGCGCCCCACCTGGGACGAAGCCGCCGCCCCTCGATCGCGGGAAAATGCCGGAACAGTCTGGATTCGGCCACTCCAGGACCCGCACGGCGCTCGCCCCCTTTACCCTCCTTTGGCTCGACGAGAGGTGGTGGGGATCGTTTTGTACGGCCGCCTCACCAGGGGGGAGAGGGCACGGCCCGCATCTCGGGGGCGCCAGAATGCTGCGTATTCACTTCACCACCGAAGACCTGACCCGTATCCGGATCGCGAGGACACCCGATCCGCTGTGGGAGACCGCCTTCAGCCTCCACCGGCTCCAGAACACGCGGGGCCGCTGGGCCTTCGCCGAGTGGCACCGTGCCGCCCGGCTGAAACTGATCGGTACACCGCTCGGCACCGCCGTCCGCAAGAGCCTGCTCCAAGTCCTGCCCCGGGCCAGCTACTTCCCGGACTTCCTCACTCCGCCGGAGGCCGAGGAGGGACTGGACGCCGGCTGCGCGGCGATCCTCGACACACCGCCGGACCGGGTCCGGCTGGAGGTGGAGACCCTGGACCGGATCGTCGGGGCTCCCGCCTGGGCGGCCCGGCTGACGGAACGGCAGCCGCGGGAGGAGCTGGTGAGCACCCTGCGCGCGTACCACGCGGCCGTGATCGCCCCGCACCACGACCGGATCCGGGCGAGGATCGACGGCGAGCGGGCGGTCCTGGGCCGGGCCGTCCTGAACGACGGTCTGAACGGCCTGCTATCCGGCCTGAAGCCGGGCATGCGCTGGCGGCCCCCGGTGCTGGAGGTCGACTACGCGGACGACCGCGACGTGTATCTGAACGGGCGCGGACTGCGCCTGGTCCCTTCGTACTTCTGCTGGCACCGGGCGGTCACCTTCGCCGCCCCGGGGCTCGGGCCGGCCCTGCTGTACCCGCTGCACCGCACCAGGGGCCCCGGCCCCGGACTCCCCCGCGACGTCTCACTCGGCGCGCTGCTCGGCCGGACCCGCGCCGCCGCCCTGCGCGCCGTCGTCCTCGGCGCCACCACCTCGGAGCTGGCCCGCGCCCTGGGCGTCTCCCCGGCCACCGCCACCCACCACGCCTCCGTACTGCGCGACGCTGGGCTGATCAGCAGCAGGCGGTACGCGAACACGGTCCTGCACACGGTGACCCCGGCCGGAGCGGCGCTGCTGCGACCGCCGCCCCACTGAGCCCTCTCCCGGACCATCCCCTGAGCTGCCTCTTTGGAGCAGCGTCGAATGTCCTGTCGGTGAGGCGCGGGCCTGCGCCATCGTGGTTCCACGACAACGGGCCGCCCGCCCGGGGGGAAAACCGGGGCGAGGGCGCGGCCCGGACGAAGGGGGCAACACATACGCATGACCAGGAAGTTGGCCGCGGTCGCCGGCGGCATCGCACTGACCGGTGGCCTGCTGGCCGGAGGCGCGAGCACCGCTGGCGCGGTGGAGGTCACGCCGACCGCGGCGTCGGACTGCCCGTCGGGCTGGTACTGCGTCTGGGCCGGGGAGAACTACACCGGCAGGATGCAGAAGGTCGAGGGGAACAACGCGGACCTGATCGGGTTCTCCGTCTTCCAGGGCTTCAAGTCCCGGTACCAGCACGGCAAGAACTGTGACTTCAAGTGCTACTCGGAGAAGAACTACCTGGGCAGCAGCGGCGTCATCAAGCGGGGCTCCAAGCTGACCGGGTCCGCCACCCACTTCATCAAGTCCAACAAGTGGGTCAACTGCGTCTGATCCGCCGCTCCTGCCGCCCGCACACCGAGGCCCCCTCCGCGACCGGTTCGCGGCGGGGGCATTCGCGCCCCGTCAGCCCGACAGCCCCCGGCGCACCGGCAGCAGGGCCACCCCGAGGCACAGGGCTCCGACCGGCAGCAGGTCCAGGCTCACGGCCATGACCACCGTGCCCGCCAGTACCAGCACCGGGGCCCAGGCGCGGACCAGGTCACGGCGGAGGAAGGCGAGCAGGGTGACGAGGGCCAGCAGCCCGAGCCAGAACAGCATGGGCACCACGGTGTAGACCAGCGGCATCACCCCGGGCACGCCCTGCACCCGGTCGAACATCTCGCTCATGGCCTGCTTGTCCGCCGCGGCGAACCCGGCCCCCAGGTCGATCACCGACTGCACCACCACCGCCGCCGCGCCGAGCAGCCCGGTCCAGGCGGCCACCGTGGCGGCCGCCCTGCCGCCGCCACTCTCCCCGACGAGCCCGCGCAGCCCCAGGAACACCGGCACGAAGGCGAGCACCCCGGCCAGGAACAGCAGATGCGCCGCCGTCCACCACACCCCGGGCCCGTAATCACTCACGGCCCGCCCGACCAGCCGCACCACCCCGTACCCCGCCATCAGGACCGGCCCCGCGAGAAGGGCCGTTCCCAGCGTCACCCCGGCCACACCATGCTTGCCAGGCGCACCGGCCATGCCTGGCCCACCGGCCGTTCCACCCTGTCGCTCCGTCGCCATCCGCCTCGTCGTCATGCGTCGATGCTCGCGCCCGGCGGACTCTTCCCGCTATCAGGGCTCACCCCCAACGAACCCTGGGCGCACACTGCTTACGGGTCAGGGTGATCCCTCACGACCTGCTCTGGCTTGCTTGCGGCATCGACACCGCCGCCGCCCCCGACCCGGCGGGCAAGGCCGTCACCGACGCATGCCTCCGGATCGCGGTGAACATAGTCCAGTGGTTGGTCCACCCGCCGATCCGTCCCTGCGAGGCAGCCGTGGAAGAAGCTCGTCAGGACAACGTCCATGAGGCCAAGACCCACCTCTCGCGCATCCTGGAACAGATGGCCACGGGCGAGGAAGTGGTGATCTCCAAAGCGGGAGAACCGGTGGCCAAGGTCGTGCCGCTGGATGCTCTGGTGAAGCGGACCGGGCGCGGCTCGCTCCAGGGACAGATCCACATCAGGGAGGACTTCGACGACCTGCCGGACGACCTTGCCGACGCCTTCGGGATGCGCTGATGAAAGTGCTGCTCGACACACATGTCGAAGGCTCGAAGGTCCCGAGGACCTGGCTGAACGGGTACGGGACAGTTCGTGACGCACGTGTCACGTTCCACGGCGCACCACCCCGCCCCCTACGCCTCCGTCACCGCCGTAGCCCGCCAGGGCGCCAGGCGCTGTACGTCGCGGGCGGTCTCCGTGACGCCGCTCAGGAAGCCCTGGGCGCGCGGGGAGGCCGTGTCGCGGAGCCATTCCGGGGCGATGTCGCAGACGGCGACCTTCACCTCGGTGCCGGCCAGGGCCAGGGGGAGGGTGTGGACGACCGTGGAGGGGAAGCTGAGGACCGTGCGGCCGATGGGGCCGCGGCGGGCGATGAGTTCCAGGGGGAGGTCGGGGCGGACGATCTCCAGGTCGGTGGCGGCCTCCAGGGCGTGGAGCTTCTCGGTGGACTCGCGGCGGTGGGCGAAGTAGCGGGTCGCGCCGTGGGTGCGGGACAGGGACGCCACGGCCTCCAGGTACTGGTCCCGGTCGACCACGCCCGTCTCGACCAGTGACGTGCCGACCAGGTCGGCGCCCTTGGTGAGCAGCGGCGGGCCGAAGCGGGCGCGGGTCCAGGCGAAGGTGTTGGGGGTGACTCTCACGCCGGGCGGAGCCTCGACCGGCATGGCCGTGAAGACCTCGACCGTACGGGTGGCGGACGGGGTGAAGCGGCTGCGGGCGCGGGCCGTGACCGGGGCCAGGACCAGTTCGCGCGGGCCCGAGCTGCCCTTGCGGTGCCAGCGCACCAGGCGTTCGCCGCGAGCGAGTTGGGCGACGAACTCCATGGTGGCCGTGCCGTCGTCGACCACGGTGAGGCTGCGGGCGCGGACCATGGTGAGCAGGAGTTGTACGTACCGGGAGAACGGGTCGCCGATGACGATGCGCTGCGCCCTGCGGACGAGTCCGGACAGGTCGCGCAGGCTCTTCAGGGGCGCGCCCGCGCCGCCGCGCGCCTCCTGCCAGCGGATGGTGATGCCCTCGTCGCGGGCCAGCTCCGCCATCCGGCGCAGCTGGCCGCGCGACATCGGGTCGACCGGGGGGAGGACGACGACCGTGATGTCCGTGAGGACCCGGTCGTCGCCTCCCTCTGCGTAGGCCCACTCCAGGACGTTCAGGAGCTGGACCGGGCTCTCGACGAAGGCGAGGTTCACCGGTCGGCCCGTCAGACCGCGACCGGCTCGGCGGCCGGAGCCGCCTCGGTGCCCTCGGCGACGACGCCCGCGACCCGGCGGAGCTTCTTCATCGGGCCGTGCTCGGACTCGTACACCTTCTTGACGCCGTCGCCGAGCGAGGCCTCGATGATGCGGATGTCGCGGACCAGGCGGGTCAGGCCCTGCGGCTCGACGGAGGCGGCCTGGTCGGAGCCCCACATGGCGCGGTCCAGGGTGATGTGGCGCTCGACGAACGCGGCGCCGAGGGCGACGGCGGCGAGGGTGGTCTGGAGGCCGGTCTCGTGGCCGCTGTAGCCGATCGGGACGTTGGGGTACTCCTGCTGGAGGGTGTTGATGACCCGCAGGTTCAGCTCCTCGGCCTTGGCCGGGTACGTCGAAGTGGCGTGGCAGAGCAGGATGTTGTCCGAGCCGAGGACCTCGACCGCGTGGCGGATCTGGCGCGGGGTCGACATGCCGGTGGAGAGAATGACCGTGCGGCCCGTCGCCCGCAGGGCGCGCAGGAGCTCGTCGTCGGTGAGGGAGGCCGAGGCGACCTTGTGGGCGGGGACGTCGAACTTCTCCAGGAAGGCGACGGCCTCGGTGTCCCACGGGGAGGCGAACCAGTCGATGCCGCGCTTGGCGCAGTGCTCGGAGATGGCCTGGTACTCGGCCTCGCCGAACTCGACGCGGTGGCGGTAGTCGATGTACGTCATCCGGCCCCAGGGGGTGTCGCGCTCGATGTCCCACTGGTCGCGCGGGGTGCAGATCTCCGGGGTGCGCTTCTGGAACTTGACGGCGTCGCAGCCGGCTTCGGCGGCCACGTCGATCAGGGCGAGGGCGTTGTCGAGGTCGCCGTTGTGGTTGATGCCGATCTCGCCGGTGACGTAGACGGGGTTGCCGGGGCCGGCGGTGCGGGTGCCGAGGGTGCGCAGACGGGAGGTGTTCATGAGGTGTGTTTCCTTAGCTCGGATGGCTTGGTGGGCTTGGGGGCCCGGGGACTACTCGGGGGACTGGGCAGTGGGAGTCGTGAGGGTGGGGCCGAGCAGCCAGGCCGCGATCTCGCGGATGGCGCCGAAGCCGCCGGGGGTGGTCGTGACGGCACGTGCGGCCGCCCGTACCGAGTCGTGGGCGCTCGCGACGGCGACGGGCCAGCCGGCGAGTGCGAAGCACGGCAGGTCGTTGACGTCGTTGCCGACGTAGAGGACACGTTCGGGAGCGATGGACTGTTCGTCGCACCACTGCTTGAGCGCCAGATCCTTGCGGTCGATGCCGTGCAGGACCGGGATGCGCAGCTTGTGGGCGCGGGCGGCGACGACCGGGTTCTGCTCGCTGGAGAGGATCAGCAGCGGCAGTCCCGTTCTGCGCAGGGCGGCGATGCCGAGTCCGTCGCCGCGGTGGACGGCGACGATCTCGCGTCCGTCGGCGTCGATGAGGACCCGGTCGTCGGTCTGCGTGCCGTCGAAGTCGAGGACGACCGCGTCGATGTCGTCGAGGGTGGGCAGCGGCGAGGGGTCGAGCAGCGGTGCCAGGGCGCGGGCTCGGGCCAGGTCGTGCGGGTCGTCGACCTCCAGGACGCGTGCGGCGTCGGTGCGCACCAGGGCGGTGTGGCCGAAGAAGCGGTGGCGGTGGATGCGGAAGCCCGCCGCGTTCATGGCGTACGCGGTGCCCGTCTCCAGGAGGTCCTCGGGGCGGTCCTGGCGCATCTGCCGTACGGACTTGTCGTGGTTGACGCCGTAGTTGTCCTCCTCGATGGCGCTGCCGTCGCGCCAGAGGAAGCCGTGGAAGGGGGCGACCGTGACGGCCGTGTCGGCGCCGTCGCGGGCGACCGCGGCGGCGACGCCGTCGATGTCCTCCCGCAGCACGAAGGGGCTGGTGCACTGGACCAGCAGCACCACGTCGGCGGTCCGCTCGCGCATCGCCTCGTAGGCGTCCAGGGCGTGCAGCACCGCGTCCTCGCTGCTGGACTTGTCGCCGGCGATGGCCGCGGGGCGCTGGACGATGTGCAGCCGCTCGGGGGCGCCGAGGGTGTCGCCCGCGGCGCGGGCCGCCTCCGCGATGGCCGCGTCGTCGGTCGTCACGACGACGTCCGTGACCTCGCGGGACGCCAGGCAGGCGCGTACGGCGCGGGCGATCAGCGGTACGCCGCCGACCTGGGCGAGGTTCTTGGCCGGGACGCCCTTGGATCCGCCGCGGGCGGGGATCACGGCGAGCACGGTGGGGGTCGGGGTCATCTCTGCTCCTGAAGTGGTGTTCACAGCTCGCCCATCCGTCGGATCACCGGGGCGACCCGCTGGACGCCCTGCCGGTACGCGCCGCGCGCCGCTTCCCGGACCGCTTCCCGGACCGCGCCGCGCACTCCCCCGGTCTCGCGGGGCCGCTCGGCCCCCGGCAGCGGGTGGCCGTCGGGGGCGAGGTGGTGGCGGGCGAGGATGCCGGGGAGGTAGCCGGGGGCGGTGGCGGGTGTGTAGTACGGGGCGAGGTCGGGCAGCCGGGCCGCGGCGAGCAGCGCGTCGACGCGGGCCCGGGCGTGGTCGTAGGCGGTGGCGTACGTGCCGTCGGCGGCGACGCCCTGGCCGGCCAGCCACTGCGGGTCGGGCTCCGGGCGGAAGCCGCCGTCCAGGTGGTCCCAGGAGGTGAGCAGGCCGGAGCCGATGAAGTGATGGTTGCCCAGGGCCTCGCGGACGCCGAGGTCGGTGAGGACCGCGGTGGGGATGCGGCGGTGCAGCGACTCCAGGGCGGCGGTCGAGGAGACCGTGACCAGCAGGTCGGTGCGGTCCAGGACCTCGCCCATGTGCCCGTACACCAGGCGGAAGTTGGGCGGCAGTCCGCCGGGCAGCTTCTCGGCGAGCCGCTGGTACGGGAGTTCCTCGATGTGGGTGGTGTGCTCGCCGGGCTTGGAGCGCAGCTTCAGCAGCACCTCGCGGTCCGGGTGCAGCCTGGCGTGCTCGACGAGCCTGCGCAGCAGGTACACGCGGTCGTCGCGGGAGGCCGGTACGGAGGGCTGGGCGGCGAAGACGACGGTGTCGCGGCCCTCCTGCGGGCGGTGCGGCTCACCGCCGAGGAAGGGCAGCGCTGCCTCGGTGACGGCCGAGGCGTCGGCGCCCACTCCCTCGTACACCGCGCGGAAACGCTCCGCGTCGTGGCGGGAGTTGGCGAGGACGATGTCCGCGCCGTGCCGCAGCAGCAGCCCGTCGGCGAGCTTCTCGTAGACGACGCCGACATAGCCGGTGACCACTACCGGCCTGGCGGGCAGCCGCAGCGCGGCCAGTCCGTGCAGCATCGCCTGGACGGCTCCGCCGACGAGTGCGAGGACGACCACGTCGTACCCCTCGTCCCGCACGGTGTGCAGGAACTCGACGGCCGTCACCTCGCGGACCCGGCCGGCCTCGATACCGACATCGCCGACCTCGGCGAGCTGGCGCGGGGTCGGGGTGGCCCGGCCGCGCAGCAGCAGTCCGCTGATCTCGACGCGCTGCGCCGACGTTCCGGACGCACCGGCGGTGAGACGGCGCGCGGTGAGCGCGCCCCATTTCCAGCGGGTGTCGGAGTCGGCGAGTACGGCTACCCGGAGGGTGGTCGTCTTTTCGGTACGTGGGGGCACGTCCCAGAACTTAGGAAGGCATTCCGATTCGCGGCCCAACGTGACGGCAACAGCTGGTTAACAGCCCGCCGACGCTTGGCGAATCGCCTTCACAAAGGGGACGCAATCGCCCACGATTCCGCCCGGTTCATCATTCCGACATTCGCCGTTCACCCGCCGTCCCTCCTGGCGCCAAGGCAAATGACGAGCTCACGCCTAGCGTGAGACGGGTGGTTAAGCTCTCGGTCATCGTGCCGTTCTACAACGTGCAGACATACGCCCCCGACACCCTGAGAAGCCTGCGGGCCAACGCCCGCGAGGACTTCGAATTCATCCTCGTCGACGACTGTTCGACCGACGGGACCGCGGACATACTGCGCCGCGCCGAGGACGAGATTGAGGGGGTGGTCGTACGCAGACACAAGCAGAACGGCGGACTGGCCACCGCCCGTAACACCGGCCTGGACGCCGCGCGCGGCGAGTACCTCGCGTTCCTGGACGGCGACGACTGGCTCGCCCCCGGGTACTTCGCCGAAGTCCTGGCCCGCACCGAGGTGTTGGGCTGCGACTTCGTCCGTACCGACCATGTCCAGGTCGAGGGCCGCAACCGCAGCGTGCACCGCGTCCCGCACGGCAGGCGCGGCGAGGTGATGGACCCGCGGGACGCGATCCTGCCCGCCGAGCGGTCCACCTCGGTGGACTATCCGTACGCCTGGGCCGGGCTGTACCACCGCCGGCTGCTGGACCGCGGGCTGCTGCATTTCACGGACGGTCTGCGCACCGCGGAGGACCGCCCGTGGATCTGGCGGCTGCATCGCGAGGCCGATTCTTTCGCGGTGCTGGGGCTTCTCGGAATTTTCTACCGGCGCGGGGTCGCCTCTTCACTGACGCAGATCGGTGACGTACGGCAGCTCGATTTCATTCGCTCGTTCGACCAGGTCATTCGGGAAACCTCGGAAGACCGCGACGCACAGGTACTGCTGCCGAAAGCAGTCCGCACCTATTGCGCGATCATTTCTCACCACATGAGCTCGATCGAAAGGTTCGAACCCGCCGTGGCCCGCACCCTGAAGTCCATGAGTGGAGCCGCACTCAGACGAATGCCGCAGCAGGTGCTCGACGAAGCCCTCGACTCGATGGACGTGCAGCGCGCCACCCTGCTGCGCAGGCTGCGCCGCCGCCCGGCCGCAGCCGGTGCCAAGGAGGTGTCGGCAGCGTGAGCACCGCCCCGTCCCGCACCACACAGATCTTCTTCGCCTCCACGCTCTACGGCGCCGCCACGCTCGCCGCCGCGCTCGACGCGGGCTGCTTCGCGGACGCCGACCGCCGCATCCTGCTCGTCTCGAACAACGCGGCCGTGCCGGAGACGACGGCCGCCCTCGACGCGATGCCCGGTTTCGACGCGCTGCGCGGCCGTTTCGACGACGTGGTGTCGTGGAACACGACGATCGCCCCGTTCCACCCGGGCGGCTGGGCGCCGCGCCCCGACGACGTACCGCTGTGGGAGCGGCACCTGCGGCTGGCCTGGGGGCTCGGCGACGACGACATCGAGCTGGCGGTCGAGTCGATCCAGGTCAACCCCGCGCTGGCCGTCGCACAGATCTTCGCCGGGGCGCCGGTCGACGTGTACGCGGACGGGCTGATGAGCTACGGACCCACCCGCAACAAGATCGACCCGCTGGTCGGTACCCGGGTGCGCCGGCTGCTCCACCTCGACCTGGTGCCGGGGCTGAAGCCGCTGCTGCTCACGGAGTTCGGGGTGGCGCCGCAGATCGTGCCGGGCGAGGTGTTCCTCAAGGTGCTCGGTGAGCTGGCGGACGCGCCGGGGGCTCAGGACGGGATTCCGGCCGTGGAGGCGCCCGCGCTGCTGCTGGGCCAGTACCTCTCGGCGCTCGGGCTGATCAGCGCTGCCGAGGAGGAGGAGCTGCATCTGCGGATGATGCGGGGCGCGGTCGCGCTCGGCCACACCCGTCTCGTCTTCAAGCCGCATCCCACGGCCCCGGCGCAGTGGTCGAGGGCGATGGGCGAGGAGGCCGGGAAGCTGGGGGCCGAGCTGACGGTGCTGGACGACGGGGTGCTCACCGCGCCGGTCCTCGCCGAGGTGCTCTACCAGCGGATGGGGCCGGCGCTGGTGGTCGGCTGTTTCTCGACGGCGCTGTTCACCGCTTCGGCGTTCTACGGGCTGCCGGTGGCCCGGGTCGGCACCGAGATGCTGCTGGACCGGCTCGCCCCGTACGAGAACAGCAACCGCGTCCCGGTCACGCTGGTGGACGCGCTGCTGCCGGAGGTCACGGACCGGGCGGCCGTCGGGCGGGCGGGGACGGCCGAGGGCGCGGCGGTGGACGCGGCGGACGCGGCGGATCTGACCGGGCTGGTCACCGCGGTCGGCTTCGCGATGCAGCCGAGGATCTACCCGGGGCTGCGGCCGGCCGCCGAGCGGTATCTGGCCGCCCATCTGGACGCCACGACCTGGCGGTACTTCAAGCGGAAGCGGCTGACCTCGCTGGCGCTGCCGGGCGCGGTGCCGGCGCAGCTGGCGTTCCTGCCGCGCAACGCGGTGGTGCGCCGGGTGGCGCGGTCGGTGCGGCGTCGGGTGGTGCGGCACTAGGCACCGTGGGGGCGGTCGGTGCGGCACCGGGTGGTGCGGCACTAGGCGCCGGGGGCGGGGCCATGGACTGGGGCCGCGGGGCGGGGTGCCGGAACGGGGCCGCGGGCGGGGCAGAGTGCCGGACCGGGGCCACGGGGCGGGGCGGGGTGCCGGAACGGGCGCCCCGCCCCGCTGTCGTGCGACCGGGGGCGGGGTGCCGGAACGGGCGCGCCCCGCCCACCTGCCGTGCGACCGGTCAGACCGTCACGCCGCCCTGGATCACCCGCAGGTCCGCCGCGTTGGCCTCGGTGACCTTCCAGAGTTCCTGCTGCCGGCCGTGCACATCGGCGACGGTCGCCGCGTGGTCGTCGAGCAGTCCGGCGGCCCGTTCGGCGAGGCGGGCCCCGAGGTGCCGGTCATGGACCGAGATGCCCCACTGCGGGCGGTCGATGTCGGCGAGGAAGTACGCCATCTTCGGGTGCGAGATCAGGCTGATGATCGGCGTACCGCAGCCGAACGGGATCATCCCCGCGTGCCCGCGCATCCCGATGACCAGCTTGGTCCGGGCGTAGGTGTCCCGGATCGCGTCGTTGTCGAAGTCGTACATCGGGATCACCGGCAGCGCGATGCCGTGCTCGCGCCGCAGGTCGAAGGCGATCCGCTCGTCGTCCAGCGAGTGGGCGACGCACTGGACCTCGGCCCGGGTGCCGAGCTCCCGCACCGCGGTCGCCATCTCGGCCAGGAAGTGCCCGTAGTCGTGCCCGAAGCGGAGCCCCGAGCGGTCGTACGCGGCGTTGATCAGCACGGTGTCCTCGCGCCGCACCGGGTCCGCCCAGCCGTCCACCAGCTGCCTGGTGACCGTCGTCGGGCAGGGCTGGAAGCGCACCTTGTCGTGGAGGGAGGCGGGCAGCAGTTCGCGGACCTTCTCGATGGAGCCGTGGTTGCGCAGCCCGAAGAACGAGGCCCGCTCGACGAGTCGGCGCAGGCTGGAGAGGAACCTCTCGCGCCCGTGCCCGTACGCCTGGCCGTCGAAGGCGTTGAAGCCGACCGCGTAGACCATGACGGGTACGTCGATCCGGTCGAGCAGTTCGTCCGGGACGTTCCACTGCCAGCCGCTGTTGCCGTTGGGCGCGGTGTCCGGGATGAAGAGGCCGCCGCCGCCGATGACCAGTCCCCGGCGTTCGTTGACCCGTTCCAGCGCGGCCTCGTCGAAGAGCCGGTGGGCGTGGATGGAGTGCCAGCGCTGCGGGCCGGTGTCCCTGCCGAAGGCCAGCCGTACGCTCTCCGGCAGCAGCTTGTCCCCGGCGTTGCCCTGGCGCTCCATGTAGAAGGCGACATGGGCGAGCTGGCCGGCGGCGGGGCCCTCCACGGGCGGGGTCAGGTCGGTGGTGCGCCTGTGCATCAGCCGGTTGGCCCGGTGGGTGGGGTCGACCGCAAGGCCCTTGAGGGCGTACCCGGCCGCCGCGTCGTCGTCGCCGTGGATCCAGGCGATCTGGGCGAGGCGGGCGAAGGCGGTCGGAGCCCGGTTGGGCGACGCGGTGGCGAGCAGCAGCCGGGCGCGGGCCTCCTCGTAGCGGGAGACGCTCATCAGGGCGTGGCCGAGCACCTCGTGCGGCCAGGACTCGTCGACGGGGATCCGGACCCGGCCCAGCAGATCGGCCGCCTCCTGGTACTCGCCCGCCGCGATGTGGGAGGCGGCGACCTTGCGGGCGTCCTCCAAGGAGCCGGTGCGCCCCACGTGCGGGGTGCCGTAGTGGACCAGCAGGTCGTGGTGCTTGGCACCGGGCAGCGCCAGGTACGCGGCGTGGAACTCGGCGTCGGACAGCTCGAATTCGTGCCAGCGGTCCTCGGCCTCGCGGTATCCGGCCTCGCCGCCCTGCCAGGGCTTGTGCCGCCCGGTGAAGTGCAGGATCGCGGTGGACCCGGGGACCGGGAGGTCGCCGCTCAGCCGCCGCTTGACGAAGTTGTAGCGGGCGTCGAGCTGGACGAAGTCACCGTCGAGCACTGCGTTGAGGATGCCCTGGTCGTGCTTGTCGAGCTCGTACGTGCCGGCCCGCCCGACCTCGTCGAGCCGCGCGCAGAACGCGTCGCTCAGATACTCGCGCTGGATGACCAGCAGTCCGCTGTTGAGCTTGTGCTGCCCGTAGAAGAACTGCGGTACGGCGGCCAGTCCGTCGCGCAGTTCGAGCAGTTCACCGAGATCGCCGAGGACGACCATGTCGGTGTCCAGGGTGATCACGGTGTCGTAGTCGCGGACCCGGAAGACATCGAGGATGAAGTAGGCCTTGCGCACCAGGTAGTTGTCCTGGTCGCCCTTGGCGTACGAGTCGTAGTGAGCGGCGTCGACCCGACGGAAGTCGATGCGCGGGTGCAGGGCCCGGATCTGTGCGACGGAGGCGGGGCGCAGTCCGTCGTGCAGGACGAGGAAGTCCTCGCAGACGTCCGGGTTGGACAGGGCCAGGCTGCGCAGCAGGGCGAGGAAGCCGGGCAGGTAGTTCTCGTCGACGAAGCTCGCGAAGGCGACCCGGCGCTTGCCGGTGAGCGGGTTCGCGGGCGCGGGCGAGTCGGGGAGGGCCGTCGCGGAGGGGGTCGTGGCGGACCGGCCCGTGGCAGTCGCGGTCGTGGCGGTCGCGGTCGTGGCAGTCGCGGTCGTGGCGGTCGCGGTCGTGGCGGTCGTCGTCATCGCAGTCGGATCCTCATGTCGGTGACGCTCTGGGCGCGTTCCATGACCCACGCCTTTTCGCTGGTGTACTCGTGCACGGAGGTGATAGGCATCCGCATCGCGCCGGGCAGGCGGTAGGCGCCGCTCTCGTAGAAGTCGAAGCCGATCAGATCGAGCCGGCTGCTGACGTCGAGGTGGTCCAGGAGCCAGAGCATGTTGAAGCCGGTGGTGGGGATGGCCGGCCAGACGTCGGCGCCGACGCGGCCGATGTCGCGCAGCGGCCAGCGCAGCGACTCGTCGCCCAGGTACTGCTGGGCGCCCGGGACGAGGCGGTTGCGCAGGGAGTGCTTCCAGTCGCCGGCGACCCCGCCGAAGACCAGCCGGGTGTGCACCTTCTGGTCCCAGTTGAACCCGTGCTTGTGGATGGTGGCGTGGATGTCGGTGCGCCGTCCGGTGGCCGCCGGGTCGATCCGGTACGAGTTGAACCGTACGACCAGGTCGTAGCCGTCGATCTCGGCACCCATCGAACTGGAGCCGACACGCTGGGAGTTGGCTATCAGGCAGATCGACTTCCCCGCGATCCTGTTGCGGAACTCGCCGACCGTGGTCCACTCGACCCCGCCGAAGGTGGGGTCCGCGACCGGGCCGCGCATCCGGCTCCGGCGCTGTTCGGCGTAGAGGCCGACGGTCCCGGTGAGCCCGGCCACGGCGGCGGGGTCCGTTCCGGCCGCCTCCATGGCGAGCCCGAGGTACTGGGAGGTGGCCTCCTGGAGTTCGGTGACCGGGGCCCCGGTGCGTTCCTGGGCGAGCAGGGCGCCGACCAGCAGGGGCTCCGCCCGGGCCCAGTCGCCGCGCGCCCGGAGGGCCAGGCCCTCGGCCCAGGACTCGGTGACGGGGCGGGCCGCGTGCTCGGCGGCGGCCGGGCAGTCGTGCTCCAGCCTGCGCAGCAGTTCGTCCTGGCGCCGCGCGCCCGCGCGCAGCCCGACGACCTTGGCCGCGATGCCGAAGCCGTCGTCCTCGGTGAACGAGAGATAGCGCTCGTACGCCTCGATGGCCGCGGCCTCCGCGCCCATCGCCTCCAGCGTCCTGGCGCGCAGCCGCCAGCCGGCCCGGGAGCCCTTGCGCTGAGTCAGCACGGTGTCCCCGATGAGTACGGCGAGCTTCAGCTCGTCCTCGTACCCGCAGTCCAGCGCCTTGTTGCCGACCGCGAGCAGCGGGTCGAGCAGTTCGTCGGCGAGGGGCGCGGCGGAGTTCCCGCCCGACTTGCCGGACCGCCGCATGAGCGGGAGCGAGGGCGCGCCGGTCGTGGGCGGCGCGGGCCGCGTCGCGGCGTGCACGGCCAGCAGGTGCCGCAACGCCTCCGCGAGCGCCGCACGCCGCCGGTCGAGCCCCGCCACCAGTTTGGTGCTGTGCGCGGCACAGGCCCGCAGGCACACGTCCACGTCGGTCGGGGTGACGGAGGCGAGCGGCGACGCGGGGCTCCCGGGCGGGGCCGAGTCGCGTTGCCGTGGCCAACGGGTGCGGGCTTCTCTCATGGCGCTCCAAGCGTCTGTGCCCGTGCGGGGAGGGGGCGTGTCCGGGCGTGCGGTCACCGGGACGCACCGGGGCCCCGCCCCGTCGCGGAGCGGATGCGCGGCGCGCGTGTTCGGTTCCGCGACACGTTAAGAAACCTGAACGGCCACTGGATGAACTCGCCCTTTCGGTACCGGAAACTGCGCACCGACCCCGCTGGTACAGGCCTTCTCAGCGCACCCCGTACCGCGCCTCGATGCCCGCGACGATCAGCCGCAGCCCGTCCTCGAAGCGTTCGTCGTAGTGGGCGAAGATCTCGGCCCCGGCCGCCGCGGCGAGCGGGTACGCGGCCATGCGGGCGGCCCGTTCGCCGATGTCGAAGCCCTCCCGCCGCTCGTCCGGCATCGGGCGGACGCCCTGCTCCTCGGTGACGAAGCCCATGGTGTACGAGTACGCGGTGGTGCCGGCCCGGACGGCCTGCCACAGCTCGAACCCGGCGTCGACCATCGTCCGCAGATGGGATTCGAGACCGTCGGCGTGGTCGGTCCCGGTGAATTTGGCCCCGCTGTAGACCTTCGCCCCGTCGCGGTAGCGCAGCAGGGCGGTGCGCAGCGCGCTGTTGTACGCGACGAGCTGGTCCTGCCAGCGCTCGGGGGCCGGGCCGGGCAGGTCCTCGGCGAGCATCCGGCGGTACATCACCGTGGCCATCTCGTCCAGGAGCGCCTGTTTGTCCTTGAAGTGCCAGTAGAGCGCGGGCGCCTTGACGTCCAGCTCCCTGGCGATGGCTCGCAGGGTGAGGCCGTCGAGGCCCGCCTCGTTCAGCAGCCGCAGTCCGGTGTCGGCGACCCGCGCCCGGTCGATCTTCGTCGTACCCACCTTGACAATTTAACAGCGTTAAGCACACACTCCGAATCATGGAACTTAACAGCGTTAAGGAAATCGAGGTCCTGATCGTCGGCGCCGGGCCGTGCGGTCTGACCCTCGCCTGCGACCTGGCCCGCCGCGGCGTGCGCGCCCTGGTCGTCGAGCAGGCGCCCGCGCTCTTCCCCGGCTCGCGCGGCAAGGGCATCCAGCCGCGCACCCGGGAGGTGCTGGACGACCTCGGGGTCGGCGACGCGGTGCGCGAGCACGGCGGTCCGGCGCCGGTCGGAATGGTCTGGCGGGACGGCAAGCGGCAGCAGGAGCACGACATGTTCCGCCGCGCCGCCCCGACGGATGCCGAGCCGTACGGGGAGCCGTGGCTGATGCCGCAGTGGCGCACCCAGGAGATCCTGCTGGCCCGGCTGCGCGAACTGGGCGGTGACGTCGCCTTCTCCACCGCGCTGACCGGGCTCGGCCAGGACGCGGACGGCGTCACGGCCCACCTGTCCGGCGGGCCGGTCCGGGCCTCCTTCCTGGTCGCGGCGGACGGCGGCCGCAGTACGGTCCGGCGCGCGCTGGGGATCGCCATGACGGGCGAGGCCGTGGACCCGGCGCCGATGCTGGTCGCCGACGTACGGGTGGCCGAGGGTGTGCTGGACCGGCTCAACTGGCATGTGACGGGCGGGAAGCAGGACTTCCTCGCGCTCTGCCCGCTGCCCGGCACGGCGGACTTCCAGCTGGTCGCCCGGTTCGAGGAGGGCGAGCCCGACACCTCCCCGGAGGGGGTGCGCGCGCTGGTCGCCGCCCGTACCCACCTGGCGGCCGGGGACATCACCGAGGTCCGCTGGTCCTCCGACTTCCGGCCGCGCGCCGCGCTGGCCGACCGGTTCCGCGACGGCCGGGTCTTCCTGGCGGGCGACGCCGCGCACGTCCACTCCCCCGCGGGCGGCCAGGGCCTGAACACCAGCGTCCAGGACGCGTACAACCTGGGCTGGAAGCTCGGCCAGGTGCTGCGGCACGGTGCGCCCGTCTCCCTGCTCGACAGCTACGAACAGGAGCGCCGCCCGGTCGCCGCCGACATGCTCGGCCTGTCCACCCGGATCCACCGGGGCGAACAGGAACGAGGCGCGGCGGTCCAGCAGCTCGGCCTCGGCTACCGCGAGGGCCCGCTGTCGGTGGGCCGGGCCGGTGTCCTGCACTCCGGCGACCGCGCCCCGGACGGCCCGACGACCGGGGGCCGCCGCCTCTTCGACGTCTTCCGGGGCCCGCACTTCACGCTGCTGGCGGTCGGCACGGACCCCGGCCTCCCGGCGTTCGACGACGGCAACAGCAGCAGCGACGGCGAACAGCTGCGGGTGCACCGCACGGACGCCTGCGAGGCGTACGGCAAGGGCCTGTTCCTGGTCCGTCCCGACGGCTACATCGGCTGGGCGGGCGAGGACGCCTCGGGCCTGGCGCGGTACCTGGCCCCGCTGGGGGTCCCCGAGGTCACACGCTGCTGAGCGAGAGCTTCGCCGCGAACCCCAGGAAGAGCAGACCGGCCGCCGAAGTGGCGCCCGCCGACAGCCGCTTGCGGCGGCGGAACGCGGCGGACAGCCGGGTGCCGCCGAATATCAGCATCGACAGATAGAGGAAGCTGGCGATCTGCAACAGGGTGCCCAGCACCAGGAAGGACAGCGCCGGATAGGCATAGTGCGGGTCGACGAACTGCACGAAGAACGAGATCAGGAAGAGGATCGCCTTCGGGTTGAAGAGGCTGACCACCAGCGCTCGCCGGTACGGCCGCTCCATCGCCGCCGCGGCCGCGGGCCCGGCGTCCTCCTCGGTCAGCTCGGCCATCCGCCGGTGCCGCTCGCGCCACATGGTCACCGCGGCCCGCAGCATGCCGATCGCCAGCCAGGTCAGATAGCCCGCACCGGCGAACTTGACGACGGCGAAGAGCACCGGCGTCGTCTGCAGCAGCGACGAGGCCCCGAGCGCGGACAGCGTCATCAGGACGGTGTCCCCGGTCCACACCCCGGCCGCCGCCACATACCCGGTCCGCACCCCGCGCCGGGCGGCGACGGAGAGCACGTACAGCGAATTCGGTCCCGGCAGCAGGACGATCAGCACCAGGCCGGCGAGATAGGTCGGAAGATCAGTGACACCCAGCATGAAACGGAGTGTCGCACGCGAGTACGACACTCCGTCCAGGGGGTTTCGGGAAGGCGCGGGATCAGTCCTCGTCGCCGTCGAGAAGGCGGTCGACGGAGAGCTTCATCTCGACGCCGACCACGTCCGGCACGGTGAACGAGGTCCCGCGCTTGTGGTGCGCCTTGTTCTTGTACTCGCCGCCCCGGGGGTCGGTGCAGAGCAGCACCTGGTCGTGCTTGCGGTCGGCCACCACGTAGACCGGAATGCCCGCCTGGGCGTAGTCCTCGACCTTGGGGCCGAGGTCGTCCGCCCAGTTGGTCGAGGTCACCTCCACGACCATGCGGAAGACGTGGGCGGCGTAGCAGTTCTTCATGGCGTGATGGTCCCGGAAGTCCGCCTCGACGACCGACAGGTCGGGAATCGCGTAGTCCTCGGGACCGGTGGGCAGCCACAGCCCGACGCCCTGGACGAGTCTGAGCCCCACGGTGCGCGCCCGCGCACCGAACTCCTCGCTCAGCCAGGACAGAGCCAGAGCATGCGTTCCGTCCGCCGGTGGTGTCACAGTGAGCCTCCCCTGGAGAATCTCCACGCGATGCCCAGGCAGCGAGCGTGCGAGCTGGTCGGCTGCCTCGCCGAGCGTCAGCTCCGGCTGTTCCTGCACGTGCACCTGCTCCTCGTGCTGTATTACGGCCACGGCATCCTCCTTTCGGGGACCACTTCTCATGAGCTTATCCAGGGTCGCGGACATTCAGCGAGAGATCACCCGCACGGGTACCCGCCCCCTCAGAACGCGTCCGAAGGCACGTACCTCCCCCACACCTCGCGCAGCGCGTCGCAGACCTCGCCCACCGTCGCCCGCGCCCCGAGCGCGTCCTTCATCGGGTACAGGACGTTGTCCGTGCCCTCGGCCGCCTCCCGCAGCCGGGCCAGGGCGGCGTCCACCGAGCCCTGGTCGCGGTCGGCGCGGAGCTTCGCCAGGCGGGCCGCCTGCTCGGCCTCGATCGCGGGGTCGACGCGGAGCGGCTCGTACGGCTCCTCCTCGTCGAGCTGGAAGCGGTTGACGCCGACCACGACGCGTTCCGCGCTGTCGGTCTCCAGGGCGATGCGGTACGCGGAGCGCTCGATCTCGCTCTTCTGGAAGCCGCGCTCGATCGCGCTGACGGCGCCGCCCATGTCCTCGACCTTGGCCATCAGCTCCAGGGCGGCGGCCTCGACGGCATCGGTCATCGACTCGACGACGTACGACCCCGCGAACGGGTCCACAGTGGCCGTGACGTCCGTCTCGTACGCCAGGACCTGCTGGGTGCGCAGGGCCAGGCGGGCCGACTTGTCGGTGGGGAGGGCGATCGCCTCGTCGAAGGAGTTGGTGTGCAGCGACTGCGTGCCGCCCAGCACCGCGGCCAGGCCCTGGACGGCGACGCGCACCAGATTGACCTCGGGCTGCTGGGCGGTCAGCTGGACGCCCGCGGTCTGGGTGTGGAAGCGCAGCATCAGCGACTTGGGGTTCTCGGCGCCGAACTCCTCCTTCATCACCCGCGCCCAGATCCGGCGGGCGGCGCGGAACTTGGCGACCTCTTCGAGGATCGTGGTGCGGGCGACGAAGAAGAAGGAGAGCCGGGGCGCGAAGTCGTCGACGTCCATGCCGGCCGCGACGGCGGTACGTACGTACTCGATGCCGTCGGCGAGGGTGAAGGCGATCTCCTGCGCGGGCGAGGCCCCGGCCTCGGCCATGTGGTAGCCGGAGATCGAGATGGTGTTCCACTTCGGGAACTCGGCCCGGCAGTACTTGAAGATGTCGGCGATCAGCCGCAGCGAGGGGCCGGGCGGGAAGATGTACGTGCCGCGCGCGATGTACTCCTTGAGCACATCGTTCTGGATGGTGCCGGTGAGCTTCCGGGCCGGGACGCCCTGCTCCTCGCCGACCAGTTGGTAGAGCAGCAGGAGCAGTGCGGCCGGGGCGTTGATCGTCATGGACGTGGAGACCCGGTCCAGCGGGATCCCGTCGAACAGCACCCGCATGTCGTCGATCGAGTCGATCGCGACCCCGACCTTGCCGACCTCGCCGGACGCGATCGGCGCGTCCGAGTCGTGGCCCATCTGGGTGGGCAGGTCGAAGGCGACGGACAGGCCCGTCGTCCCGTTGGCGATCAGCTGCTTGTAGCGGGCGTTGGATTCCGTGGCCGTACCGAAACCCGCGTACTGGCGCATCGTCCACGGACGGCCGGTATACATCGAGGGGTAGACACCGCGCGTGAAGGGGTAGGCACCCGGCTCTCCCAGCTTTTCGCCGGGGCTCCAGCCGTCGAGTGCGCCCGGTCCGTAGACCGGTTCGATGGGCAGTCCCGACTCCGACTCGCGCGTCATCTGCTGTGCCTCCCGCTGAAGCTGCTCAGTAAAGCTACTTACTGGTAACCACGATTCCCGCGACGGACTGTAGCGGTGGGCGCGAGACCGTTGGAGAGGGACGGGCTGGGACCTTGCTCACAGCCCCGCACCGGGTCTCGTCGCCGCTCTCCCCATCATGCGCGGGCTTTGGCAACCGGGCAGAGCGGGAATCCGTCCAAGGGGACACCGGACACACCGGAAACACAGGGGGCCGAGATGATGGGCAGCACCACCGCAAGCACCTCACGGAACGCGAAACGGGCTCGGGCGGGAGCCGCGGTGCTCGCCGTTCTCACCGTCGCCGCCGCGACGGCCGGCTGCAAGGCGCAGGCCGCCGACAGCACACCGGCCGCCCCTTCGGCGCCGCCGCGGGCCACCGCCACCGACGACGGCAAGCCCGGCGCACCGCCGTCCTCGCCCACCGCCTCGCCGTCGTCGACGCCGCCGACGGCCACGGCGTCGCCCACGGCCTCGCCCACGCCGAAGCCCGACCCGCAGGGCACGACGCTGATGGCGAGCGGTTCCCAGGGCAAGCAGGTGCGCGAACTCCAGGCCCGGCTGCGGCAGATCGGCCACTTCGACCGCAGCCCCACCGGCTACTACGGCACCGTCACGGTCGCCGCGGTCCAGTCCTTCCAGGGCAAGCGGGGCCTGACCCGTACGGGCGAGGCGGACACCCTCACCTGGCAGAAGCTGCTCGGCATGACGCACGAGCCGACCGCCGCCGAGCTGAACCCGCCGACCACCCGGCCGGTCACCAAGCCGGACAAGCGGTGCATGACCGGCCGGGTGCTCTGCATCAGCAAGAACAGCCGGACGCTGTCCTGGATGATCGACGGCCGGGTCGTGTCGTCGATGGACGTCCGCTTCGGCTCCCAGTACACACCGACGCGCGAGGGCACCTTCTCGGTCTACTGGAAGTCCCGCCACCACGTGTCGTCGATCTATCACACGGCCATGCCGTACGCGATGTTCTTCAGCGGCGGCCAGGCGGTGCACTACTCGGCGGACTTCGCGGCCCGCGGCTACAACGGCGCCTCGCACGGCTGCGTCAACGTCCGGGACGAGGGGAAGATCGCCTCGCTCTTCGCCCAGGTGAAGAACGGCGACAAGGTCGTCGTCTACGGATAGACCGGAGCGTCCGGAGAAGGAGAACGAGGAGGGGGAGAGAAGAGAAGAGGCGCGGACGGGACCGGGGGAACGTGTCCCGCCCGCGCCATGTGCGCTGAGCCGTAGGTACGGGGGGAACCCCGGCTCTGTGCGCTGCCGATGACCAGTCGGCTCACTCTGTACTGCGCCGCGGCCTCGAAAAACGTCACACCTGGTGGCGGAGGGCCGAAAAAAGCCTGTCGCGGACGGCTTCGCTCAGCTCTGTGAACCCGTGCCGGTGCCGGAGGTCCGGGCCGAGGGCGTCAGCGAGGCCGGCGTCGCGGGGATGCGCACCCCTTCGGTGAACCGGACCGAGGAGGGCAGGCCGGCCGCGGAGCCGCTGTTGTTCCTGGACGAGCCGTCCTCGCCCTGCCCGCCCTCGCCCTGGCCGTCGTCGCCCTGGTCGTTCCGGCCCTGCTCGGATCTCTCGATCACGCGGTCGCAGAACCGGTCCAGGTTCCGAGCGCCGTTGGCCAGGGCTTCGAGCTTCTGTCTGCGCTTCTCGCTCAGCTTGCCGTCGCGGTAGTCGTGGCAGGCCTGCAGCGCCTTGGCGTACCAGTCGCCGGATGCCTCGTTCCAGGGGCTCTCGGTCTGCTTGCCGCTGCGGGTGCCGCCCGGGGAGCCGGTCGAGGCGCCGCCGGGCTTCCGCTTGGCGCCGCCGCCGGGCTCCGTCGTCCTGCCGGATCTGTCGTGGTCCCGGCCCCCGGCCGGGGTGGAGGGGCCGGCCGGGGGCTTGGAGGTGCGCTCCTTCGGGGAGGGGGACGGCGGCGGCTGCGCGGTCTCGTCCGTGGTGAGCCCCGAGCCGAGTTCCTCGGGCGTCGCCTCGGCCGAGACGGAGGCCGCAGGCAGTGGAGTGTTCCGGCCGAACGGTCCGGGCAGCATCCCAGTTCCCGCCGCCACGGCCACCCCGCCGAGCGCGCAGCCCGCGAGGGAGGCGACCAGGCCGAAGCGGACGGGCCGGCTCCAGCGCGCGGAGCGGGTACGTCCGGTGGCCGCGGACGCGGTGACGTACGGGACGGAGCCGCCCGCGGCGGCCCCGATACGGACCGGGCCGCGCGCCTCGGCACCGGCGGACCGGCCCTCCGCGTTCGCCCGCGTCCCGGCCCGCGCGGACCGGCCGGCCGTACGGAAGGCGGTGAGCGCCGCGGCCTCGCCGGGCAGTTCCGCGGTGGCCGGGCGGGTGGCGCGGGCGGCGGCGTCCAGCGCGGCCACGAGCCTCTCGGCGTCCGTACACGACCGGCCGCCGACGGGATCGACCGGCTCGCCGCGGAGCAGTCTCTCCGCGGCGTCCTTGTCAAGCCATTCGTACCGCTCGTCGGCCATCACATGTCCTTCTGCGTCCACGGACGCGAATGCGTCACACCGGCCGGCGCCGCCAGGCCGTTGCGGGCGGGGCGCTGGGCGGGCACCGCGTCGAGTTCCGCCGTCCGGGCAGCCGTGCTCCGGTGCGGGGCGGACGGATCCGCCGGATCTCCTTCGGGGGCGCCGTCCGCGCCGCCGTTCTCATCGTCGCCGTCGCCGTCGCCGTCCGTGCGCAACAGCTCGGCCAGCCGCTTCAGACCCCGGTGCGCCGCGGTCCGTACCGCCCCCGGACGCTTGCCCAGCGTCTGCGCGGCACCCTTCGCGTCCAGGCCCACGACCACCCGCAGCACCACGGCCTCGGCCTGGTCCTGCGGCAGCTGGGCGATGAGCGACATCGTGCGGCCGGTGGCCAGGGCCTCCATCGCCTCGTCCGCGGTGTCGGACTCGGCCGGCCGCTCGGACAGCTCCGACTCGTCGCCGCCGATCGCGGGACGCCTGCCGCGCATCCGCAGATGGTCCAGCGCACGGTTGCGCGCTATGCGCGCCGCCCAGCCGCGGAAGCGGTCGGCGTCGCCGCTGAACCGGTCGAGGTCGCGCGCTATCTGCAACCAGGACTCGGACGCCACGTCCTCGGCGTCCGGCTCCCCCACCAGTGTCCTTATGTAGCCCAGCAGCCGCGGCTGCACAGCGCGGTACACAGTACGGAAGGCGTCCTCGTCCCCGTCCTGTGCCGCAAGTACCGCGGCAGTGAGCTCCGCGTCGTCCCCCAGCACTCCCTCAACCTGCCCTGCTGTCCCGAATCGCAGCTGGTCATCACTGCCGCGCCACCCTGCGCGACTCAGCACGCTACGTCCTCGGCGGGGCTCGCGTCCATGACTTGTACAACCCGCAACATTCCTTGGACACCCTGCGGTGTGACAGAAAACGCAGCGACGGCGCTGAGAGGAGTACGGGGTCGTCCTACGGCCCCGCGGAAGACGACCGGGGCCTCTCCTGTGGGGGGTGGCGGCCCCGGTCGTCGCCCCGGCATGTGGCCCCTTGACCAGGTGCTTTGTGGGCCGCCTACCCCCTCCGTGACCAACGGCGTGACCAACGCGCCAGCGAATCCTTCTGGGTGGGTACGTTCCCGGACTCCGGATACCCAAGTGACCAGCACTTTCCAGCGCTCACCCGACCCAGCCGCGTTCAGTCGCTGCGTGAGCTCAGGACAGGCTCCTGGCACCTTCCATTCGGCCCCGGAGGCCACCGACGCGAAGAGCGCGCCCGAAAGCGCAACCCAGGCGCCTCCGTCGCCGAGACGATCGCGAACGATCACCGGACAGCAGCAGCCACTAGAGTGCCCAGCGTGAACACCGCGCCTCAGCAGACGACCGTCTTCCGCCTGATCGTGACGGGTGGCGGCACTGGCGGTCACACATACCCCGCTCTCACCGCGATCCGTACCTTGCAGGCACGCCTGGATGCTTCCGGCCGCACTCTGGACGTCCTGTGGATCGGCACGGCCGAGGGCCTTGAAGCCCGGGTCACCAGCGCCGAGGGCATCCCGTTCACCACCGTCGCCACGGGCAAGATCCGGCGTCACGCGAACCCGCTGAAGATGGTGTCGCCCGCCAACGTCCGGGACATGGCGCGCGTGCCGATCGGGGTCGCTCAGGCGCGCAGTGCCGTCTCCGCCTTCCGGCCGGACGTCGTCCTCGCCACGGGGGGTTACGTCGCCGTGCCGACGGGGCTCGCCGCCAGGATGTGCCGGGTACCGCTGGTCCTGCACGAGCAGACCGTCCGCCTCGGCCTCGCCAACCGTAAGCTCGCCGGTTCCGCCGCGCGGATCGCCGTGTCCTCGGAGTCGACGCTGCCGCTCCTGCCGGAGGGCGTGCGGTCGGCGGCGGTGGTCACCGGCAACCCCGTACGACCGGAGGTCCTGACCGGCCACCCGGACAAGGCCGTGACCGCGCTCGGCCTCCACAGCTTCGACCGCCGTCTCCCGACCGTGTACGTCACCGGAGGCGCGCAGGGCTCTCAGCAGATCAACGACGTGGTCGGCGGCGAACTGCCGTGGCTGCTGGAGCGCGCCAACGTGGTGCACCAGTGCGGCCCGGCCCACCGGGAGGCACTGTCCGCGCGCGCCGCAGAGCTTCCGGCCTCCCTCGCCGCCCGGTACCACCTCACCCCGTTCGTCGGACCGGAGCTGCCGGACGTCCTGGCCCTGGCCGATCTGGTGATCTCCCGCAGCGGTGCGGGCACCCTGGCCGAGCTGACCGCCCTGGGCAAGCCGGCGGTGTTCATCCCGCTCGCGACGGCGGCCGGGAACGAGCAGGCCCACAACGCCCGTCACCTGGAAGAGGCCGGGGCAGCAGTCGCACTCCTGGGCGACGTCACCGGCGGGCACCTGCGCGGGGCGGTCGGCCCACTCCTCGACGATCCGGAGCGCCGCAACGCGATGGCCGCGGCAGCCAGGGCACACGGCCGCCCGGACGCTGCGGAAAGGCTCGTGGACGTGATCATGTCCGCAGCGTCCCAGTAACAGCGCAGCCTGGAGTGGGCTAAGTGATCCGTCCGCCGGCGTGCAGGGCAGTGCCGGCTTCAATGAGCACAGCGCACTCGTGGAATGCAGCGCCGTCCTGGCCCATCGGGTCGGGCACGTCCCGGTCGCCAAGGTAGAGGCGCAATTTGTTCTCATTCTCCGAACCGCAGACGGCCCGGAGGGTGGCGAGAACGGAGGCGTCCATGGCGAGTACCGTGTCCGCCCAATCCAGCATGTCCGGGGTGATCTGCTGGGCACGGTGGGCGGTGAGGTCATAACCCAGACGCCGGGCGGCGTCGATCATGGCGGAATGGGCTGGCTGGTCCTGCCACTTGCCGATCAGCCCGGCCGAGCGGACGGACGTACGTGGTCCGCCCCGCCGGGCGAGAGCAAGCTGGGCGAAGGGGCTGCGACAGTAGTTCCCCAGACACACGGCGAGCAGGTTCGACATCATGCGCCGCCCGTGGCCTTGAGCGCGTGTTCCAGGGCGGTCACCACTCGATGGACCTCTGCCTCGGTGAGGTGCTGGTGGAAAGGCAGGCTCAGGATCTCGCGGCTGACCCGTTCGGTGGCGGGCAGGTCACGCCTCCAGCGCGCGAATGCGGGCTGGAGGTGGTTGGGCGGGTAGTGAACGCCGACGCCGATGTTCCTGGCGCGTAGGTGGGCGAATACGTGGTCCCGGTGCGGTACGCGGACCTGACACAGGTGCGGCACCGTGTGGTCGACGTCGACGTCGACGAGCGTCACCCCCTCCAGCGCGTCCAAGGCATCGCTGTAGGTGCGCCACAAATGCCGCCGGGAGCGCACGGTGGTGTCGAAATGGTCGAGCTGCGCCAGCCCGATGGCGGCGTTGATGGACGAGAGCTGATACCGCAAGCCGAAGCCTTCCACCTGGTAGCTGGTGGTCTCAGCGCGCTCGCTCTGGGACTGCGTGACGCCAAGCATGCGAAGTCGGCGAACGGCGGCGGCCTCCTCGGGCGTACGGGGGATGACGGCCCCGCCTTGGCCGCAGGTCAGATTCTTGACAGGCCCGAAGGAGAAGCACGTCAGGGCCGTGTCGTCTGCGCCGACGTGATGGGATCCGCAGTGAGAGCCGAAGGCATGGGCTGCGTCCTCGATGACCACGATGCCCCGCTCCGCCAGATCCTCGCGAATGGAACTGAGGTCGACGGCCCGGCCGCCGAAGAGCACCGGCAGCACCGCGGCCGTGTCATCGGTGACTGCCTCCATGACGAGTTGCGGGGTGACGCACAACGTCGCCGGGTCTACGTCGATGAACCGCGGGACCGCTCCGACAGCCCGGATGACCTGCACGGTGGCGCAGAACGTCATGGACGGCACGATCACCTCGTCACCACGACCGGTGCCAGTGGCCAGCAGGGCGCTGTGCAGGGCGGCGGTGCCGGAGGTGACGGCCACCGCGTCCGGCACACCGAGGTGGGCAGCGATCCGGCTCTCGAATTCGGCGGTGAGGTCAGTGTGCCCGTACTGTCCGGTCCCCAGGACTCGGGCGACAGACGCTGCCTCTCGTCCGTAGAGGTATGGGGACGCGTTGCGCCGGGCATCGGGGATGGTAAGGCTCATGTGGTTACCCCGTTCATGGTGATGCGCTTCAGATCGGTCGTCTCGCCGACGGCCAACGTCTCGACGTAATTGGTCAGGAACACCCCTGGCCGGTAGGTCAGGCGGTCGTGGTTGACCGGGAGGCCGAACAGCCCGTTAACCATCTGGCCGACGAGTTCGGCTCCGGCCGCCTCGGTCAGCGGAAAGCCACCGGCGATCCGGACGTTCAATTCGGTGATGGTGACCTGGCCGTTGTCCTGGACGAAGCCCTGTACGCAGCACAGTCCCTCGGCGCGTAGGGCGCGTAGGGCGGCCCGCACGAGATCGAGCACGACGGTGTCGTGGAAGGTGGTGGAGACAGCGGCGAGCCCGGCCTTGACCAGGTCCCGGCGGCGCAGGATCACCGACGCTCGACCTGTGCGGTCCACCAGGCAGTCCGCCGTGAACTCGGTTCCGTACACCCGCTCCTGCACCAAGGCGTCAGGGACCACCTCGCTCAACAGCAGGGCGTGCTCCTTCTTCTCGACGAAGTGGACGTGCTGGGCACCGTGGCCGCGTCGGGGCTTGACCACCAGCTGCGTGTTCTCGGGAACCCGATCGAGGGTGTCGCCCCACCAAGATCGAGGGGTGGGCACTCCGTGCTCGGCGAGCACTCGATGAAAGGCTGCCTTGTCGATGCACGCGTGCACCGATGCGGGTTCGGGCAGCCACATACGCACGCCGATCTCCTCCAGCCGAGAGCTCATGCGCAGCAGCGGCGGGAGATCGTTCTCGATGGCGGGTACCACCGCGTCCACCGCCAGCGCCCGGCACAGCCCGGCCATGCGGGCTCGATAGTCCTCGTCGTCAGCCAGCGGAATGACCTGGGGCACGACTTGCGGGAGAAGGAACCCTGGGGCGAGAGGGTTGGCGTCGGCGGCGATGACTTGGTGGCCAAGGCGGGCAAGGCTCCGGGCCAGCCCGAAGCCCGGGTTGGCCCCGGTGCCGGTGACCAGGATCCGGCGCGGGGCGATCGGGTCAGCGGGCACGGTCGTCCTCCAGAGATGCGAGCGCGGGGCGGGAAGCCGGCAAGGAGGTGCGCCACAGACCGCCGCTCGCGAGCGGGGCCCACCGATCGGGGTTACGGCGGTACCACTCGGCGGTTTCAGCCAGCCCATCCTCCAGGCGGTGAACAGGCCGGTATCCGAGCTGGTTGCGAGCCTTGGACCAGTCGATCGAGTAACGGACGTCGTTCGACGGTCGGTCGGGGATGTACGTGACCGCGTCCCACGTCGCGCCGCAGATGTTCAGCAGGTGGCCGGTCAGCTCCTTGCTGGACAGGTCAGTGCCTCCACCGAGGTTGTAGACCTCCCCCGGTTCCCCACCACGCAGCACCGCCTCGATCCCGGCACAGTTGTCTTCTACGTGCAGCCAGTTACGTACGTGCTGCCCCCGGTCGTGGAGAGTGACGGGCGCTCCTCGCAAGAGCCGGGTCACGAAGAGCGGGATGATCTTTTCCGGGTACTGGTAGGGCCCGTAGTTGTTGCTGCTGCGCGTCACACACAGCGGGAGTCCAAGGGTCTGGTGAGCACCCAGGGCTACCAGGTCGGCGGCCGCCTTCGACACCGCGTACGGGACCGAGGGGCGCAAGGGTGAACTCTCGGTCGCTGCTCCCTTCGGCAGCGGGCCGTACACCTCGTCGGTCGAGACATGGACGAATTTGTCGATGCCGTGGCGGTGAGCCGCGTCCACAAGCACCCGGGTACCGAGAACATTCGTGGACAGAAACCCGTCGACCGCGTCATAGGAGCGATCGACGTGGGACTCGGCCGCGAAATGCACCACTGCTGTGGGACCGGACGCCATCAAGTTGTCGACAGCCGTTGCGTCTCGGATGTCACCATGGACGAACCGGAGCTTGTCCGACAAGAACGCCATGCCCAGGTTCTCGATGTGACCGGCATAGGTGAGGGCGTCGAGGACGGTCACGTGGGCGATGTCCTTGGTCTGGATGATCCGCTTGACGAAGTGCGAGCCGATGAAGCCCGCACCTCCAGTGACGAGTACGTGTTTCATGCACGCCTCCCGGAATAGTGGCGGCCCGGCACATCACGCAGAGAGCCGATGTCCGCAGGCCGTCGAGAGATGCCCGGAACCTCGCCGAGCTGCCTCCACGGTGGGCCGCACACCTCGTTGGAGTCTGTATGCCCGATGTGGGCCTGCTCTGTGAATCGGGTCGCTACGGTGCCGTACAGGCACCAGAGTTGGGGGGTGTGCATGACGACGGAAGCGGTACGACATCCCCTGACTTACGTTCGCCAACAGCGCGGGTGGAGCATGGAAAAGCTCGCCCATCACCTGAACCTGGCCGCGCAACGCCGCGGTCTTCGCATCGCTGCCGACCGCAGTCGCATCTACCGGTGGGAGCACAGGCGGGTAGGCGCTCCCAGCGACCTCTATCAAGAGCTGCTGGCCGACGTTCTGGGCATCGATTCCGCCCGGTTGCGGACCGTGGCATGGCCGTGGTGGCTCCCCGCCTACGATCGCCCATTCCCCTTCAGCCCAGCCGGCGTCCGCGCCGCCCACACGGAGTTATTGGTGGATCTCGACCAGCCTGACCGCCGCACCTTCCTCGTCCTCGCCGCCGGATCCTTAGTCGGAGTGGCAACCGAATGGGCCCGCGTCGAACCCGAACGTCTGGCCGGGGCTCTGGCAGGGCGCCGCGTCGACGAAAGCCTGCTCACCTGGCTGGAGAGCAGCGTCGAACGTCTCCCCAGCCTGGCGAACACATCCCCTCGGGAGTGTGCCGACCTCCTCGGCGCGGCCATGCGCGTCAGCATCAACCTGCTCGACTCGGCCCGCTACGACGAACCCACCGGCCGCCGCCTGCGTACCGTCCTGGCTCAGGCAGCCCAGAGCGCCGCCTGGCTCCATTTCGACCAAGGCCGCCATGCCTCGGCGCAACGCCACTGGCGCACTGCCCTGCACTCAGCCCACAGCGCCGACGACCGCGACCTCGGAGCGGGGGTCCTCTCCGACCTCGCCTACGCCGCCACCTGGCTCGGCCACCCCGGCGAAGCGGTCGATATCCTCGCCCACGCCCGCAGACGAACTCGCCACGCGACCGCTCGCTCCCTGTTGGATGTGCGCCGCGCTCGCGCCCTTGCCGTTCTCCAGGACGGCGTCGGCACCGCCCGTGCGCTCAACGACGCCGAACACCAACTGGAGCGTGGCCGCACACAATCCGCACCCGCTTGGGTGTCGTGGATGTCATCCGCCGACCTCGCCGTCGATGCCGGGCGCTGCTGGCTGGATCTGGAAGATCCACGGCGAGCCACCGCCGCGTTGGAGGAGGGCCTGAGCCTGCTGGTCCCCGAACGAGAGAGGACCCGCGCCATCATGCTCACCTATCGTGCCCACGCCGCGCTCGCCGGCCATGACGTCGACGCCGCCGTGGCGGATACCCGAACAGCGCTGGACACCGCCCTGGGCACAGGTGCTTCACGGTGCCTCGACCTGGTGCACAGCACTCTGCGGGATTCACTCGAACCCCATAAGGGCGAAACCGCCGTTCGCGACTTGCGCTCGTACGCCCACCAGCGGCTGGCGTCCGTGGCCACGTGAACGGCCTGCCCGGACACCGGAAGAGCTGAGCGCATCGCATGACCAACGCGTGACCAACAGCGCCCAGGAGCAGACAGAAACGCCTGGAAACAGGCCGAGGTAATCTGAAGTCGGGAACCCGCACTTGGACGGCAAACTCGCAGTTCAGAGGGCTGCTTCGACTGGATACGGCCGAGGGTGGCGGCCCCGGTCGTCCTCGCTTTCTCTGCGCCTCTGACCAGGCATTGCCCAAGGCACGGGGGCCTGTCATGACCAACCCGTGACCAACGCGCCCAAGCGTTCATCCGGTCTTCCCCGGGCCGATGCACCGCGCCCCCCTCCAGCCGAGTCCTCGGCCCCCGCGCTGGATGCCCCGCCAGGCCTCTCGGACACCAGCCAAAATTCACCGGCCGCGCCGATCCGGCGAGTGTCTCAGCACCACACTTTCTTGAAGCAGCAGGCGGTGGTTGCTGCACCCTCGCCGCGCCATACCGTGCGCGGTCACGGAGGGCCGAGGCTCCGCGTCGCGAGCCGTCGACATCGGCCCGCACCACCTCAACCCCCCTCTCCGAGCGGATCACCCCCATGACCGCCCGGCTCAGCCGGAACTCCTGCGCGGCAAAGCCCCACGCCCGCGACAGTGATGCGGGTCACTCTCCGACTCTCCTTCGGCGGCACCCGCGCGCATTGCGGCCCGACTCCCACCTCTCTCAAGCAGCGGGAACTCGATCAAAGTTATGCGCAGTGGTACTGCGCAGAGATCTCCTTGCGTCGCAAGGCGGCACTGGTGTCCCGCAAGGACATCACGCGCGCTGCTAACTTGGTGTCACTTCCCGGCCGACGGGACACCGGAAGTACGGCCCAAAGATGCGCAGTTCAACTGCGCACATTTACATCCGACATGCCGCGAGCCGATCAGAACCGCCCGAGCAAGGAGCCCTCAGTGGACAACACGGATCCGAACGGCCCTGCCGCAGAGATCGTCGACCGGCTATGGCGCGCGTACGCGCCGTTTCAGCGGGGCCGGAACACGGACCGCGACCTCACCGCGATGCTCGCGGTCCTGGTGCTCGCGCGCTTCGTCGACTCTGTGACCGACCCGGGCGAGGAACTCTCCAAACGGTGGTCCAGGGCGGTCTCGGAAGCCAGAACCGGGTATCCACCGCTGCGAGACCTGCAAGGCGCGTTCTTGCTCGCCTCCAGGCACGAGCAGTTCCCCGCACTCACTCCCTGGATCCCGGAGAACGCGTTCGGCGATAACGGCGAGGCCGACGATCTCCCCTGGACGGCGGCCTTCCTCACCGCGCTCCAGCAGCCACCCGAGGCCGCCGAGACCAGCCTCAAGGAGGTCGGCGACCTGCTTCTTGAGCGGTACGCCTCGGAAAGCGCCGCCCAGACGGGCGAGTTCTACACACCGCGTACGATCACGCGGCTGCTCACGGAAGCCCTGTCCCCGCAGCCCGGCGATCGCGTGCTCGATCCAGCCTGCGGCAGCGGAGGGATGCTCGCCGCCGCCGCGCAGTACATCGCGCAGCAAGGACACCTCGGCGGCGGCTCGTTCGAGGGCTATGCCATGGATCACCGAAATCCCGACTTGGCCATGCTGAACCTGGCCCTGCACGGGATCGAACGCCCCGTGGTGCGAGCCTCGGACCCCGGGACGCTCTTCCGGAGCCCGGGCGACGGCATGGCCGAATTCGTGCTGAGCAACCCGCCATTCAACCAGCGCGTCCAGGGACTGAACCACCTCGACTGGCCCTTCGGGCCGCCTCCCGAGTCGAACGCGAACTTCGCCTGGCTCCAACTCGCGTGGACCCGACTCAGCGACAAGGGGATGGCCGCCCTGGTCATGCCGTCGGGCGCTGCCTCCGCGCGCGGCAGCCAGGCGAAGATCCGCAAGAGGATGCTGGCGGCAGGCACGCTTCTCGCCGTCGTCGCGCTGTCGGCCGATCTGTTCTCCCACACGACCGTCCCCGTGCACATCTGGCTGCTCGCCCGTGACGCGTCGCACCACCTCCCCGCCGGAGAAACCGGCTCCATCCTCTTCATCGATGCGAGCCGACTCGGAACGCAGACTCCGCGCGGCACACGTGAACTCCTCCCTGCGGACACGGACCGAATCAGCAACCGGTTCCACGCCTGGCAGAGGTCTCCCCGCGCCACCCCCGACGAACCCGGGTTCTCCTGCTCGGTCTCATACGACGAGATCCTGGAGGACGACAACTGTTCTCTCGATCCCCGGCTGCACGTAGCCCCCGTCCGGAAGCGACACACCGCAGCACTGAACACCCGCGGCCTGCTCCACGAGCTGACCGAGCGGGCCGAATCGACAGCCGGCGCGACAGCCCCCCTCTGCAGGAGCTTCGACCGGAGCGAGCGGGCAGCACGCGGCGAACCCGCAGCCACTCGGACGCCGCTGCGGCACCTTGTGGAAGGTGCCGCGGCAGGGGCCCCCACGGACCGGATCCTGCTGCTCGCAGGCCCCTCAGGCAGTCTGATCCGCGCCGACGACTACGTCGAATCCGACGGAGTCCCCGTCGTGATGCCCAGGGACCTGACGGGAAGCGGCTTCAGCACAGCGAACATCCGGCGCATCAGCGCGCACCACGCGGAAAGGCTGGAGCGCTTCCGCCTTCGCTCCGGTGATGTCGTCCTGGCACGCCGCGGAGAGCTGGGACGAGCGGCTGTGGTCCGCGAAGAACAGCAGGGATGGGTGTGTGGCACAGGGTGCTTCCTGCTGCGGCCCCCCGCTGAGCTCGACGCCGACTACTTCGCCGCCTACCTGCGTGGCGCGGAGGCACGCGCGTGGCTGGAGGCCCACTCCACGGGAAGCATGAAGATGAGGACCATTTCCCTCGATGTGCTCGGTGACCTGCCCGTGCTACTGCCGGACCTCGCGACCCAGCAAGCGATCGCCGAAACGATGAAGCAGCTCGACGCATACGAGCGCCTGTTGCAAGACCAGATCGTTCTGACGCGACGCATCCGTCACGACGCTCTGGGCGGAGGCCTCATACCCGTGCCGTAGCGATCGCCGGCGGCCACGCCGAGGCCTTGATCCGAGGCTCCGGGAAGCTCCCGGCGGGCTGCGACCGCAGCCGTTACCGTAATGGCATGACCGCACTGCCCGACTGGATGCGCCCGCCCCGCGCGGAAGGCTGGTTCGCGGAGGACCTGGATCACCTCCCCGAGGCCCCGCGCCACACCGAGCTGATTGACGGAGCCCTCGTATTCATGATGTCGCCCCAGCGGTCCTGGCACGGCCGTCTGATTACCGCTCTGACCACCACGCTGATGACGCAGGCGCCAGCCGGCGTAGAGGTCGAGCGAGAAATGACGATCCGCCTCGACGCCCGAAACCGACCCGAGCCGGACCTCCTGCTGACGACCCTCCCCTACGACCCCGACCGCACCTGGTACGCCCCTGGCGACGTGAAGCTCGTCGTAGAGGTCGTCTCACCCGAGTCCGCCCACCGCGACCGCACGGTCAAGCTCCGCAAATACGCAGAGGCGGGCATTCTGCACTACTGGTGCATCGAGGACGAGGACGGTACGCCCGCCGTCCACGTGTACGAGCTCGACGAACCGACGGGTGCTTACGCGCCCGCCGGTATCTTCCGGGGTTCCCTTCACCGCCTGGTGCCCTTCGAGATCAGCCTCGATCTCGACAAGCTCACGCCTCCCCGGAGCGGCTGAAGGGCCATGCCCAGGTCAGCACCTGGAGAGAGAAGAGGACTGGTTTCAGTGGGGTCCGGTCCTCTTCCGGCACCGCATGTCCGGCCACCCCGCATGACGTAACCATTGGCGGCCCGCCAGCTGGACGCATGACCAACGCGTGACCAACAGCAGCCAGGAGCAATCAGAAACACCTGGAGCAGGGCCGAACCAGACGGCAAGCGGTAACCCCCACCGAGCCGACAAAACTCCTGACCAGAGGCCCTTTGGGGGATAATTCGGCCGGGGGTGGCGGCCCCGGTCGTCCTCGTCACTCCTCTCCCCGGCTGCACGTTTGACGTGAGCAGACCACTCGCGTGATCGACCGGGGGTCCGACGCGCCACCGGTTCATCCGGATTTCGCCGGCGGGACCTCGCGCGCCCCGGACAGTGGCGCCGGACCCCGGCACTCACGCCCACCGGGTTCTCACCCGCCTCCGCACCGCCCCCGTGCCGCGCTCACCCGTGCGCCCCGGATCGAATGGGCGGTCGGATCCCGGAAATGTCGGCGGTCCGGTGTGAAGCCAGTGACAGGCGGGCAAGGCTTGACGGGATTGGCAGGTGCATGCGCGGCCGCTGAACTCTGCAAGGGGGATGGGGTGTTGGGAGACCGTCCCAGCGCATGAGGCTGAGGCGGCGGGCGATCGGGTGCCTGCTCCCCCTCGTGGTTCCGAAAGGGTGCGCATGAAGCATTTCCGGCTGCTCGTTCTCGGTAACGGCGTTTCCGCGTACGGCAGTTATCTGAACATGGTCGCGCTGAACGTCTTCGTCTACGACGTCACCGGGAGCGCCCTGGCCGCGGGGCTCTTCATGGCGGTGCGGCTGGGGACGAGTGTGGGGGCGGGGTTCGTCAGCGGGCGCCTTGTCTCGGCGTACGACCGCAAGCGGCTGATCATCGGCGCCGACCTCGGTCAGGCGCTGGCGCTCCTGGTGCTGCTCCTGGCGCCCGAGGCCGGCCGGATCTCCCTGCTGTACTGCCTGGCCGTGGTCACCGGGGGCTGCTCGACGCTCTCGCAGGTCGCCCTGCGCAGCAGCATCCCGGAGATCGTGGGGGCCGAGCACCGGACCCGCGCCAACAGCCTGCTGGTCACCGGCCGTTCCCTCGCCATGATCGCGGGCTTCGCCTCGGCGGGTGTGGTGGTGGCGCAGCTCGGGTACACGGCGGCGTTCGTCTTGGACGCGGGCACGTTCCTGGTCTCCGCGTCGGTACTGCTGGTGCTGCCGATCCGCACGAGGGCCCGGTCCGAAGGGTCCGGGGGCGCGGAGGAGGGCGCGCCGGGCGCCGGGCGCCGTTCCGTCCGGCTGTTGTGGGCCGGCGCGCCGGTGCTGATGGCGATGATCGCCGTGCGGGCCGTCGACGGGCTGGGCTCCTCCTCGCACAATGTCGCGCTGCCCGTCTACTCCAGCCTGCTGGACCCCGACCACCCGGCCACCTTCATCAGCCAGTTCTGGGCCACCTGGGCGGTCGGCACCATCATCGCCCAGCAGGTGCTGGCCCGGCACAACCGCCGGACCGGACGCACGCTGGGCGAGCGTGCCTTCGCGGTCGGCGCCTGTGTCATGTCGGGGGCGTTCATCATCGTGTTCAGCGGGCTGCCCACCGTACCGGCGCTCGCCACCTCACTCCTCGCCGGAGCGGCGGACGGAGTCACCGAGGTCGTCTACGTTTCACGGCTCCAGCTGGTCCCGGACGAGCAGCGCGGACGCCTCTTCGGGCTCTCCGCCTCGGCCGAGAACGCCGGGTTCGGACTGGGGATGCTGGTCAGCGGATCGCTGCTGGAGTCCTTCTCCCCGTTCCAGGTGGTCGCCTCCCTGCACGGCCTCGCCATCGTCCTGTGCCTCGCCCTGCTGACGCTGCTCGTGCTGCGCCGTTCCCCGGCCGGGACCGGGCGATTACGTGAGGCCGGCGACGCCGCCGTGCAGGAAGGGCGCGGCTGATGGGCGGGGGCGGGCAGGACCCGCGCATCGCCGTGGTCGGGATGGCCTTCCGGCTGCCGGGGGCCGACACCCCGGAGGACCTGTGGCGCATCATCCGTGACGGCGAGGACCGCTTCACCCGCTTCACGACGGACGAACTGAAGGCCGCGGGGGTCCCCGAAGAGCTGTACCGGCGCGACGACTTCGTCGGGGCCTCGGCCGTCCTGGACGACATCGCCGGGTTCGACGCCCGGCACTTCGGGATGAGCGCCCGCGAGGCCCGCCTGACCGACCCCCAGCACCGCCTGTTCCTGGAGTGCGCGCAGCACGCCCTGGAGAACGCCGGCTACCCGGACGAGCGGGACGGCAGGCGGATCGGGGTCTATGCCAGCACCGGCTACCACCTGTACAGCATGCAGTCCTATCTGCTCAACAACGTCCTGCCGAACGAGGACATCGCCGACTGGCTGGCCGGCATGCAGGTCCTGGTGGGCAACTACACCGACTTCAACGCGACCCGGGTCGCCCACCGGCTCGGTCTCACCGGCCCCGCCGTCAACGTACAGACCGCCTGCTCCAGTTCGCTGGTGGGTGTGCACCTGGCCGCCCAGTCCCTGCTGCTGGACGAATGCGACATCGCGCTGGCCGGCGCCGGCGCCGTCCACGTCCCGCAGGTGCTCGGCTACCACTACGTCAAGGGCTCGATCCTCTCCAGGACCGGCCGGCTCCGGGCGTTCGACGCGGCCGCGAACGGGACCGTCGGCGGCACCGGTGTCGTGGCCGTCGTACTGAAGCGGCTGACCCGTGCGCTCGCGGACGGCGACACCGTGCACGGCGTCATCCGCGGCTGGGGCATCTGCAACGACGGCGCCGACAAGCAGGCGTTCGCGGCACCCAGCGCGCGGGGCCAGCAGCAAGCCGTACGCCGGGCGCTGGACCACGCGGGCGTCCGGGCGGACACCATCGGGTATCTGGAGACCCACGGCACCGGCACCCTCAAGGGCGACCCCATCGAGCTGGAGGGGGCGGGCGCGGCGTACCGGCAGGACACGGACCGGACCGGCTACTGCGCTCTCGGAGCCGTCAAGGCCAACATCGGGCATCTCGACGTGGCGTCCGGACTGGCCGGTCTCGTCAAGGCCCTGCTGGTGCTCAAACACGGTGTGATCCCTCCGATCGCGGGCTTCACCGATCCCAATCCGCTGCTCGGGCTGGCGGACAGCCCGTTCTACGCACCCCGCGCCCCGCATCCGTGGCCCGAGAACGGCACCCCCCGGCGGGCGGGTGTCACCTCGCTCGGGGTCGGCGGCACCAACGTCCACCTGATCCTTGAGGAAGCCCCCGAACCCGGGCCGCGGTCCGCCACCGCGGCCCCGCCGGACGTGCTCCTGGTCTCCGCGACGAGCCGGGAGGCCCTCGCCGACAACGTACGGTCCCTGCGCGACGTGCTCCGCAGGCGGACCGCGCTGCCCCTGGCGGATCTCGTCACGACCGCCGCGCTCGGGCGCTCGCACGGCCGGTACCGGATCGCGGTCCGGGCGAGCACACCGTCCACGCTGGCCGACGCCCTGGACGCCTGGCTCCGCGGCCCCGCACCGCTCGCGACCGCCGCGACCGCCGCGACCGCCGCGTCCCCCGTGCCGCCGGGGGACGCCCCCACCCGGGTGGTGTTCCAGTTCACCGGTCAGGGTTCGCTGCGCCCCGGGGCGGCGGCGGCCCTGTACGAACGGTTTCCCGTCGTGCGTGAGGTCCTCGACGCCTGCGAGGCGTGGCACCGCCGTCTCACCGGTGAACCGATGCTGACCGGACTCCTCACCGAGGGGGCGGGCACCCCGGGGGCCGTCTGGCCGACCGCGACCGCGCAGCCGGCCCTGTTCGCCCTGCAGTGCGCCCTGGTCCGGCTGTGGGACGAGGCGGGCATCAAACCCTGGGCCGTGACGGGCCACAGCGTCGGTGAGTACGCGGCGCTCTTCGCGGCCGGGGCGCTGTCGCTCGCGGACGGCCTGGAACTCAGCACGTACCGGGGCCGGCTGATGCGGGAGCACTGCGCGCCGGGCGCCATGGTGGCGGTGGCGCTGGCGCGGGAGTCCGCCACGGAGCTCGCCGCCGCTCACCCCGGCCTGGAACTCGCCGTGACCAACGGGGAACGCTCCCATGTGCTGGCCGGTCCCGTCGCGGCCGTGGACCGGATGTGCGCCGCGCTCGACGACCGGTCCACCCCGTACGAACGCCTCGCGGTGGACCGGGCCTTCCACACCGCCGCTACGGAGCCGATGCTCGACGCGTTCGCGACGGTACTGGCGAAGGTCCCCTTCGCACCGGTACGGACCCGCTTCATCAGCTCTCTCGACGGCCGGACCCGGGAGCCCGGCTGGGTGCCGGACCCGGAGCACCTGGTCCGCCATGCCCGCGAGCCGGTGCGCTACGACGCGTCGCTGCGTGCCGTCGCCGGTGAACGGCCCGGCGTACTCCTGGAGATCGGCCCGCACACCACGCTCAGCAGCCTGGCCCGCCGCTCCCTGCCCGCGGTGCGGGCGGTTCCCTCCCTGCACCGGAACACCGGGCTCACGGCACTCTTCGGCGCTGCGGCGGATCTGCACTGCGCGGGAGCGGATGTCCGCTGGGAGACGTTCCTGGCCGGCACCGGAGGGCGGCGCGTCCCGCTGCCCGGCTACCGCTTCCAGCACCGACACCACTGGGTCGGGGCCCCACCCGGGCCCCGCGGACCCATTTCCCCGGCGAGAGAGGAACGCACCATGACGACAGAAGTGACGGAGACCGGACCGCTGCTGGACAGCATCCTCGGTTTCCTCTCCGGAGCCTTCGGGGAGGACCTCACCTCGGTCCCCGCCGACACCCCCTTCTTCGATCTCGGTGCGGACTCGCTCCTCATGATCAATGTGCTCCGGGAGATCGAGCAGGAACACCACGTCAAGATCACGATGCGAGAGCTGTTCGACGAGACGGGAACGCCCCGGCTTCTCGCCGAACTCGTCGCTGCGCGGCTGCCCGGGCGGCCGGGCCGGTCCGGGCAGCCCGGGGCCGTCCCCCGGCCGGCCGCCGCACCCGCGACCGCCGGGCCGGCGACGGGCGGCACACCGCCTGTCCACGCCGCGTCGGCCGACGACTCGCCGCCTGTCGCCCATGCCGTACCGCACGACGTCCCGCACCCCCACCCCGTACCGCACGACGTCGTCGCGGACGCGGGCCCCGTCACCCGGCAGGAGCCGGACGGCGGTCCCGTCACCCGGCAGGAGCTGCGGGAGCTGGCCCTGCGGGTCCAGCAGCTGTCACAGATCCAGCTCCAGATGCTCACCCAGATATCCCAGCTCTCCGAGTTGCTCGCGCTCCGGAGCAACTCGGCGGCGGCCCTGCCGAACGACGAGGTGGTCCGGTGAACGAGCAGAAGAGCCTCACTGCCGCCCTGGACCGGGACCTGGCCGACATGGCCCGGCTCGCGCAGCGCATCACCGAACAGATCGGCGCCGGGCCGGCCGTGGCCGGCGGTGCACGACAGCCTCAGGCACACGGGCCGCGCGTGGTGATCGCCCCCGATGCCGGCATGGTCCGCTCCACCTCGCCCCGCACTCAGCAGAACCATCTCGACGACCTCGTACGCCGGTACACGGCACGTACGGCGGCCTCCAGACAACTCGCCCAGCGCCACCGCCGCAGACTCGCCGACAGCAGAGCGGTCGTCGGATTCCGCAAGTCGACCAAGGAGATGCTCTATCCGGTAGCGGCCCGTCGCGCGGAGGGCGCACGGATCGAGGACATCGACGGCAACAGCTACACCGACATCACCATGGGTTTCGGGGTGCTCCTCTTCGGCCACGAGCCCGGCTTCGTCCGGGAAGCCGTACGCGAACACCTCTCCCGGGGCATCCGGCTCGGCCCCCGCAGCGTCGAGACGGGCGCGGCCGCCGAGCTGCTGTGCGAACTGACCGGGATGGAACGGGTGGCCTTCGCCAACTCCGGTACGGAGGCCAACGCGGCGGCGATCCGTCTGGCCCGTGCCGCCACCGGCCGCGACCGGATCGTCACCTTCCAGGGCTCCTACCACGGCCATGCCGACCAGGTGCTGGGCCGGCAGGCGGGCCACGGCGCCCAGGAGGGGACCGTACCCGTCTCCCGGGGCATCCCGCACAGTGCCGTCGCCGAACTGACCGTCCTCGAATACGGCAGCGAGAAGGCCCTTCAGGCGATCGAACGGGACGCGGAGCGGATCGCGGTGGTCATCGTCGAACCGGTGCAGAGCAGGCATCCCTCGCTCCAGCCGGCCGCGTTCGTCCGCAAGTTGCGCGAACTGACCGCTCGTCACGGCATCGTGTTGATGTTCGACGAGATGCTGACCGGATTCCGTCCCGCGCTCCGCGGCGCGCAGGAGCTCTACGGCGTCACCCCGGATCTCGCCACCTACGGCAAGCTCCTCGGCGGCGGATTCCCCATCGGCGCGATCGCCGGACGCTCCGACATCATGGACGGGGTCGACGGCGGTCACTGGACCTACGGGGACGACAGCGGTCCGACCGCCGACACCACCTTCTTCGGCGGCACTTACCTGCAGCATCCCGTGTCGATGACCGCGGCGCACGCCGTACTCACTCATCTGAAGGAGCACAGTCCGCACCTTCAGGAGCGGCTCAACGCCCGGACGACCGAACTGGCCACCGGACTCAACGACTTCTTCGAAGCCGAGGAATTCCCCCTGCGGATGGGCTGGTTCGGCTCCCAGTTCCGCTTCGAGCACCGCGCCGACATGGAGCTTCTCTACTACCACCTGATGCTGCGGGGCGTGCACGTATGGGAGTGGCGCAACTTCTTCCTCTCCACGGCTCACACCGACGGTGACATCGAGCATGTGGCCGATGCCGTGCGGGGGTCGCTGAGGGACCTGCGGAAGGCCGGTTTCTTCCGCACCGGCACGGGCCCGTCCCGGCGCCCCGCACCCGTCCGGGCAGCCGTCGGACCGGCGGCGGCCCTCCCCGTCCCGTCGACCGAAACCGTGGCCGATGCGGTGGCGGGCGAGGTGGCGGACGAGGTGGCCGATGTGCCGCCCGTTCCCGCGGCCGTCCCGGTTCCCGTGGCCGTCCCGGTTTCCGCGGCGGCCACGACGCCGCGTCGCGCGGACTTCAGCCTCTACTTCTTCGGCGACTACCCGGACGACGGACCCGGCCCGAAGGAGGGCCGCTACGAACTGCTCATGGAGGCGGCCCGGTTCGCCGACCAGCACGGGTTCGAGGCGCTGTGGATGCCCGAACGGCACTTCAACTCGTTCGGCGGCCTCTTTCCGAACCCCGCCGTCCTGGCCGCGGCACTGTCCCGGGAGACCCGGCGCATCCGCATCAACGCCGGCTCGGTCGTGCTCCCGCTGCACGACCCGATCCGGGTGGCGGAGGAGTGGTCCATGGCGGACAACCTCTCCGGCGGACGCGTCGGCCTCGGCGTCGCGAGCGGGTGGAACGCCAACGACTTCGTCTTCTTCCCCGAGCGCTTCGGGCCGCACAAGCAGGAGATGTACGACCGGCTGGAACAGGTGCGGAGCCTCTGGCGGGGCGAGACACTGCGCCGCACCACCGGGGACGGCGAACGCGAGATCCAGCTCTTCCCCCGCCCCGTCCAGACGATGCCGCCGCTCTACACGGCGGTGGTCGCCAACCCGGAGTCGTACGAACGCGCCGCCGCGCACGACCTGGGCATCGTGACCAATCTGATGACCCAGGACATCGACCAGCTCAGGGACAACATCGCCCGCTACCGCCGGGCCCGGGCGCTCCACGGCCTCGACCCGGACGCCGGACGGGTCGCCGTCCTGCTGCACACCTATCTCGCCGACGACCACGACACCGCCCGCGCCGAGGCCTTCGCGCCGATGGCCCGCTACATGCAGGCCTCGCTGTCCCTGTTCAGCGGCGTCACCAACAGCCTCGGTGTCACCACCGACCTGAGATCGCTCAGCGAGGACGACCTGGACGTGGTCTTCCGGCGCGCCTACGGCCGCTACTGCGACCAGCGGGCCCTGATAGGCGACGTGGACACCGTCCTGCCGGTGGCCGAGGCGGTGGCCGACGCGGGCGCGGACGAGATCGTCGCGCTGGTCGACTTCGGCGTATCGGCGGACCAGCTGCGCGCCGGTCTCCCCCGGCTGGACGCCCTGCGCCGCCGGCACCGGGAGCGGCGGACACCCGACCCGGGCGCGCCCCTGTCCCCGGGCCAGGAGCGGATCTGGTTCCTGGAACGCCTGCTCCCGGGACGCACCGCCTACAACGAGGTGAAGGCGATCCGCCTGCGCGGTGCGCTCGACACCGAGGCACTGCACACCGCGCTGCGCCGGCTCGTCGCCCGCCACGAAGGGCTGCGCACCGTCTTCCGGCAGGCCGGCGATTCGGCGGTCCAGCTGGTGCGGGAGGCCGCCGAGCCCGACTTCGGCGTGGTGGACGGCACGCTCCGGGCCGAGGCCGCCGTGCGGGAGGCGCTGGCGACGGAGAGCGCCCGCCGCTTCGACCTGGAGAACGGTCCGCTGTTCGTCAGCCGGCTCGTACGTACCGCGGTCGACGAGCACGTGCTGGTCCTGTCCTTCCACCACATCGTGGTCGACGCGGCCTCGGCGACCGTCCTGTGCCGGGACCTCGCCGCCTTCTACCGGGCGGCGCGCGACGGCACCGAGGCCGGGCTGCCCGCGCTGACCTGGAGCTACGCCCAGCACGCACGGGAACAGCGCGCGACGGCCGACGGCCCCGGCAGCGCGCGGGACCTGACCCACTGGCGGCGCGTGCTCGGCGGCGACCTCCCGGTCCTCGAACTGCCCACCGACCGCCCCCGGCCGGCGGAGATGACCTCCGAGGGCCGCGCCGTCTTCCGCTCCCTCGGCCCCGGGCTGTCCGAACAGGTCAGGCAGCTGAGCCGGGGCCAACGAGCCACCCTGTTCATGACCCTGGTGGCCGGCTGGGCGGCGATGCTGCGGCGGGTCACGGGGCAGGAGGACATCGTCATCGGCATCCCGGTCTCGGACCGGCCGCGGCGGGCCGAGGAGCTGATCGGCTTCTTCGTCAACACCGTCGCCCTGCGGGTCGACCTCACCGGCGATCCCGGGTTCGCGACGCTGCTGGACCGGGTGCGTACCGTCGCGCTCGACGCCTACGACCACGCGGGGACACCGTTCGAGAAGGTGGTGCGCGTACTCGCTCCGCCCCGCAGGACGGACCGCACGCCGGTGTTCCAGGTGTGCGCCGAGTTCCAGTCGTCGGAGCCGTTCCGCCTCGACCTCCCCGGCATCGAGGCGGTCGCGCTGGACGCCGGCCCCGACAAGGCGCTGACCGATCTGACGGTCTACTTCACCGACGGGCCGCAGGGCGTTCGCTGTCATCTGGAGTACAACGCGGATCTGTTCGAGCCGGGCACCGTCGACAGGTTCTTCACGGTCTTCCGCGACCTTCTGGCCGCCGCCGTCGACAAGCCCGGCACACCGCTGTCCCTGCTCGCCCGCCCGGCGGTCGAGGGCGACGAGGTGCCGGAGAGCTGGGAACACGGCCCGGTCCGGCCGGTCGCGGACACCACCGTGCACGACTGGGTCGCCCGGCAGGCGGCGGCGCACCCTGCGCGGACCGCGGTGGAGGCCGAGGACGCCGTACTGACCTACCGGGAGCTGGACGAGCGGGCCGGCCGGCTCGCCGCCGTGCTCGCGGAACACCGGGCGGACGAGGACCGGGAACCCCTGGTGGCGGTGTGGCTGCCACGCTCCGCGGAGCTCGTCGTGGCGCTGCTCGCCGTGCTGCGGGCCGGTTGCGCGTATGTGCCGCTCGACCCGTCGCTCGGTGCCGTCCGCGCCGCGCAGGTGATCGCCGAGAGCGGCGCCCGCACGGTGATCAGCGGCGCGGACGGACCGGGGGAGCTGCGGCTGCCCCGATCGGTGACCGTCGTCGCGCCGGACGCCGCCCCGACGGGAGCCCCCGGGCCGGGCACCCGGCCGGCCACCGGCACCGGCACCGGCACCGGGGGCTCCTCCCTCATCTCCGCGTGCTCCGTCATCTACACCTCGGGCAGCACCGGCACGCCCAAGGGTGTCGTGCTCACGCACCGCGGCCTCGTGGACCTCTGCCAGTGGCACCACGAACGCTTCGCGTTCACCGGCGACGACCGGAGCGCCGTCGTGTGCAGCCAGAGCTTCGACGCCTCACTCCTGGAGATCTGGCCGGCGCTGACGGCGGGCGGCACGATCGTCGTGGCCGGTGAGCCGGTCCGCCGCGATCCGCTCGCCCTGGCCCGGTGGTACGCGGACCAGGACATCGCCTTGAGCGTCCTGCCGACGGCCCTGGGCGAACAGGTGCTGCGCCTGCCGGTGGCCGATCAGCCCCCGCTGCGCCATCTGCTGCTGGGCGGCGAGGCGCTCCGGAGCCGTCCCCGGCCCGAGGCCCCCTACGAGACGGTGAACATCTACGGCCCGACCGAGACGACCGTGCTGTGCGTCGTCGACACGGTCTCCCCCGGGGCCGGCGGGCCCGTCCCGGACGAGGGCGCGGACGAGGGGGCGGACGTGATCTCGATCGGGCGTCCGGCCGACAACGTGACCCTGCGCGTGGTGGACGCCTCGGACAAGCCGGTGCCCATCGGTGCGGTGGGTGAGCTCCTCGTCGGTGGTCCGGGCGTGGCCGCGGGCTATCTGCACCGGCCGGACCTCACCGGGGAGAGGTTCACGGCCGAGCCGGACAACGCCGAGCCTGAGAGCGGGGCGGAGAACGGGACCGAGAGCCGCTACTACCGCACGGGCGATCTGGTCCGCTGGACGGCGGACGGGCGACTCGTGTTCGTGGGCCGTACCGACGACCAGGTGAAGATCCGCGGATTCCGGGTCGAGCCGGAGGAGGTGACGCAGGTACTGGGCCGTCTCGACGGTGTCCGCCGGGCGGCCGTCGTCGGCCTGCGCCGTGCGAACGGCGAGGCCTTCCTGGCCGCCTATGTGGTACCCGCCGGGCCGGGCCGCGACAGTGCGGCGGAGCAACGGTCCCGCACGGACCGGTGGGCCGAAGAACTCAGCCACCGCCTGCCGGAGTACATGGTGCCGCGCGCCTGGCGGATCCTCGACGAACTGCCGCTGACCGGTAACGGCAAGCTGGACCGGACGCGGCTCCCGTCGGCCGGTCCCTTCATCCCGGCTGCCGGTCCCTTCCTCCCGTCGGCTGGTCCCTTCCCCCCGGCGGCCGGCGAGGGGGCCCGCCGGGCCGGCGGCCCGGCGCCGGAGGCCGAACCCCGCACCGCGCCGGAGGCCGAACCCCGCACCACGCCGACGGACGGACTTCGTGAGCTCTGGGCGGCCGAGTTCGGCCTCACCGCGTCGGGTGTCGATCCGGATGTCTCCTTCTTCGACCTGGGCGGGCATTCGCTCACCGCGACGAGGCTGGTCAACCGGATCAGGGAGGCGTGGGGCATCGAGTACCCGCTCTCGCACCTCTACCAGGAGCCCACGCTGCGCGCCATGACGGAGTTCGTGCACGACGCCGGATCGCGAAGGGTCGTCCGCCGGGGCCCGGCCAGCCGACAGCAGTCGCGCTTCGCCACCCTGCAGGCCCGCCACGCCAGACCGCAGGTCTTCAACGTCGCCCTGCGGATCACCTTCTCCGGCCGGCTGGACCCCGGATCCCTCGGCACCGCACTCCAGCAGCTGACCGAGCGTCATGAAGCGCTGCGTACCCGCCTGGTACAGGAGGGCCTCGGCTCCTGGCGCCAGGAGGTGCTCGAATCCCGCCCCCTCGACCTGCCCGTCGACGACCTCACCTCACGGCCGGAGCCGGAACGGCGGGCCGAGGTGGAACGGCTCGCCGAGCGGGCGGCAGAGACACCGCTCGACCTCTTCGAGGGGGACGTGCTCTCCGCCCGCCTGCTGCGCACCGGCACCGAGGAGTGGGTACTGCTGCTCGTGCTGCACCACTGCACCTGCGACGGGTGGGCCCTGACCACGCTGCTCAATGAGCTCGCCGCGCTCTACCGTACGGCCGTCACCGGAACCGGCCCCGGCCTGTCACCCGTGGTACCGCAGCAAGTGGAGTACGCGCACTGGCAGATCGCCCACGAGGCGGCGACCGGTGGGCGCCGCACGGACTACTGGCTGGACGAACTCGCCGACGCCCCCTTCGCGGTGGATCTGCCGCTGGACCGGCCGCGGCCCGGCGCCCTCAGCGGGCGGGGCGGAGTCGTCGAATTCACCGTGCCCGCCGAGGTCCGCGCCGATGTGGAACGGCTGGCCGCCCGGCGGGCGACCACGCCCTTCGTGGTGACCGCGGCGGCGCTCGGCCGGCTGCTGGCGGCGAAGGCGGAGCAGGAGGACGTGGTGATGAACATCTCCTACGCGGGCCGGGAAAGCCGCGAGTTCGAGTCCCTGGTGGGCTGCACGGCCACCGGGTTCGCCCTGCGGGTCCGTGACGCGCGCGCCGGTTCCTTCGCGGCGCTGACGGACCGGGTCACCCGTACGACGGTCCTGGGCATGGAGCACGCCATGCCGCCGCGCCAGGTGGCGCCGGCGATGCGGGAGCGCAGGGGCGTCGAAATACCGGACAGCCTGGCCGTCGGCCTGGCCTACGAGAGTTCGCTGGACACCGGGATCGAACTGCCGGGGCTCACCACCACGGTGGCGGAGATCGCCCCGGCCGCGTCCCGGTCGGAGTTCATCATGGTGCTGACCCCGGCCGGGGACGTTCTGGAGGGTGCCGTGGAGTACTCGGCCGACCTGTGGGACCGGGCAACGGTCGAGACATGGACCCGGGAGTACGTACGGCTGCTGCGGGACGAGGCCGGGGAGGCGCTCGCCGACGGCGTCCACCCGCGCCGGGACAGCCCGCGGTAACCGGCCCCGCGGCAGCCGGCCCTGCGGTCGGTCACGTGGCCGACGCGTGACCGACCGCAGCCGGGAACGGGCGGAAGCACCTGGACCGGGGCCGACGCAGGCGGTGCGTCGGCCCGGTACGGCGGCTCGGCCGCGTCAGGCCCAGGGCCTCTCGTCCGGATCGCGGCGCGCCCGCCGCGAGACCGCGGCACGCAGTACCCGCTGTCCCTCGGCCGAGACCTCCAGCACCTGGCGCAGTCCGGCGCCCGCCGACGCGGCGTCCGCGGTCGCGGTCGCGGCCAGCATCTCCAGGATCCGGATCTGCCGGCGCAGTTCCCCGGCGGGCAACGGGCCCGCCCCATCCGGATCGCCCGCGCGCCGGCGTCGCGCCGCCTCCGTACCGGCGCCCGGCGCCGTGTCCGGGTCGAGGTGGACCTCCAGGGCCAGCAGCGAGCAGGCGTCGGCCCACTCCCGCAGCTCCGGCGCCGCCCGGTCCGCGGGCGCCTCGCCCAGCAGCTTCCGGATCCGCGGGGCGGCGCCCTCCTCGTCGGCCGCGGCGTCCAGCGCCGCGCGGACCTCCGCGATCCGCTCCGGCCAGGCCGCCGCGTCCGCGCACCCCGCCCAGAGCGGACGGAGCGGATCCGGGTCCGCTCCGTCCACGGGCTGCGGCAGGCAGCGGTCGAGGCAGGCGACCGCGCTCGCGGCGAGCCCGCGCTCGTCGGCGGCGGCGATCAGTTCCAGCAGGCTCATCGGCGTCTCCCGTCGGCACGCCCCCGTGCGCACGCACATGGGGACGAGGCGCTTCCTGTTACCGCTCCTGTACCGCTTTCAGCGCCGGATGGCTCAAAACCGTCACCACGGAGGCCGAATAACGTCGCTCAGTGGGCGCGGCCCCAGTCACCGCGCCCCGGTACGCCCGGGGTGCCCAGCGGATACGTGCCGAGGGCCGCCCGCTCCCCCTGCATCCGGGTCAGCTTGCGGACGAAGAGGACGGCGAACACCGCGGCCACGATGTCGAGGACGTCGCTCCCCATCACCAGGGCCGTCGTATCGAGGATCTCCTGCGGCTGCTCGGCCTTCCAGGACTGCCGGGTCGCGTATTGGGAGGCGATCAGCGAGACGACCCAGAACCCCCACCACAGGTTCATCACGGTGGCCGGGACCGAGCGCCAGCTGCCGTCGGTGTTCGTCTGGGCGCTCGCGGTCCAGATGCCGCCCGCGATCCGGCGCGGCAGCACCAGGTTGGCGATCGGGACGAACCAGGCTCCGACGGCCCAGCCGGGCCTCATCGGCTGCATGCTCGGGTCGAACACCTCGGCGTTGAGCCGTACCCGCCGGAACCAGATGATGAAGACGACCGCGGTGGCCAGGCTCACGAGGGACTGCAGCACGCCCGCCGTCCCGTACAGATTGTCCGCGAGCGTCGCCTCCGCCTCGTCGTAAGTCGCGAAGTCGTTCTCCAGCCCGGCCGCGATCACACGGCGGCTGTTCAGTCCCGCCGCCACGGCGAGCAGATCCGCCGCCGCGACGACCGCCAGCAGGACGACGACGGCCTTCGCGAGCCCCTCGGGCGAACGCAGGTACTGCTGCGGCGCGAAGAAGGCCGGGGCGGGCGGCATCGGGGCAGGTGCCGCCCCGGCCGGGCCGGCGCAGAGCAGGCAGCGTCCGTCGTCGGTGACGGGCGGTCTGAGACGGCAGGTGGAGCAGAGCATGAAGCGGAACCCCCCAAGGTTCTGAGCACGAACGCGAGAACGCGCGTCCCTCCCCGGACCGCGCGGCATCCGGAACCTAGCCCCCCGCCACCTGGCTGTCCACGAGGAATCCGGCCCGGTGCCGGGGAGCGACGGGCCGAGCGGCACCGCCCGGCACCCCGACCGATCACCACCTCGGCACCACCCGACGATCCGTCGCTCGACCTCGCCCCGCCCTGCCCCACCCCGCTCAGCCCGCCCCGCTCAGCCCGTCCCGTCGATCCGCGCGGCCAGTGCCCGGAACTCGTCCCAGCTCAGGGCAGGCTTGCCCGGGGCCCACAGCTTCTGGGCGGTCGCGCGCAGCGGCATCCGGATGCCCTGCGCCACCTGCGCCGGGGTCTGCGCCTGCGGAAGATCACCCCAGACCGCGAACCGGCCGCCGAGGATCTGGCCGGAGTAGCGCGCCGGGACCGGCCGGGTGCCGCGCAGCACGAGCGGGGTCCACTGCTCGTAGATCCGCTTGCCCGTGGGGTAGACGAACTGGTTGGGCTGACCGAGCACGTAATAGAGGAACTCGTCGTTGAGGTTCACCACGCGCCGTCCCTCGCGCAGATACTCCTCCGGCTCCCGGGCGCCGTACTCCTTGCCCGTCCAGTACTCCACCTCGATGTCCTTGTCGGCGTGCACGGTCCCGTCGCGGAAGAAGCCGTCGTTCCACGCCTTGGGCCGCTTGCCGTGCGGGCGCACCACCGCCGCGCGGTCGTTCAGCCAGCCGGTCGTCAGGTCCTTGATGCCGGCCTGCGCCCCGTACTTCTGCTGGGCGGCGCGTTGCAGCTGGGGGTACGAGGCGGCCGGGTTCCGTGCCATCAGCGCGAGGTACTCGTCGGCGCCCAGGTGCCAGTACGCCCCGCCGAACAGCTCGGTGAACTCGCCGAGGAGCTCGTCGACGAGCTTGGCCGAGCCCGGATTGGAGATGTCGAGGGACCCGGGCGAGCGGGTGCCCGACACATTGCGCAGCTGGAGGCCGGGGTGGGCCCGCAGCACCGCGCCGAGGTGACCCGGGGAGTCGATCTCCGGGACGACCTCGATGTGCAGCCGGTTCGCGAGGCCGACGATCGACCGCACCTCGGCCTGGGTGAGGTGCTGCGGCGACACCACCTCGGGATGGGTGCGGGACTCGATGCGGAAGGCCTGGTCGTCGGAGAAGTGCAGGCCGAGCTGGTTGAGCTTGAGGTCGGCCATCTCGCGCAGCCGGTCCTCGATCCAGGCGGCGGTGTAGTGCTTGCGCGCGATGTCGAGGTTGAGGCCGCGCTGCGGCCGGTCGGGCCGGTCGCGCACCTCGCCCTCCGGCATCGTGCCGTCGGCGCGCACCGACTGCTTCAGGGTGCGGGTTCCGTGGAAGACCCCGGCCTGGTCCGGCCCGCTGATGGTGACCCGTCCGTCGTGGACGTCGAGGGTGTACGACTCGGGGGTGCCCTTGCCGGGGGCGAGGGCCAGCCGCACGTCGCCCGCGCGGGCGGGGACCTCGCCCCGGTAATGGATCTTCAGCTCCTGGGCCAGCAGTTGCCCCTCGTCGGCGAGCGTCCCGCTGCCGCGGGCCACGACGACCCCGCTGTCCGGGCCGGGGCGCCAGCCGGGGCCGCGGGCCGCGATGTGCTCGCGTACCGCGGGGATGGTGCGCGGGGCGGTGGAGAGCGGGTAGCTCCGGGCCGGCGAGGGGGCGGCCGAGGAGGATGCGGGGGTGCGGGCGTTCGACGACTGTCCGGCGAGCCCGCTGTCGGAGCCTTCCGGCCAGACGACGACGGCGATCGTCGCGGCGGCCGCCGCGGTGAGGACCGCACCGGCCACGAGAGCGCCTCGTGAGGGCGACATCGTTCAGAAACCTCCGTCATTTACGGAAAACGAGGCAGAATCAGGGAGACAGCCGGGCATTCTCCTTGGAATACGGTTCGTCAGGCGATCCGAAACTCTCCCGTCCGGGTGAAGTTCGCGCATCTGTCGGACGTCCGTTGCCCCACCTGGCTAGCTTTGAGGCACATTCGTCTCTCCCTTCACCCTGCATCTGCCTGGTCTCTTCCACCGCTTCCCCCTCCAGGGTCACAGATGCCGTTGATCCGAGGAGCCCACGCTGACCAGGTCCAGCGAGTCCCGCGCCGGCCTCCCGGAGCAACTGTGCCAACCGGCCACCCGGACGGCCGTACCCGTCCAGAACTCCGCCGCCGACCAGGCCGAGGCCCGTGTCCCGGGCCTCGACCGCTTCAACGCCGTGCCGCCGGCCGAGGCCGAGGCCGCCCTGCTGGAGTGCTGCGGCAGCCGCCGCTGGGCGCAGCGGCTGGCCGCCCACCGCCCCTTTCCCGACGTGGACTCGCTGCTGGCCGCGGCCGACGAGGCGGGCTACGACCTTGCCCCGGCAGACCTCTCCGAGGCGCTCACCGCCGAGGTCTCCCCTGGTCTGCACCACGCCGCCCCGCACTCCGCCCATCTGGCGCTCCAGGCCGCGCACGCCGCGTACGAGTCGCGCTTCGGCCATGTCTTCGTGATCTGCCTGGACGGCTTCGGCCCGGCCGAGCAGCCGGACCAGGTGCTCGCCGGGATCCGGGCCCGGCTGGCCCACGAACCCGACCAGGAGCGGGTGGTGACCGCGGAGGAGATGCGCCGACTCGCCCGGGGCCGCATCATCGAGCTGGTATCGGGTTCATAACGGAACGGGCTCGATGGGGGCGGTCGACAGCCCTTTCTAGCCCGTCCGTGCCTGTTTGATTGCCACTTTGATCACACCGCGGGCCCCCGCGCGAACGAACCGACAAACCGTCGCTACGATGGCCGGGGCCGGTGGACCGTACCCGGCCGGGTCAGACCGACAGTCAAGCCGGCCGGCCCCAATCCCCGCTCCCGGAGGGTTCTTCCGTGCCGGCTGGAACGCTGTACCGCGGCCGGGAAGGCATGTGGTCCTGGGTGGCTCATCGAGTCACCGGTGTCCTCATTTTCTTCTTCCTGTTCGTACACGTCCTGGACACCGCTCTCGTCCGCGTCTCCCCCGAGGCCTACGACGACGTCGTGGCCACGTACAAGACGCCGATCGTCGCGCTCCTCGAATACGGCCTGGTGGCCGCGATTCTCTTCCACGCGCTGAACGGTCTCCGTATCGTCGCCGTGGACTTCTGGGCCAAGGGCCCGCGCTACCAGAAGCAGATGCTCTGGTCTGTCGTGGGCATCTGGATCGTGCTGATGGTCGGGGCGCTGTACCCGGTCCTCGGCCACGCCGTACGCGCAGTCTTCGGGAGCTGAGGCCAATGTCCACCGAGTCCTCCGCCGCGATCGGCTCCGTCGAGGGTGTCAGCCTCTATGACGCTGACAACCCGGCCCCGGTCATCGAGCCGCCGCGCAAGCGGACCGGCAAGACCCCCAAGGGTTCGCGCACCAACTTCGAGATGTACGCCTGGCTCTTCATGCGCCTGTCGGGCATCGTCCTGGTCGTCCTGGTCCTGGGCCACCTGCTGATCCAGCTGGTGCTGGACGGCGGCGTCTCCAAGATCGGCTTCGCCTTCGTGGCGGGCCGCTGGGCCTCGCCGTTCTGGCAGCTCTGGGACCTCGGGATGCTGTGGCTGGCCATGCTGCACGGCGCCAATGGTCTCCGTACGGTCATCAACGACTACGCCGAGCGGGAGAACACCCGTTTCTGGCTGAAGATGCTTCTGTACACCGCCACGGTGTTCACCGTCCTGCTGGGCACGCTGGTGATCTTCACCTTCGACCCGAACATCCGCTAGGCGCCGGGCCAGAGGGACCAGAGGAAATCATGCAGATCCACAAGTACGACACCGTCATCGTCGGCGCCGGCGGCGCCGGCATGCGCGCGGCCATCGAGTCCACCAAGCGCAGCCGCACCGCCGTGCTCACCAAGCTCTACCCGACCCGCTCCCACACGGGCGCAGCGCAGGGCGGCATGGCCGCCGCGCTCGCCAACGTGGAGGAGGACAACTGGGAGTGGCACACCTTCGACACGATCAAGGGCGGCGACTACCTGGTCGACCAGGACGCCGCCGAGATCCTGGCGAAGGAGGCCATCGACGCCGTTCTCGACCTGGAGAAGATGGGCCTGCCGTTCGGCCGTACGCCCAAGGGCGAGATCGACCAGCGCCGGTTCGGCGGTCACACCCGCAACCACGGTGAGGCCCCGGTCCGCCGCGCCTGCTACTCGGGCGACCGCACCGGCCACATGATCCTCCAGACGCTGTACCAGAACTGCGTCAAGGAGGGCGTGGAATTCTTCAACGAGTTCTACGTCCTGGACCAGCTGGTCGTCGAGGAGGACGGCGTCAAGAAGTCCGCCGGCGTCGTCGCCTACGAGCTGGCGACCGGCGAGATCCACGTCTTCCAGGCGAAGTCGGTCATCTATGCCTCGGGCGGCACCGGCAAGTTCTTCAAGGTGACGTCGAACGCGCACACCCTGACCGGTGACGGCCAGGCCGCCTGCTACCGCCGCGGTCTGCCGCTGGAGGACATGGAGTTCTTCCAGTTCCACCCGACGGGCATCTGGCGCATGGGCATCCTGCTGACGGAGGGCGCCCGCGGTGAGGGCGGCATCCTCCGCAACAAGGACGGCGAGCGCTTCATGGAGAAGTACGCGCCGGTCATGAAGGACCTCGCGTCCCGTGACGTCGTGTCCCGCTCCATCTACACCGAGATCCGTGAGGGCCGCGGCTGCGGTCCCGAAGGCGACCACGTCTACCTCGACCTCACGCACCTCCCGCCGGAGCAGCTGGACGCCAAGCTCCCGGACATCACCGAGTTCGCGCGCACGTACCTCGGCATCGAGCCCTACACGGACCCGATCCCGATCCAGCCGACCGCGCACTACGCCATGGGCGGCATCCCGACCAACGTCGAGGGCGAGGTGCTGGCCGACAACACCACCGTCGTCCCGGGCCTGTACGCCGCCGGCGAGGTCGCCTGTGTCTCCGTGCACGGCGCCAACCGGCTGGGCACCAACTCGCTGCTCGACATCAACGTCTTCGGGCGCCGTTCCGGCATCGCCGCCGCCGAGTACTCCGTGAAGCACGACTTCGTCGAGCTTCCCGAGAACCCGGCGCAGATGGTCGAGGACCAGGTCGAGCGGCTGCTCACCTCGACGGGCACCGAGCGGGTCGCGGCACTCCGTCTGGAGCTGCAGGAGTGCATGGACGCCAATGTGATGGTGTTCCGCACCGAGCAGACCATCAAGACGGCCGTCGACAAGATCGCCGAGCTGCGCGAGCGCTACCTCAACGTGTCCGTCCAGGACAAGGGCAAGCGGTTCAACACGGACCTCCTGGAGGCCATCGAGCTGGGCAACCTGCTCGACCTGGCCGAGGTCATGGCGACCTCCGCGCTGGCCCGCAAGGAGTCCCGCGGCGGTCACTACCGCGAGGACTTCCCGAACCGCGACGACGTCAACTTCATGCGCCACACCATGGCGTACCGCGAGGTCTCGGCCGACGGCACCGAGTCGATCCGACTCGACTACAAGCCGGTCGTCCAGACCCGCTACCAGCCGATGGAGCGTAAGTACTGATGGCTACCCCGACTCTGGACAAGGTCGAGACCGCCCCCCCGGCGTCTTCCGCCTCCCCGTACATCACGGTCACCCTCCGGATCCGCCGCTTCAACCCCGAGGTCTCCGACGAGGCCCAGTGGCAGGACTTCCAGATCGACATCGACCCGAAGGAGCGTGTGCTCGACGCCCTTCACAAGGTCAAGTGGGAGATCGACGGCACGCTGACGTTCCGCCGGTCCTGCGCCCACGGCATCTGCGGCTCCGACGCGATGCGGATCAACGGCAAGAACAGGCTCGCCTGCAAGACGCTGATCAAGGACGTCAACCCGGAGAAGCCGATCACGGTCGAGGCCATCAAGGGCCTCACGGTCCTCAAGGACCTCGTGGTCGACATGGACCCGTTCTTCCAGGCGTACCGCGATGTCATGCCCTTCCTCATCACCAAGGGGAACGAGCCGACCCGCGAGCGTCTGCAGTCCCCCGAGGACCGCGAGCGCTTCGACGACACCACCAAGTGCATCCTGTGCGCCGCGTGCACGTCCTCGTGCCCGGTGTTCTGGAACGACGGCCAGTACTTCGGCCCGGCGGCGATCGTCAACGCGCACCGCTTCATCTTCGACTCGCGCGACGAGGGCGGCGAGCAGCGCCTGGAGATCCTCAACGACCGTGACGGTGTGTGGCGTTGCCGCACCACCTTCAACTGCACGGACGCCTGCCCGCGTGGCATCGAGGTCACCAAGGCGATCCAGGAGGTCAAGCGGGCGCTGATCACGCGCCGCTTCTGACCGCCACCGGCTCAGCAGTCGCATCCGGCCCCGTTCTCCGCAGCAACCCTGCGCAGAGCGGGGCCTCTTGCTGCGCCGTCCGGTCCCGGACGGTACGGTCGTGCGGAACCGGACTCCGGTTCGCCCCCGCCGGCCCAGCAGGGTCCGGGGCGCACAGGTCTGATCGAGAGCGGGGAACGTTGAGCGATCCGAATCCGTACGCGGACGACTCATACAAGTGGGGGCCGGCTCCCCAGCAGCCGGGCAACCCGCCCACCGTCGCGGACGGCGCGGGACACCCCGGTCCGGGCGCCCCGGCGTACGGCTACCCGCAGCCGCTGCCCGAGTCCGCGACCCAGCCCGGCCCCGGCTACGGCTACCCGCAGGGCGTCGCGGCCCAGCCGACCATGCCCGGTCAGGGCTTCCCGCAGCCGGGCGCCCAGCCGGGCACCGGCATGCCGGTCCTGACGTTCGGCGACATCGCCGTCATGCAGGACCAGATCGTGACCCCGTCGGGTCCGATGCCGCTCAAGGGAGCGGTGTGGACGGCGACGGACCTGACCCGTACCGAGGAGAAGATCCCGACGGTCGCGATCGTGCTGGCGATCGTCTTCGCGCTGTTCTGTCTGATCGGTCTGCTGTTCCTCCTGATGAAGGAGAAGCAGACGACCGGTTTCGTCCAGGTCTCGGTGACCAGCGGCGGCCGGCACCACTCGACGATGATCCCGGCGACCGGCCAGGACACCTTCCCCATGGTGATGGCCCAGCTCAACACGGCCCGTGCGATGAGCATCTGACGGACACCCCCGCCCCGGCCGCGCGAGCCGCTCCGCACCTGCGCCTCGCGTGTGTCCGACGTCTGTCCCGCGCCGAACGGCCGTCAGTCCCAGGCGGCGCCGCCCCGGTCCTCGGCGACCACCATGATGCGCCGCAGCATGTCGTTGAGCAGTGTGCGCTCGTCGGGGCCGAGTACGCCGAGCAGCCGGTACTCCTCGTGGCCGAGGACGTCCATCGCGCCCAGCCAGGTGGAGCGGCCCGCTTTGGTGAGCTCCACGTCGACCCGTCTGCGGTCGGTGGTGGAGGGGGTGCGGCGGACGAAGCCGCGCCGTTCGAGCGCGTCGAGCCGGCCGGTGACGGAGGCGGGCGCGAGGTCGAGGTCGGCGGCGAGTTCGGAGGGGGCCGCCTTCCCGCCGCGTCCGGCCAGTTTGTGGAGGGTGTCGAACTCCTGGCGGTCCAGGTCGAAGTCGACCAGGGACTGTTCGCGTACCCGGCGCAGATGGACGGAGAGCTTCTTCATGCGGGTCACCGCGCCCTCGACGTCGGGGTCCAGGCCGGGCAGGACGGGCTTCCAGCGCTCCACATGTCCGTCGGTCCAGTCGCGTCGCTCCATGGGGAAATCGTACGCCGGTCCGCCAACTTCCCTTCGGAGCCTAATATTTCGTTGACGAATAGTTCGGTACCGAAATAAGTTCTCGCGCATGCCGCACCCCTTGCGCACGCGCGCCTTCCGCCTGCTCTTCATCGGCCGCACCCTCTCGCTCATCGGCGACGCCGTCATCCCCACCGCCCTCTCCCTGGCCGTCTACCTGGCCACCGGCTCCACCGGGGCACTCGCCCTGGTCCTGGGCTGCGCGATGGTCCCCAAGCTGCTCCTGCTGCCCCTGGGCGGCGTCGTGGGCGACCGCTTCAACGCCCGCACCGTCGCACTCACCACGGACCTCGTACGGTGCGCGACCCAGCTCTTCGTCGGCGCGGAGCTGCTCGGCGGCTCCCCCGCGCTCTGGCAGATCGCGCTCGCCGAGGCGATCGGCGGCGCCGCCGGGGCGTTCGCGATGCCCACCGCCTCACCGCTGATCCGCGGCACCGTGGCGGAGTCCGGGCTGCTGCGCGCCAACTCCCTGATGGCAGTGGTCAACAGCGCCACCCGGCTCGGCGGCCCGGCCCTCGCCGGACTGCTGATCCTCACCGCCGGACCGGGCTGGGCCTTCGTGCTGGACGGCGCCACTTTCGCGGTGAGCGCCGCGCTGCTGTCCGCCGTAGAGGTCCGGCACGTACCCATCCCCCGGCGTTCGCTGCTCACCGACCTCAAGGAGGGCTGGGGCGAGGTCCGCAGCCGTGACTGGTACTGGACGAGCCTGATCGGGCACGCCACCTGGAACGGCGCGGCGGCCGTCCTGATGACGGTCGGCCCGGCGCTCTTCCTCCGGGAACTGGGCGGCAAGGGCGTCTGGGTCGCCCTCCTGCAGACCGGCGCGGTCGGCCTGCTCCTGGGCTCGCTGCTGGCCGGCCGGGCCCGCCCCCGCCGCCCGATACTGGTGGCCAACCTGGGCCTCGCCACGTACGCCCTGCCGCTCGGCCTGCTGGCCGCCCACGCACCCGTCGCGCTCACCATCGCCGCGTACGGCGTCGCCCAGGCCGGTCTCGGCTTCCTCGGCCCGGTCTGGGACAGCTCGGTCCAGTCCGCCGTACCGGCCCACGCACTGGCCCGGGTCACCTCGTACGACTGGCTGCTCTCCCTCGGCGCGATGCCGCTCGGCTATGCCCTGGCCCCGCTCGCGGCCTCGGCCTGGGGCGCCGAAGTACCCCTGGCCATCGCCGCGGTGGCCGTCGGCGCGGCCTGCCTGGGAACGGCGGCGGTGCCGGGCGTACGGCGCTTCGGAGCGCCGGACAAGCAGCCGGAGCGAGCCGCCGGACTCCCCGCTTGAACATGTTCAATTACAGGTCTACAGTCCATGACAACAGCTTTTGAACGCGTTCAAGGGAGGGTGGGGCATGGACCTCACTGTTGTCGCGTACGTCATCTACCTGCTGATCAGCGTGGCGCTGACCGTCTGGGTCGCGCGCACGCTCAGCCGCAACGGCAAGGTGTTCCTCGCCGATGTACTGCACGGGAACGAGAAGCTCGCCGATGCCGTCAACCACCTGCTGGTGGTCGGCTTCTACCTGGTCAACCTGGGCTTCGTCACCCTCTACCTGAGGAACTCCGACGGCGTCACCGACGCCCGCGGGCTCTTCGAGGCACTGTCGGTGAAGCTCGGCGTCGTGCTGCTCGTCCTCGGTGTCATGCACCTCGGCAATGTCTATGTGCTCAACAAGATCCGCCGCCGCGGCCTGATGGAGCGTGAGCAGACCCCGCCGGTGCCCCCGCAGGGCTGGACGGGACCGGCCACCGGCCCGTGGGCGGCGCCCGCCCCGAGGGCCTGAGCCCCATGACGGGCGGACCGGGCGGGCAGCGGCTCCCCGTGGAGCGCCTGACGGTGCTGTACGACGCGCGGTGCCCGCTCTGCCTGCATCTGCGGCAGTGGCTGATGAGGCAGCGTCAGCTCGTCCCGCTCGACCTCGTCCCGGCGGCCTCCGAGGAGGCGCGCCGCCGCTTCCCCGGGCTCGATCACGCCGGGACGCTGGACGAGATCACGGTGATCGGCGACCGGGGGCAGATCTACCGCGGGACCTCCGCGTGGATCGTCTGCCTCTGGGCGCTGGCCGAGCACCGGCCCAGGGCCCACTGGCTGACCACCCCGGCGGGCCGCCCGTTCGCTCGGGCCACCGTGCTCGCCGCCGCGAAGTACCGGTCCCTGACCGCTCCGCCGTGCGGCCGGGAGGGCGGGGACGGTGCCTGTACGGTCCCCGGGTCCGCGGGCTGACCACGACGGATACCCTCGGGTCTGTGGTGAAGGAAGTGAAGGACGTGAAGGAAGCCAGGGCTCCCAAGAGCGAGCAGACCCGCACACTCATCCTCGAAACGGCGCTCCGGCTCTTCCAGGAACGCGGTTACGACAAGACGACGATGCGGGCCATCGCCCAGGAGGCCGGCGTCTCCGTGGGAAACGCCTACTACTACTTCACGAACAAGGAACACCTGGTCCAGGGCTTCTACGACCGGCTCGCGGCCGAGCACGCGGCGGCCGTGCAGCCGGTCCTGGACGGCGACAAGGACCTCGCGGTGCGCATGCGCGGGGTCCTTCTCACCTGGCTGGACGTGGCGGAGCCGTACCACCGCTTCGCCGCCCAGTTCTTCAAGAACGCCGCCGATCCGGAGAGCCCGCTCAGCCCGTTCTCGGCGGAGTCGGTCGCGGCCCGCGAGGCGGCGATCTCCATCCACCGGCAGTGCCTGGCCGGGTCCGACGCCAAGACCGATCCCGAACTGGCGGAACTGCTGCCGCAGTTGATGTGGCTGATGCAGATGGGCCTGGTGCTGTACTGGGTGTACGACCGCACCGAGCACACCGCACGCAGCCGCCGCCTGGTCGAGCGCTCCGCCCCGATCGGGGCCCGCGCCATCGCGCTCTCCCGGTTCCGGGCGCTGCGGCCGCTGGTGCGGCAGGTCCACGAGGTGCTGGAGGATTTCCTGCCCGGCGCCGTGAAGCCGAAGAGCGCGGAACGGCCCGGGAAACCGGACTAGACCGATCCGCCGGACAGGCCCTGGAGCCCGCGGCGGGAAGACGACGGGGGCGGCCGTCCGGCAGATGCCGGTACGACCGCCCCCGTTGTGGTGCGCGGCGGAGCGTCAGATCCGCTTCAGCTCCCAGAGCCGCCAGATGCCGGTGCCGTCCGAGAGGTACTGCGAGCCGGAGACGTCCGTCGTGCTGACGACGTAGTCCTTCTTCTGCCACAGCGGGACCAGCGGCACGTCCTCGCCGACCTGCGCCTGGAGCTCCTTGAAGTCGGCCGCGGTGCGTCCGCGGTCGCCGTACTGGAGCGTGGAGCCGATCAGGCTGTCCACCTTCTTGCTGGAGTAGCCGTTGTGGAGGCTGTTGTTGCGGCCGACGAGCGGCTGGCTGAAGGTGTCGGGGTCCGGGTAGTCGGGGAGCCAGCCGATCGTGTACGCGTCGTACTTGCCGGCCGCGTACTCCTTCTGGAACTTGGTCCACTCGACGGCGTGGAGCTCGATCTTGAACAGCCCGTCCGCCTCCAGCTGGCGGCGGAGCTCGGCGGCCTCCTTCGCCTGCGTCTCGTCGCCGCCGCGGTAACCGAAGTCGATCTTGATCGGCGTCTGCGCGCCGACGTCCTTCAGCAACTCCTTGGCGCGCGCCGGATCGGGCGTCGGGTAGGCGTCGAAGAACGGCGTGCTGTGCCCGATGTACCCCTGCGGGATCAGCGAATAGAGCGGTTCGACCGTGCTCTTGTAGATGTTGCTCACCAGCGGCCCGCGGTCGATGATCGACGCGATGGCCTGCCGGACCTTCTTTTCGGCCAGTGGTGTGCCGGGCCGGACGTTGAAGACGAGGTTGCGGATCTCGGCGCTGTCCGCCTCGGTGACACGCAGGTCGGGGTCGCCGGGGTTCAGCTCGGCGAGCGTGGCCGGCGGCAGTTCGCGGTGGGTGACGTCGAGCTGCTTGGCGTTCCAGGCGGCCAGGAGATCACTGGACTTCTTGTAGTAGTGCACGGTGACCGGGACACCCTCCTTCGTCACCGCGCCCTTGTACCGGGTGTTGGGGACCAGTTCCGCGATCTCGCCCGACCGGTACGACTTCAGGACGTACGGTCCCGAACCTTCGACCGTGTTCCCCTTGCGGAGCTTGTCTGCCGGATACGACTCGCGGTCGACGATCGAGCCGGCTCCGGTGGCGAGCTTCTGCGGGAAGGTCGCGTCGCGCGAGGAGAGGTTGAAGGTGATCGTGCGGCCGTCGGCCACCACGTTCTTCAGGCTCGGGAACAGCACCCACGGACCGACGTCCGTCTTGATCCTGATCATGCGCTCGATGGAGTACTTGACGTCCTCGGCGGTGATCTTCCGGCCGCTGGAGAAGGTCAGGTCGTCGCGCAGCTTGCACTGGTACGTCTGGAGCTTCTGGCCGATGAATCCGCAGCTCTCGGCCGCGTCGGGCTCGGGGACGACCGCCCCGGACTTGAACGTCATGAGCGACTGGTAGATGTTGCTGTACATCGCCCAGGAACCCGCGTCGTACGCGCCTGCCGGGTCGAGCGACGTGACCACGTCCGTCGTGCCGACGGCTACCGGGTCGTTCCTCACCTCGTCCGAGGGAAGCAACTGCCAGGCGACGACGCCTGCGATGACCAAAACCGCGAGAATCGCGAGAATCCGTAGCCGGATCGACCGCATTGCCGTGCTCTCCCTTACCAGCCCCACCTCGGCGTTGCGCTCAGATACGCACATCACCGCATGCTCGCGATCAGCCAATCACACGAAATTCACATCTGGAAGAGCAAAACTGTGACTCATAGCCTTTTGTTCGGTGGTTGAAACCTTGGGTGCATCTGTACGTCCGAAACCGGTTGTCGACGGAGAGTCACGCCAGCCGTGAGGCGAGCTCCACGACGGTGATGTCGGACGGTGCGCCGACCCTCACCGGCGGGCCCCAGGCGCCCGCGCCCCGTGAGACGTACAGCTGGGTGTCGCCGTAGCGGTCGAGCCCGGCGCCGGTGGGATTGGCCAGATCGGCGATGAAGTTGCCCGGCCAGAGCTGGCCGCCGTGGGTGTGGCCGGAGAGCTGGAGGTCCACGCCGTGGGCGACCGCGTCATGGATGACGACGGGCTGGTGGGCCAGCAGGACGGCGGCGCGGGTACGGTCCCGGTCGCCGAGCGCACGGGCGAAGTCCGGGCCCTGCCCTTCACTCTCCCCGGCGATGTCATTGACGCCCGCAAGATCGAATCCAGCGATCTCCACCCGGGCGTTCTCCAGCGGGTGAAGACCCAACTCCCTCACCTGGTCGACCCATTGGGCGGCGCCGGAATAGTACTCATGATTGCCGGTGACGAAGTAATTGCCGTGCCGGGCCTTCAGCCGGGCGAGCGGCTCCGCGGCCGGCCCGAGGTCGGCGACGGTTCCGTCGACGAGGTCGCCCACGACGGCGACCAGATCGGGCTGCGTCCGGTTGATCGTGTCGACGATCCGCTGGGTGTGGGCGCGGCCGAGGATCGGGCCGAGGTGGATGTCGCTGACGACGGCGATCCGGAAGCCGTGCGCGGAACGGGGCAGCTTGGCCAGCGGGACGGTGATCCGCTTGACCCGCGGTCCGCGCAGCACCCCGTAGGTGCCGAGGCCGACCGTGCCGAGCCCCGCGACGGCGGCGGCCCCGCCGACGGCCCGCGCGACGAACAGCCGCCGGCCGGGGGCGTCGGGGCGGGACGGGACGGGGGCTTCGGCGAGGAGGGTGGCCGGGGCGGCGGAAGCCCCCGCGCCCGGCGCACCCGGCGCACCTGCGGAGAGGTTCGAGCGATTTGCGCCGCTTGCTTCATTCGCTTCATTTGATTCGCTTGCCGGATCTACGGCTTTCGCACCGTCCGCTGACGCCGTGTCCGCGTCGTCCGGCCGCCCCGTCCGGTCCGCCCGGCGCGCCAGTACCCGGCGCAGCACCGGCCGTACCACCTCGCCCACCAGCAGGGCCAGCGTCAGGTACAGCACAACGGCCAGCCACAGATAGCCCGGCCAGGCCAGCACCTGCTGGAGCCGGAAGGGCGCGCCCGCGCGGCCGGAGACCAGCGCGCCGACGCTCAGCAGCGGCAGTACGTACGCGGCCACCGTGCCGGCCCTGCGCATCGCGCTGCCTTCGGCCGTCGTGTCACCGACGAGGCGGCGCCACAGATAGCGGTGCACGCCGGCCAGCAGCGCGAGCACGACGATCACCATCACCACGAGACCGGCCACCGCCACTCGCTCTCCTCAGCCCGTCGTACGGCCTGTTATGCGCGTTCGCGGCGCAGGGCCTTGACGCCACGGAACCCGATCACTCCAACGGCCGTCCCCAGGAGAAAGGACGTGATGGCGAGCAGCAGATGCACCCAGAAGTACGCAGTCGGGTCACCCGCGTCGTCGAAGGCGAGTCCGCTGCCGTCCTTCCACAGGTTCTTGACGAAAGTGATCCAGATGAACCAGCTCCACACCCCGAAGGCGAGCAGGAACCAGGAGACGGGGCGGCTGAGCTTCATGGACCCAGTATCTCCGCCACTCTCCGGCAGAGCCGCCCGGGGTGGGCTGTCCCGGCGGTACGCCCGGCGGGTCAAGCCGTCCGCACCCATTTTCATATCTTCTCCCTGTACGTTTCCGACCGTGCCTGCTCTCAAAAAGACCGCTCTGACGGTCATTTCTGCCGCCTTGTTGTCCACTTTTGTTGTCAGCCCGGCGTCGGCGGTCGGCAAGGACGCCTCCGACGAACAGCCGAAGCCGCCCGCGGGCATGTCCAAGGTCGGCGGCGAACTATTGGGCCGAGCCGGTACACAGGTCAAGCTGGGCCCGGATGCCCCGGTGCTGCCGAAGGAGCTCACGGGCAGGTCCTGGATCGTCGCGGACGCGGAGAGCGGCCAGGTCCTCGCCTCGCACAATCCGCACTGGCGGCTGCCTCCCGCCTCCACCCTGAAGATGCTCTTCGCGGACACCGTGATGCCCGCGCTCCAGCCGAAGACCCAGAAGTACACGGTCAAGGACGAGGATCTCGCCAACCTCGGCGAGGGCAGCAGCCTGGTCGGCGTCAAGGAGAAGCTCACCTACACGGTCCACGACCTGTGGCTCGGGGTGTTCCTGCGGTCGGGCAACGACGCGGTACACGTGCTGTCCTCGATGTACGGCGGCGTCCCCAAGACCGTGGACGCGATGCAGTCGCACGCCGAGGAATTGCAGGCGCTCGACACGAACGTGGTGTCGCCCGACGGGTACGACGCACCCGAACAGGTCTCCAGCGCGTACGACCTGACGCTGTTCGCCCGCAGCGGGCTGCAGAAGGCGGACTTCCGGGAGTACTGCTCGACGGCCGACGCGCAGTTCCCCGGCGCGGAGAAGAACGGCAAGCGCGAGAGCTTCGGCATCCAGAACACCAACAAGCTGCTCACCGGCGCCGGCGGCGTCGAGCCGTACAAGGGCATCGCGGGCGTCAAGAACGGCTACACCACGCAGGCCGGCAACACCTTCACCGGCGTCGCCGAACGCGACGGCAAGGTGCTGCTCGTCACCGTCATGAACCCGTCGTCCGAGAAGCCCCACGCCGTCTACGACGAAGCCGCCGACCTGCTCGACTGGGGCTTCACCGCGAGCGGCAAGGTGACCCCGGTCGGCGAGCTGGTGCCGCCGAAGTCGGCCACCACCGGCACCGGATCCGGCAAGGGTTCGACGGCCTCGCCCGGGACGGACGGGGGACAGAACGGCCCCGCGCAGAGCGCGAAGGCCGCCGCGTCCGAGGGCGGCGGCGCCGGGATCGCGCTGGGCATCGCGGCGGGCGTCGTGGTGCTGCTGGCCGGCGCGGCGTTCCTGGTCAACCGGCGCTGGCCGCTGCCGGACCTGGTCCGTCGCCTCCCTCGCCGCTGACCGGCCCGGACGGTTCTTCGGCAGCCTCGTCCTCGGTCTCGCCGGCCTCCTCGCTGTTCTGCGTCGCCGTCCAGGCGGCGCAGAACAGCAGCAGCTTCGCCGAGAGGTTGATCCACAGCAGCAGCGCGACCGGCACCCCGAAGGCGCCGTACATGCTCTTCCCCGCCACGCCCTTCATGTAGCTGCCGAGCAGCAGCTTGAGCAGTTCGAAGCCGATCGCGCCGAGCGCTCCGGCGACCAGCAGCCGGTGCCGCGGCGGCTCGACGCCGGGCAGCAGGGTCAGCAGATAGAGCAGCAGCAGGAATCCGGCGAGCGCCGCCACCAGCAGGGTGGCCACCTGGAGCACCACACCGCCGGCGCCGCGGTCCGAGATGCCGAGCAGCTCCGCCGTCCGGCCGACGGCGACGGAGCCGGCCGACGACACGGCCAGCGTCGCGAGCACCGCCCCGCCGAGCCCCAGCAGCAGCCCGGCGTCCTTGAGTTTGCGCACGACCGGGTTGCCCAGGCTCACGTCGTCCAGGTCCCAGACGGCGCGCAGACAGTCCCGCATCGAGCCGATCCAGCCGATGCCGGTGAAGAGCAGCACCGCACCGGCCACCACACCCACCGTGCCCGCGTGGGCCACCAGGCTCTCGATGCCGAGCTGGTCGGAGATGCCCGGCACCTGCTCGGCGAGCTTGTCCTCGATCTTGTGGAGCTGCTCGGTGGAGAGCAGCGCGGCGCCGATCGCCGCGCCGACCGCGATCAGCGGGAAGAGCGCCAGGAAGCTGATGAAGGTGATCGCGGCGGAGAGCCTGGCCCAATGGACCCGCTCCAGCGTCTCGTAGGAGCGCCAGGCGTGCGTCGCCATCAGCCGGGCGACGATCGGCCCGATGACGGGGAGGTTTTTGAGCCAGTCCATGATGTACGACTACCCTCCCCGGCCCGGAAAACCGAAACCGGCCCTGCCGCGGTACGGACTGACACTTCCTCAATCACCCATATCAGTGAGTGTTGTAACAAATACCTCGAAAGGGTTTTCCCGGGCGATACGGTCACCGTCATGTCTGTCGACACCGTGTCCCTGACCGGCTGGGGCCGCACCGCCCCGACGACCGCCGTGCGTTTCCGCCCCCGTTCGTACGAGGAGGCGGCGGCGACGGTACGCGGCTGCGGGCCCCGCGGCTCCATCGCCCGGGGCCTCGGCCGGGCGCACGGCGACGCGGCCCAGAACGCGGGCGGCTCCGTTCTCGACATGACCGCGCTCAACCGGATCCGCGCCGTGGACGCCGCCGCCGGGCTCGTGGTCTGCGACGCCGGGGTCAGCCTGCACCGGCTGATGGAGGTCCTGCTGCCGCTCGGCTGGTTCGTCCCGGTCACGCCCACGACCCGGTACGTCACCGTGGGCGGCGCGGTCGGCGCCGACATCCACGGTCACAACCAGCATGTCTCGGGTTCCTTCTCCCGGCACGTCCAGGAGCTGGAACTGCTGACCGCCGAGGGCGAGATCCGTACCGTCCGCCCCGGCACCGCGCTCTTCGACGCGACCGCGGGCGGCCTCGGCCTGACCGGGGTGATCCTCTCGGCCACGCTCCGGTGCCACCGCGTCACCAGCTCATGGATGTCGGTCGACACCGAACGCGCCGTCGACCTGGACGACCTGCTGGATCGGCTCGCCGCCGGGGACCACCGCTACCGCTACTCGGCCGCTTGGATCGACCTCCGCGCCCGCGGCCGGGCGACGGGGCGTTCCGTACTCACCCGGGGAGAGCACGTACCCCAGTACGCGCTACCGGCGCGCGCCCGGCGCACACCGCTCTCGTTCCGCCCGGGGCCGCTGCCGGCCGCCCCCGCCCTCGTGCCGGAGGCGCTGCTCGGCGGCGCCCCGGCCGCCCTGCTCAACGAGGTGCGGTACCGCGGCGCGCCCAAGTACCGGATCGGTGAACTCCGGCAGCTCGCCGCGTTCTTCCACCCCCTGGACGGCCTGCCGCACCGCGACCGGATCCATGGGCGGGCCGGATCCGTGCGGTACCAGTTCGCCGTCGGCCACGGCCGGGAGGAGACGCTGCGCCGGATCGTGCACCGGATCTCCCGGCGGCGCTGGCCGTCGATGAACGCCGTGCTCAAACGGTTCGGTGCCGGGGATCCGGGCTGGCTGTCGTTCCCGACGCCCGGCTGGACGCTCGCCCTCGGCCTGCCCGCCGCCCTGCCCGGACTGGCCGGATTCCTGAACTCGCTGGACGAGGAGGTGGCGGCGGCCGGTGGCCGGGTCTGTCTGGCGAAGGACTCCCGGCTCCGGCCGGAGCTGCTGGCCGCGATGTATCCGAGGCTGGCCGACTTCCGGTCGCTCCGTGCCGAGCTGGACCCGGCCGGGGCCTTCCGCTCGGACCTGTCGCGCCGTCTGTCGCTCTGACGCCGCCGCCTCCCCCGACCTCCCACACCCGAACCGCCCACGTCTGAAAGGGGTGTCTTCGTGAAGGACGCCTTCGGAGCCCCGCAGTCCCTGCTCGTCCTCGGCGGCACGTCGGAGATCGCGCTGGCCACCGCCCGGCGGCTGATCGCCCTGCGGACCCGCACGGTCCGGCTGGCCGGACGCCCCGGCCCCGCCCTCGACGCGGCCGCCGCCGAACTGCGCGCCCGCGGCGCCGACGTCCGTACAGTCGGCTTCGACGCCCTGGACGCCGAGTCCCACGAGACCACCCTCGGCAAGATCTTCGCCGAGGGCGACATCGACATGGTGCTGCTCGCCTTCGGCATCTCCGGCGACCAGGGCCGCGACGAGGAGGAGCCCCTGTCCGCGGTCCGGGTCGCCCAGACCAACTACACCGGGGCCGTCTCCGCCGGGCTGGTGTGCGCCGGCGCACTCCAGGCGCAGGGGCACGGCTCGCTGGTGGTGCTCTCATCGGTGGCGGGCGAACGCGCCCGCCGCGCCGACTTCATCTACGGGTCCAGCAAGGCGGGCCTGGACGCGTTCACGCAGGGGCTGGGGGACGCGCTGCACGGGACCGGGGTGCATGTGATGGTCGTGCGCCCCGGCGTCGTACGCCCGGAGCCGGCCCCGGAAGCGGTGCCTGCCGCGCGGGCCGAGCCGCCGTCGCCCGCGCCGGCCCGGAGCGGGGCGGCGCTGCTAGCCCCGGCCCGGGGCGGGGCGGCACGCTCGGCATCGGCCCGGATCACCGCGGCACGCTCGGCATCGGCCCGGATCACCGCGGCGCGCTCGGCATCGGCCCGGTTCGCCTCGGCGCCGCTGGAGGCGCCGTCCCTGACCACGACGCCGGACGCGGTCGCGGAGGCCATCGTGGCGGGTCTGCGGCGGCGTTCGGAGACGGTGTGGGTGCCCGGGTCGCTGCGTGCGGTGATGTCGGCGCTGCGGCACGTACCGCGCCCGCTGTTCCGGCGCCTGCCGCTCTGAGCCGGCGGCGCCGGGGCGGTACGGGGTCGCTCAGGGGTGCAGGGAGGGCTCGTCCACGGATGAGCCGCCCTGCGCGGGCACGGCTGGGGTGCCGCCCCCGGCGTCGAACGGGAACTCGTTGATCTTGCGCCAGACGCTGTCCGAGCCCTGCTCGTACAGCGCGAAGGAACCGCAGGTCCAGGCCGCCTCGTAGTCGGCGAGCTCGGCGTACGCCCGGTCCATCGCCTCCTCGGCGATGTCGTGCGCCACGGTCACATGCGGGTGGTACGGGAACTGGAGCTCGCGGACCAGCGGCCCGGAGGCGTCCCGGACCCGCTTCTGCAGCCAGGTGCAGGCCGAGGCGCCCTCGACGACCTGCACGAAGACGACCGGCGAGAGGGGACGGAAGGTCCCCGTGCCGGACAGCCGCATCGGGAAGGGGCGGCCGCCCGTCGCGATCCGGGCGAGGTGCGCCTCGATCGCGGGCAGGTCGGCCGCCTCGGCCTCGGTCGGCGGGAGAAGGGTGACGTGGGTGGGAATGCCGTACGCGGCAGGGTCCCCGAAGCTCGCGCGCCGCTCCTGGAGCAGGCTGCCGTAGGGCTCCGGGACCGCGATCGAAACGCCGAGCGTTACGGTCCCCACGTGGTCCTCCTCAATGCTCGATGGTCGATGGCCTGCTTTCGGCCATCCACCGGGTTCAGCTTCCCGTCGCCAGTGTGACGCCTGCGGCAGTGAAACCGCCAGGGTCCTTGGACTCAGTGCTTCGCGGGCAGAAAGCCCATCCGGTCGTACGTCCGGGCCAGGGTCTCCGCCGCGACGGCACGGGCCTTCTCCGCGCCCTTGGCCAGGATCGAGTCCAGCGTCTCCGGGTCGTCCATGTATTCCTGGGTGCGGGTCCGGAAGGGTGTGACGAACTCGACCACGACCTCGGCGAGGTCGGTCTTGAGCGCACCGTAGCCCTTGCCCTCGTACTTCTGCTCCAGATCCGCGATACCGGTGCCCGTGAGTGTCGAGTAGATGGTCAGAAGATTGCTGACACCGGGCTTCTCCACCGGGTCGAAGCGGATGACCGTGTCGGTGTCGGTGACCGCGCTCTTCACCTTCTTGGCGGTGGCCTTCGGCTCGTCCAGAAGGTTGATCAGGCCCTTCGGGGTGGCCGCCGACTTGCTCATCTTCGCCGACGGGTCCTGGAGGTCGTAGATCTTCGCCGTCTCCTTGAGGATGTACGGGTTCGGCACGGTGAACGTGTCGCCGTAGCCGGCGTTGAACCGCTCGGCCAGGTCGCGGGTCAGCTCCAGGTGCTGGCGCTGGTCCCCGCCGACCGGGACCTGGTCGGCCTGGTACAGCAGGATGTCGGCCACCATCAGCATCGGGTACGTGAAGAGACCGACCGTGGTCCGGTCGGTGCCCTGATTGGCGGACTTGTCCTTGAACTGCGTCATCCGCGACGCCTCGCCGAAGCCGGTGAGGCAGTTCATGACCCAGCCGAGCTGGGCGTGCTCGGGGACGTGGCTCTGGACGAAGAGCGTGCAGCGCTCCGGGTCGAGACCTGCGGCGAGCAGCTGGGCGACGGCGAGCCTGGTGTTCGCGCGCAGTTGCGCGGGGTCCTGCGGGACAGTGATCGCGTGCAGGTCCACAACCATGTAGAAGGCGTCGTGGGAGTCCTGCAGCGCCACCCACTGGCGGACCGCGCCGAGGTAGTTGCCGAGGTGGATCGAACCCGAGGTGGGCTGGATCCCGGAGAGCACACGGGGGCGTTCAGAGGCCATGGAACTCATTGTCTCAGGTGCGGACGCCGGGCCCCGACCGGCCTGGCGCGCCGGGAAATACAGGTTTCCTCGCCACTGATCCGACCAACGATACAAAGTGGGCACCACCCCCGCCCGCCCCACGACGAACGGAGATCCCGTGTCGACCACGGAAACCGCCATCGCCTCCGCCGAGGCGCACAGCGCGCACAACTACCATCCGCTGCCCGTCGTCGTCGCCACGGCGGACGGGGCCTGGATGACCGATGTCGAGGGCCGCCGCTACCTCGACATGCTCGCCGGCTACTCGGCGCTCAACTTCGGACACGGCAACCGGCGCCTGATCGACGCGGCCAAGGCGCAGCTGGAGCGGGTGACGCTCACCTCACGTGCTTTCCACCACGACCGGTTCGCCGACTTCTGTACGCAGCTCGCCGAGCTGTGCGGCATGGAGTCGGTGCTGCCGATGAACACCGGGGCGGAGGCCGTGGAGACCGCGGTGAAGACGGCCCGCAAGTGGGGGTACCGGGTGAAGGGCGTCCCGGACGGCATGGCGAAGATCATCGTCGCCGCGAACAACTTCCACGGCCGCACGACCACGATCATCAGCTTCTCCACGGACCCGGAGGCGCGGGAGGACTTCGGCCCGTACACGCCGGGGTTCGAGATCGTGCCGTACGGGGATCTCACGGCGCTCCGGGAGGCGATGACCGAGAACACCGTGGCGGTGCTGATGGAGCCGATCCAGGGCGAGGCCGGGGTGCTGGTGCCGCCGCCCGGCTATCTCCCCGGGGTGCGCGCGCTCACCCGCGAGCGGAACGTGCTGTTCATCGCGGACGAGATCCAGTCGGGCCTGGGCCGGACCGGGAAGACCTTCGCCTGTGAGCACGAGGGCGTGGTGCCGGACATGTATGTGCTCGGCAAGGCGCTGGGCGGCGGTGTGGTGCCGGTGTCGGCGGTGGTCTCGTCGCAGGACGTGCTCGGGGTGTTCCGGCCCGGTGAGCACGGTTCGACGTTCGGCGGCAATCCGCTCGCCTGCGCGGTCGCGCTGGAGGTCATCGCGATGCTGCGCACCGGCGAGTTCCAGCAGCGGGCGGCCGAGCTGGGCGAGCACCTGCACCAGGAGCTCGGGCTGCTGGTGGGCGGCGCGGTGCAGGAGGTGCGCGGCCGCGGGCTGTGGGCGGGGGTCGACATCGCCCCGGGCCACGGCACCGGCCGGGAGATCTCCGAGAAGCTGATGGACCGAGGGGTGCTGGTCAAGGACACCCATGGCTCGACGATCCGGATCGCCCCGCCGCTGGTGATCAGCAAGGAGGACCTGGACTGGGGCCTGGAACAGCTCCGGGCCGTGCTGCGCGGCTGAGCCCCCGGGCGGCCGGGCGGGCCGGGGCCCGTCCGGCCGGCCCGCCCTGGCAGACTCCGCACCGTGAGACCCGACCTGACGCAGTTGCGTGACCTGATCGAGGAGTCACCGGGGTTCGGCCGCGGGCCCGCGGGCGGCGTGCCGGAGGCCCTGATCCGCGAGGCCGAGGCGCGCGTCGGGCCGCTGCCGCCGTCGTACCGGTGGTGGCTGGCCGAGTACGGCCACGGACGGGCCGGGGACGCGGACATCGCGACGGTGGCGCCCGCCGGGTCCGGCGAGTCCAGCGGGTCCAGCGGGTCCAGCGGGTCCGGCGAGTCCAGCGAGTCCAGCGAGTCCGGCGAGTCCAGCGGGTCCAGCGGGTCCAGCGGGTCCAGCGGGTCCAGCGGGTCCAGCGGGTCCAGCGGGTCCGGCGACGATCCGGCCGACGATCCGGCGGGCGATCCGGCGGGCGATCCGGCGGGCGATCCGGCCGACGAGATGTACGAGGCCGTCACCGCGGGCTGGCGGCGGGACTGCGAGCGGCTCTGCTTCGCCGTCGAGCCGGACTGCGGCGGCCAGTTCCGCTTCGCCCTGGACCGGGCGGGCGAGGACGGGGAGTACCCGGTGGTCGGGCGGGACGGCGCGGACGGGTGCGAGTACCCGGTCGCGGAGTCCTTCGCCGGATTCCTGGCCGTCCGGGCGGCGCTGTCGCGCGGTCTGCGGGACGGCCCCAATCCTGCGATCGCCCGGCTGTGGCGGTCGACGCCCGGTGTGCTGCTCGACAACGGCGTGCACGTCTACGGCCCGCACCTGATCCAGGAACGCAACGAGACCTTCGAGGTGCCCCGGTACGCGCCCGGCTGGGTGCTGGTCGGGGACGACAGCGGCGGCGACGGGCTCTTCATGCGCCGCCACGGCCGCGACCGCACCACCCTGTACCGGCTGGGCCTGGGCGCGGCCGGCGAGGACATCGGGGCGGCGGGCGAGCCGGTCACGGACGATCTGCTCGGCTGGCTGCGCGCGGGCGGGCCGCTGCCCGGCTGAGGACGGCCCTCAGAGGATGACGTGCGGCAGGAAGCGGGCGTACTCGTCCGTGACCGGACCGGCCGATTCGCGGATGCCGAGCCCGGCCGCCTCGTCCTCGACGACCCAGGCGCCCAGCACCACGCGGTTGCCGTCGAAGTCCGGCAGCGGTGCCAGCTCCTGGTAGCAGCACGGCTCGTCCCGCAGCACCGCGGGGCTTCCCGGCTCATGGATCGTGACGCCGTCGCCCTCGCGGCCGAGCAGCGGCTTGGCCACATAGCCGCGGCCGCCGTCGCCCGGGTCCGCCGCGAGTTCACGGGGACCGTCGAGGTAGGAGGGCAGCAGGTTCGGGTGGCCCGGGTAGAGCTCCCAGAGGATCGCCAGCAGCGCCTTGTTGGACAGCAGCATCTTCCAGGCGGGCTCGATCCAGCAGGTGGTACCCGTACCGCCGCCGTTGTCGAGGGTGTCGAGCACATGCGGGCCGAACCGGTCGGTCGCCAGCCACTCCCACGGATACAGCTTGAAGCAGCTCCGGACGAACCGGAGCCGGTCGTCGACGAACCGCCCGCTCAGCCGGTCCCAGCCGATCTGCTCGACGGAGAGCGCCTCCGTGTCGATGCCGGCCTGTTCCGCGGTCTCGCGCAGATACGCGACCGTCATCAGGTCCTCGCCCAGCTCGTCCCCGTCGGAGTGCGCGAAGTGCAGCGGCCCCGGCGGCAGCAGGGGTGCCTGCCGCTTCCAGGCCGCGACGAGCCGTTCGTGCAGCGAGTTCCACTGGTCGGCGCCCGGGAAGCGGTCCTCCATCCAGAACCACTGGGCGCTCGCGGCCTCCACCAGGGAGGTGGGGGTGTCCGCGTTGTACTCCAGCATCTTCGCCGGGCCGGTGCCGTCGTAGCACAGGTCGAACCGGCCGTACAGGGACGGCAGTTCGTCCCGCCGCTGCCAGGACTGGGCGATCAGACCGGTCAACCGCCGGTCGGTAATGCCGAGTTCGGCGAAGCGGTCCTGCTCCACGATGTACGCGGCCGCGGCCAGACACATGGTGTGCAGTTCCTCGACGACGCCCTCCAGCGCCTCGACCTCGGGCAGCGAGAAGACGTAGTGGGCGCTCTCGTCCCAGTACGGGCGCAGCGATCCGTCCGGGTAGCGGGTGAGCGGGAAGACGATGCCCTGTTCCTCCACCGTCCGCTGCCAGCCGGGGCGGGGTCGTATGGTACGGCGTTCCATGCCGGTTCAGCCGCCGCCGGTGCCCGAGCAGCCGAAACCGCCGCGGTCGACCGCGGACTTGTCGAAACTGCCGCCCTCCACCTTGCCGTTCTTGCTGCTGCCGCCGTAGTAGTACGAGCCCTTGCCGTTCTTGCACTCGTAGCTCGGCAGCTTGTCCCGGGTCAGCGGGTCGACACACCGCTTGTCCGGCTCCGAACCGCAGGACGTGATCATCGCCGCGAGCACCCCCATGCCGCCGAGCACGACCGTGCTCGACCTCAGCCTGCGTGCCATGTTTCCGACTCCCCCGTGCGTACGAATCAAGCCATTGCGACCACCCGTCAGATTAGATGCCTGCCGATGTCGGCGGGAAGCGGGTGCACCGGACGTCCACACGTACCCGGCGTCCACAAGTAGATTCACTATGTGATCTTCGGGATGATCTGCTCGCTCGGTGCCGCCGTCTGCTTCGGCACCGCCTCGGTCCTCCAGGCCGTCGCCGCGCGGGCCGCCGCCGAGCCGGGGTCGGACGCGGGGGTAGATCCGGCGCTGCTGCTGCGCGCCCTGCGCCAGTGGCGGTACGTCGCCGGACTCGCCCTGGACGGCTGCGGTTTCGTCCTCCAGATCATCGCCCTGCGTTCCCTGCCCATCTACGCGGTCGGCGCCGCGCTGGCCGCGAGCCTCGCGGTGACGGCGGTGGTCGCCGCGCGGCTGCTCGGGGTGCGGCTGAGCGGCGTCGAGTGGAGCGCGGTCGGCGTCGTCTGCGCGGGCCTCGGCATGCTGGGCCTGTCGTCCGGCGGCGAGGGCCACGGGACTGGTTCGGCCGCCCTGGCCTGGTCGATGCTGGGGATCGCGCTGGGCATCCTGCTGATCGGCGCGGCGGCCGGCCGGCTCCCGGAGCGGCTGCGGGCGCTCGTGCTGGGGCTCGGCGCGGGCTGCGGCTTCGGGGTGGTGGAGGTCACGGTCCGGCTGATCGACGACGTGTCCCCGGCCGCGCTGCTCGCCGACCCGGCCGCATACGCGCTGCTGCTGGGCGGCGGTTCGGCGTTCCTGCTGCTGACCTCGGCCCTGCAACGCGGTTCGGTGACGACGGCGACGGCCGGCATGGTGCTCGGCGAGACGATCGGCCCGGCGCTGGTGGGCGTGGTCTGGCTCGGCGACCGGACCCGCGAGGGCCTGGAGTGGGTGGCGGTCGCCGGCTTCGTGGTCGCGGTGGCGGGCGCGCTGGCCCTGGCCCGCTTCGGCGAGGCCCCGGCGGACGCCCGGGGACCGGCGGACGACGCGGCCGAGCGGGCCCGCTGCGAGAAGTGACCCGCACGGGGTGCTCGGAAGGCCAGCCCGCGCCGGGTGCCCGACCGGATCACCGGGACCGTCGTCGGCTTCGGCGTCCGGCCGGCGTTCGGCGACCGAGCGGGCCGCCGGGGTCCTCCGACCGCCGCTGAACCTCAGGGCAGCACCCGGCAGAGCGCGTCCAGCGCGCCCGGCCAGGCGCTGTCGGTGGGGGTCCCGTAGCCGATGACCAGCGCGTCGCGGCCCGGACCGGCGTCCGGGTGCCGGAAGTGGGAGATCCCTTCCAGGGCCAGGCCCTGCCACGCCGCCGCCCGGAGCACCGACGGCTCGGTGCCCTCGGGCAGTTCGAGCACGGCGTGCAGCCCGGCCGCGATGCCGCTGACCCGGACGCCGGGGGCCCGTTCCGCCAGGGCCGCGACGAGCTGGTCGCGGCGGCGCCGGTAGCGCAGCCGCATCGAGCGCACATGCCGGTCGTACGCGCCCGACTCGATGAACTCCGCGAGCGTCAGCTGGTCCAGCGCGCTCGACGACCAGTCGCTCATCCCCTTGGCCTCGGACACCTCGCCCACCAGCGAATCCGGCAGCACCATCCACCCCAGGCGCAGCCCGGGTGCCAGCGATTTGCTCGTCGTACCCAGGTGCACCACGCGTTCGGGGTCGAGCCCCTGGAGCGCTCCGACCGGCTGCCGGTCGTAGCGGAACTCGCCGTCGTAGTCGTCCTCCAGGATCAGCCCGCCCGTGCCGCGCGCCCAGTCCACGGCCGCGGCCCGCCGGTCGGGGTGGAGCGGCACACCCGTCGGGAACTGGTGCGCGGGCGTCATCAGTACCGCGCCCACGCCACGCAGGGCGGCCAGTTCGCCGGTCCGCGCGCCGAGTCCGTCGACCGGCAGACAGGGCAGCCGCAGCCCGGCGTCCGCGAGCAGCTTGCGGTGGATGTCCAGCCCGTACGACTCGACGGCCACCTCCCGCACCCGCCGTTTGCGCAGCACCGGCCCCATCAGTTTCAGCGCGTGCACGAAACCGGCGCAGATCATGATCCGCTCCGGGTCCGCGTACACGCCGCGGGCCCGTGCCAGATAGCCGGCGAGCACGGTGCGCAGCTCGATGCGCCCGCGCGGATCGCCGTACCCGAAGGCGTCGTTGGGCGCGGCGGACAGTGCGCGCCGGGACGCCTTGAGCCAGTCGGAGCGCGGGAACGTCGAGAGGTCGGGCGACCCGCCCAGCAGGTTGTGGGCGGGCCGGGACCGCGCCGCGCGGGCGCGTACGGTCCGGCCGGCCGGCGGGCGCGGCTCGGCCCGCTGCGCCACCCTGGTGCCCGAGCCCTGCCGGGCGGTGAGCCACCCCTCGGCGACCAGCTCCGCGTAGGCGTCGGCGACGGTGTTCCGGGCGATGCCCAGGTCGGCGGCGAGGCCGCGGGAGGACGGCAGCCGGGTGCCGGGCGTCAGCCGCCCCGTCCGTACGGCCTCGCGCAGCGCGTCCATGAGACCGGCCCGCAGCCGTGGTGCCCCGGTCGTCTCAAGATGCAGGTCGGCGCCGAAAGTGGCCCATGAATCTGTCATGGAAATGGACCATACCCGTGTGCCATCTGCCGCGTAATGTCGTACCCATGACGACGAACGAGCACAGCCACCCGACCTCCGAGCTCAACTCCGAGCACACCCCCCGCCTGCAGAACTGGGCCGGGCTCGCCCCCGATGTCTACAAGGCGCTGGTCCGGCTGGACGCGGCGTCCCGCAAGGGCCTCGACCCGGTCATCGGGGAGCTGGTGAAGATCCGCGCCTCGCAGCTGAACCACTGCGCGTTCTGCCTCGACATGCACACCAAGGACGCGCTCGCGGCCGGTGAGTCCGTCGAGCGGATCGTCCAGCTCAGCGCCTGGGAGGAGTCGCAGCACTTCTACACGCCCAAGGAGATCGCGGCCATCGAGCTGACCGAGGCCGTGACGGTGCTGACCGACGGTTTCGTGCCGGACGAGGTGTGGGAGAAGGCTTCGAAGCACTTCGACGAGACGGAGCTCGCCCATCTCATCGCCGCGATCACGACGATCAACGCCTGGAACCGCTTCGCCGTGACCACCCGCATGGTCCCCGGTCACTACCAGCCGGGCCAGATCAAGCACTGACCTCCCGCAGGCCCGCACCACGCACCGCCACTCCCCGACACCCGCACAGGAGCCCCGCGTGACCGCATCCGTCCTCCGCGCCCTGCACCACGGCCGCGCCCCCGGCGACCCGCTGGTCGTCCCCGGCCCGTGGGACGCGGGCAGTGCGCGGGTCTTCGTAGAGGCGGGCTTCCCGACGCTCGCCACACCGAGCGCCGGGGTCGCGGCCTCGCTCGGCTACGAGGACGGGGAGACGCCCGCCGACGAGATGTTCGCGGCCGTGGCCAGGATCGTGCGGGCCGTCCCGGCCTCCGTGCCCGTCTCGGCGGACATCGAGGCGGGTTACGGACTGGCGCCGGCGGAGCTGGTGGAGCGGCTCCTGGAAACCGGGGCCGTCGGCTGCAATCTGGAGGACTCGGCGGACGGCGGCCTCGTGGACGCCCGGCGGCAGGCGGACCGGCTCGCGGCGGTGCGGGCGGCCGCGGGCGACGCGCTCTTCGTGAACGCCCGCGTCGACACCTACGTCCGGGGGGTTCCCGAGGACACGGACGTGGAGACGGAGACCGTCCGGCGCGCCCTGCTGTACGTGGCGGCGGGCGCGGACTGCGTCTACCCGATCGTGGCCCCGCCCGAGGCGCTGCCCGCCCTCGCGGCCGCCGTCCCGGCCCCGCTCAACGTCTTCGCCCGCCCGGACGGCCCGCCACCGCGCCGGCTGGGCGAGCTGGGCGCCACCCGGATCACCTTCGGCCCCGGGCTCCAGCGCCGGGCGATGGCGGCGGTACGGGAGATCGCGGACGGGCTGCGGAAGGGCTGAGCGACACGGGCTGAGCGACACGGGCTGAGTGACAAGGGCTTAGCACTCAGGCGCTCCGGCCGCCGAAGGCGGCCAGGGTCCGTTCCAGCATCGGCATCGCCCGCACCACCCGGCGGGAACGGATCAGGGCGTCCCAGGCGGGTTCGAACTTCTTCCAGCCGCCCGAGTACGCCAGGTGCCTGAGCCGTTCGTGGGTGCCGGGCTGGGCGGCCGCACCGCGCCAGATGTTGGACCACCGGTAGAAGTCGCGGTACGCGCGCCAGTACCCGTCCTCCAGCTGGCGCGGCGTCATGCCCTTCGGGCGGTAGACGACATGGCGGGTGTCGTAGAGGTCCCAGTCCCGGTGGACGATCCGGTCCTCGGCCTCCATCTGCTTCCACAGTCCGGTGGACGGATACGGCGTCATGATGTGGAAGGTGGCCGTCTCGATGCCCTGTTCGACGGCCCACTCCACCGTACGGTCGAAGACGTCCGGGCCGTCGTGGTCGAGCCCGAAGACGAAGCTCGCGTTGACCATGACCCCGGCGTCATGGAGCCGGCGGACGGCGGCCGCGTAGTCCTTGCCGATGTTCTGGTCCTTGCGGCGCTCGGCGAGGTTCGCGCTGTTGACGGTCTCGAAGCCGACGAACAGGCTGCGCAGCCCCGCCGCCACGGCCCGCTCAAGCAACTCCGGCTGGAGCACGGACTTCACCGTGCCGGCGGCCTGCCAGAGCCGCCCCATGCCGGCCATCCCGTCGAAGAGCGCCTCGGCGAAGCGCCGGTTGCCGAGCAGATGGTCGTCCAGGAAATACAGATGTCTGCCGGGCAGCCGCTCGATCTCGGCGAGCGCGTCGTCCACCGCCTGGGTGTAGAAGGACTTCCCGCCCTCGAAGAAGGCGTCCTTGTAACAGAAGTCGCAGTGGTGCGGGCAGCCGCGCGAGACCACGATCGAGTTCGGTACGAGATACAGCTGCCGCTTGATCAGGTCGCGCCGGACCGGCGGCAGCCCGGCCAGGGTGCGCAGCTTCGAGTCGTACCGGCGGCCCGGCGCCCCGGCGCGGAACTCCTTGAGGAACAGCGGCCAGGTGTCCTCGCCGGGCCCGGTGAAGATCGTGTCGGCATGGGCGGCGGCCTCGTCCGGGAGCGAGGTCACATGGAGGCCGCCCATGGCGACGTGGACGCCCCGGGCCCGGAAGTGGTCGGCGATCTCGTAGCCGCGCCGCGCGGAGGTGATGTACGGCTGGACGACCAGGAGATCGGGGCTGTCGAGCGCCTCGATGTCCACCCGCTCCACGTGTTCGTCCAGGAGCGTCACTTCGTCGTCCGGGCCGAGGTACCCGGCGAGGGTCGCCAGGCCGAGCGGCGGGAAGAGCGAGTACTTGATGGGGCGGAACAGCGGGCTGGTCGCCTCGGTCAGTGCCGGAAGGATCATCGTCACGCGCATGACAGCGCAGACTCGGGAACGGGTGCGGTCAGTTCCCGGCCACCGCCGCCCGGACATGCCGCCGCCCCCGGCAGCGGTGCGGCCGGGGGCGGCGGTGTACGCCTCGCAGGGCGTACGGATCAGATCAGGCCGAGCTCGCGGACCGCGTCGCGCTCCTCGGTGAGCTCCTTCACCGACGCGTCGATGCGCGCACGGGAGAACTCGTTGATGTCCAGGCCCTGGACGATCTCGTACTTGCCGTCCCTCGTGGTGACCGGGAAGGACGAGATGATGCCCTCGGGCACACCGTAGGAACCGTCCGACGGGATACCCATGGAGGTCCAGTCGCCCGCGGCGGTGCCGTTGACCCAGGTGTGCACGTGGTCGATGGCGGCGTTGGCGGCCGAGGCGGCGGAGGACGCGCCACGGGCCTCGATGATCGCGGCGCCGCGCTTGGCGACGGTCGGGATGAAGGTGTCGGCCAGCCACGCCTCGTCGTTGACGAGCTCGGCGGCGTTCTTGCCGGCGACCTCGGCGTGGAAGATGTCGGGGTACTGGGTCGCCGAGTGGTTGCCCCAGATCGTCAGCTTCTTGATGTCGGAGACGGCGGCGCCGGTCTTGGCGGCCAGCTGCGAGATCGCGCGGTTGTGGTCGAGGCGGGTCATCGCGGTGAAGCGCTCGGCCGGTACGTCCGGGGCGGCGGCCTGCGCGATGAGCGCGTTGGTGTTGGCCGGGTTGCCGACGACGAGGACCTTGATGTCGTCCGCGGCGTTGTCGTTGATGGCCTTGCCCTGCGGCTTGAAGATGCCGCCGTTGGCGGAGAGCAGGTCGCCGCGCTCCATGCCCTTCGTACGCGGGCGGGCGCCGACCAGCAGCGCGACGTTGGCACCGTCGAACGCCTTGTTGGCGTCGTCGGTGATCTCGATGCCGCGCAGCAGCGGGAAGGCGCAGTCGTCGAGCTCCATCGCGGTGCCCTCGGCGGCCTTCAGACCCTGCGGGATCTCCAGGAGACGCAGGTTGACCGGCACGTCCGGGCCGAGCAGGTGGCCGGAGGCGATGCGGAAGAGCAGCGCGTAGCCGATCTGGCCGGCTGCGCCGGTCACGGTGACATTCACGGGAGTGCGGGTCATGGCGATCTCCGTTAGACAGCTGGCGGTGGGGGTCCCTGCCCCTGGTGCTGGACATCCCTGATCTGAATCTTGATGTGAAGAGATATCCAGCGATCAGGCTATCCGACCCGGAACCCCCCGGCGGCCCTGCCCCCTGTGGCACCGCACACAACCCGTCACACAGCGCTCACCCGGCCGAATCCCGGTCACCCCGGAGGCGCGGCCCGGCAGTGACCCGGTGGCCTGGCGGTGACCCGGTGGCGGCCCAGTGCGGCCAGGCGGCGGCTCCCGTACGGACCGTCGTCAGCGCGCCGGCCCGGTCAGCAGCACCACCGCGACCAGCACCAGCAGCGTGCCGACCACGCCCGCCAGGAGCACGGCCTGCCGTCTCCGGCGGCCGGTGGGGCACACCACGGCCGGTCCAGCCGGGGATATCCCCGCGCCACCCGTACCGCCCGCATCGCTTGTACCGCCCGCGTCGCCCCCGTCGCCCGTGCCGGGGATCCTGACGCTCAGCACCGTCATGTCCTGGCGCGGCTCGGGACGGCTCCACGCCCGCTCAGCCAGCTCCCACATCGTCGTCAGGTGCGCCTGGCTGGTGCCCGTCGCTTCGGCGAGCGCCACGACCGCCCCCTTCGGCGCGAGCAGCCGCCCGTTCGGATACCGCTCCCACGAGGTCCTGCTGCAGCCCGTGCGGTCGGCCACCGCGGCGATGCTCAGCCCCCTGCGGTCGACGAGCCTGCGCAACTGGCCGGCGAACTCCCTGACCTGCGCATCGAGTTCGTCCGACAGCGCCTTCCAACGAGGCATCGCTCCCCCTTGCCCGGGTCCGGTGATTCTTCCGTTCCGGACTACCCAGGAGCGGGCGCGAACGCGGGGCGGCGGGTCATCGGCACGGGGCGCACAGGGGGTGTTCGGAGCCCTGCGATCCACTGCCTCGCGCCCCCGCACCCCGCCCCTGCTCGCCGCCCCCGGTCCCGGTCCCGGCACTCCGTTGCCGGACGATCACACGGTGGCGGAATGGTCACTTCCGTGCCACAGGCGACAGGCATCCCTTGAACGGCCTCACCCCATCGACCAGGCTGAAGTCCGGACGGGGCAAGGCCGCTCAAGTCACCGCATCCCGGGGCGTTCTGCGTTCCGGCGGGCCCCGTCACCGGTGTCCGTCCCTCCTCGGGGGAGGGGACGGACACCGCTTCTTCCGTGAGGCGCCTTCATGCCCGAGGCGCCGCCCGCCCCGCGGGCGGGCTCAGCGGATGGTGAAGTGGACCGCCTGTTCCAGGAACGGGATGTCCAGCCACGGCTTGGGCTGCGCCACCAGCGCGAGCATCACGATGAGGAAGCCGAGCAGCCCGTAGGTCACCAGGTCGGTGAAGCGGGAACGTACCGCCAGCATGCCCACCGAAGGCACCACCAGCCGCAGCACGGCGCCCCCGATGAGGGCCGCACCGATCAGCATCGTGCCGACCCGGAACGCCTCGGCGAACGGGTCGACGGCCACGATCAGCAGCCCGATCCCGGCCGTGCAGAGCACGGCGAGCAGCGGCCACTGGCGGGCCGGGGCCGGCGCGTCCCCGGACGCGGCCCGGCCGCCGCCCTCGGGGCGCGCGGTGTCCCGGGTGAACGACGGGAAGCGCCGCGACGGGCGCGGGGCCGCGCCCGTACCACCGTCGCCCGCCCCTTCACGGACGCCGCCTTCACGGACGCCGTCCTCACGAGCGTCACCGTCACCGGTGTCACCGTCACCAGTGACACTCATGTCGGCGTCACGGGCGTCGGCGTCACGGTTCGCGGCCCGATCCGGTGCGGCCGCGTCCGCCGCTTTCTCACCCGTGCCCGGCTCGTCCGCCCGGGACGACGCCGCGGGCGTGCCGTCCGCCTCGGCGGACGGGTCGGCCGGACTCGTACCAGCACCCATGGGGTTCCCTCCGGATCGGGTCGGCCGGCTCAGACGGCCGCGGCCGCGTCGCGCTCGGCCGCCTCGACCACGTTGACGAGGAGCTGGGCGCGGGTCATCGGGCCGACACCGCCCGGGTTCGGGGAGAGCCAGGCGGCGACCTCGGCCACGCCCGGGTGGACGTCCCCGACGATCTTGCCGTTCTCGTCGCGGCTGACGCCGACGTCGAGCACTGCGGCGCCCGGCTTCACGTCCTCGGGCTTGATGATGTGCGGCACCCCGGCGGCGGCCACGATGATGTCGGCCTGCTTGAGCTGGGCGGAGAGGTCACGCGTACCGGTGTGGCACTGGGTGACGGTGGCGTTCTCGGACTTACGGGTCAGCAGCAGCGGGATCGAGCGGCCGATGGTGACACCGCGGCCGACGACCACGACGTGCGCCCCGTTGATCTCCACGTCGTGGTGGCGGAGCAGCTGGACGACACCCTGCGGGGTGCAGGGCAGCGGGCCGGTCTCGTTCAGCACGAGGCGGCCGAGGTTCATCGGGTGGAGGCCGTCGGCGTCCTTGGCCGGGTCCATCAGCTCCAGGACGCGGTTGGTGTCGATCCCCTTGGGCAGGGGCAGCTGCACGATGTAACCCGTGCACTCGGGGTTGGCGTTGAGCTCCCGTACGACGTCCTCGATCTCCTCCTGGGTGGCGGTGTCGGGGAGTTCGCGCTGGATGGAGGCGATGCCGACCTGCGCGCAGTCGCGGTGCTTGCCGTTCACGTACCACCGGCTGCCCGGGTCGTCCCCGACGAGCAGGGTTCCCAGGCCAGGGGTGATGCCCTGTGCCTTGAGGGCCGCCACGCGGACGGTGAGATCGGACTTGATCGCGGCTGCGGTGGCCTTGCCATCGAGAATCTGGGCAGTCATGTCCCCATACTCGCGGATGACCCCGCCCGCGTACCAATTCGGGTACTGGGGGTGCACGCGATGTTGCACTTGCGCAACATCGACCGTCGCGACTGGACAAACTTACATTCCGCTTATAACGATTATGGCCGCAGTGCCGCAGAAGTACCCGGGGGGCGGACCACTGACTCTTCTTTCCTCCGTGCGGCCGCATCGTCCCCGCACGCACGTTGGAGGAACGCCCAGATGAGTTTCGGCGACCCGAACCCGAATCCGAACAACCCTTACGGCCAGCAGCCGAACCAGCCGCCGCAGGGTCAGCCCGGTTACGGCTACCCGCAGCAGGCTCCGCAGGGCGTGCCGCCGCAGCAGGGCCAGCCGGGCTACGGCTACCCGCAGCAGCCGGGCCAGCCCCAGGGCCAGCCGGGTTACGGCTACCCGCCCCAGCAGCCGGGCGGCACCCTCCAGGCCAACAACGGCTACATAAACGTGGCGGGTCTCGGCACCGTCGAACTCGCCACGATGGGGCGTCGCCTGGGCGCGCGTGCGCTGGACGGCGTCGCGTACGGCATCCTCTACGCGATCTTCTCGGCGATCGGCGTCGCGAGCCTGGTGGGCGCCTCCAAGTCCATCGACGACTGCAGCAGCAGCGCGTACGGCACCGAGGCCTACAACCAGTGCATGAACGACGCGGCCGACGCCAGCGTCGGCATCCTCGCGGGCTTCTTCGGCTTCATCGCCGTGTTCGCGCTGATCGCGCTGCTCTACGAGTGGCTGATGGTCTCCATCTGGGGCGCCACGCTCGGCAAGATGGTCCTCAACGTCAAGGTCGTCAAGGAGAGCACCGGCCAGGCCCCCGGCCTGGGTGCGGGCTTCATCCGCTGGATCATCCCGATGGTCGGCTCGCTCTTCTGCGGTCTCGGCACGCTGCTGGTCTACCTCTCCCCGTTCTTCGACAACTCGGGCAAGCTCCAGGGCTGGCACGACCGCGCCGGCAGCACGATCGTCATCAAGACGAAGTGAGCGCGCTGAAGGTGTAACCACCCTCACCGCAATCGCGAAGGCCGCCAATTCCCTACTCGCTCGTGGGGATTGGCGGCCTTCCGTCTTACCCGGGCTGCCCGGGTGCGGCTCGTATCAGTGGAAGAAGTGCCGCGTACCCGTGAGGTACATCGTCACGCCCGCCTTCTTCGCGGCCTCGACCACCAGCTCGTCACGGACCGAACCGCCGGGCTGGGCCACGGCCCTGATGCCCGCGGCGGTCAGGATCTCCAGCCCGTCCGGGAACGGGAAGAACGCGTCGGAGGCGGCGTACGAACCGCGCGCCCGCTCCTCGCCCGCCCGCTCGACGGCCAGCTTCGCGGAGTCGACCCGGTTGACCTGGCCCATGCCGACGCCGACCGAGGCGCCGCCCTTGGCGAGCAGGATCGCGTTGGACTTGACCGCGCGGCAGGCCTTCCACGCGAAGGCGAGCTCCTTCAGCTCGTCCTCGCTCAGGGCCTCACCGGTGGCGAGGGTCCAGTTGGCCGGGTCGTCGCCGTCGGCCTGGAGGCGGTCGGTGACCTGGAGCAGCGCGCCGCCGTCGACCGGCTTGACCTCGACCTCGGCGGACGGGGCGTCGGGGCAGCGCAGCACCCGGATGTTCTTCTTGCGGGCCAGGACCTCGACCGCGCCGTCCTCGTACGCCGGGGCAACGATGACCTCGGTGAAGATCTCCGCGACCTGCTCGGCCATCTCGACGGTCACCGGGCGGTTGACGGCGATGACGCCGCCGAAGGCCGACAGCGGGTCGCAGGCGTGCGCGTTGCGGTGCGCCTCGGCGACGTCACCGGCGATCGCGATGCCGCACGGGTTGGCGTGCTTGATGATCGCGACGCACGGCTCGGCGTGGTCGTACGCGGCCCGGCGCGCGGCGTCGGTGTCCGTGTAGTTGTTGTACGACATCTCCTTGCCGTGCAGCTGCTCCGCCTCGGCCAGGCCACCGGTGCCGGAGGTGTAGAGCGCGGCGGGCTGGTGCGGGTTCTCGCCGTACCGGAGCACGTTCTTGCGCTCGTACGTCGTGCCGAAGAAGTCGGGGAAGCCCGAGTCGTCGGCGGCGGCGTAGTCGTCCGCGAACCAGGAGGCGACGGCCACGTCGTACGCGGCGGTGTGCTGGAACGCCTCGGCGGCCAGCCGCTTGCGGGCGGTCAGGTCGAAGCCGCCCGCCGCGACCGCGGCTAGGACGTCGGCGTACCGCTCGGGGCTGGTGACGACGGCCACGGACGGGTGGTTCTTGGCGGCGGCGCGGACCATGGACGGGCCGCCGATGTCGATCTGCTCCACGCACTCGTCGGCGGAGGCGCCGGAGGCGACGGTCTCCTTGAACGGGTAGAGGTTCACGACCACCAGGTCGAACGGCTCCACGCCGAGCTCGGCGAGCTGCTCGCGGTGGGCGTCCAGACGGAGGTCGGCGAGGATGCCGGCGTGGACGCGGGGGTGCAGCGTCTTGACGCGGCCGTCGAGGCACTCGGGGAAGCCGGTGAGCTCCTCGACCTTGGTGACCGGCACCCCGGCTGCGGCGATCCTCCCGGCGGTGGAGCCGGTGGAGACCAGCTCGACACCGGCCTCGTGCAGACCGCGGGCGAGGTCTTCGAGCCCCGTCTTGTCGTAGACACTGACCAGGGCGCGGCGGATGGGCTTATTCACCGACATGACCGAGATGAACCTTTCGTCCCTCAATGCGATAGCCGTCACGGGCGAGCCGCCCCACGGCCTCGACGAGCAGCTTGCGCTCGACTTTCTTGATGCGTTCGTGGAGGGCCGCTTCGCCCTCCGCCGTGTCCTCTTCGGTCACCTCGACCACGCCCTGCGCGATGATCGGACCGGTGTCGACGCCGTCGTCGACGAAGTGGACGGTGCACCCGGTGACCTTCACGCCGTACGCGAGCGCGTCGCGCACTCCGTGGGCACCGGGAAAGCTGGGAAGCAGGGCGGGGTGGGTGTTGATGAACCGGCCGCCGAACCGGGCGAGGAACTCCTTGCCCACGATCTTCATGAATCCGGCGGACACCACGAGGTCGGGGCGGTGCTCGGCCGTCGCGGCCGCGAGCGCCGCGTCCCACTCCTCGCGGGTGGCGTGGTCCTTGACCCGGCACACGAAGGTCGGCAGCCCGGCTCGCTCCGCCCGTTCCAGACCGACGATGCCGGGGCGGTCGGCGCCGACCGCGACGATCCGCGCGCCGAAGCCCTCGGGGTCGTCGCCGATGGCGTCGAGCAGGGCTTGAAGGTTCGTACCCGAACCGGAGACCAGTACGACCAGGCGTGCGGGGGCGGCGGAAGGGGGCGGGGAGGCCACGGCTGGGCCCTTTCTCGCGTGGTGGTTCTCGCGTGGTGGAGCAGAGCGACGCTGATTTGTATGGTCGTACGAAAGAACTGAGCCCCTCGATACGGGGAACTCTACGAACCAGCCGACCGTCAGCAACGATACCGGCACCTCGCAGGACCCCCACGGGACGGGGGTGGACGGCGGCCGGCCCGGCTCCGGGGAGCGGCAGCGGGCCCGGGGGGGCGAATATCGGCTGCCCGGCCCCGCTCCCAGCTTTCGGCCGCTCCTGGCCGGGAGGTAGCGTCAGGGGACAGCGAACCGTCCGCAGGGCGGAAATGACGAGATGGGGAAGACGTTCACCACATGCCGGACCGACGCCACCGCACCGCCTTCCGCCAGCCGCTGCCCGAGCGGACCTCACTGCTGATGCGGGAACGCCAGTCCCCCACGGGCTCCTCTTCTTCCTCTTCCTCCTCCGGAGGTTCTTCCTCTTCCTCCTCCGGAGACCCCGACACCTCCGGGTCCTCCGGCCGGACGGACGAGAACCCCTTCGCCGCTCCCCCCGAGAACCGGCCCGACCAGCCCTGGCAGCCCCGCCGCCCCTCGAACACCGGAAACGGGAACGGGAACGGCGACGGGAACGGCTCCGCCGAGGGCGGCTCCTCCGACGACCGGCCCGCCTGGGGCGGCCAGTGGAGCAGCCGGCAGCCCGGCCGTCAGAGCGGCGGCTTCGGCGGCCGCCCCGGAGGTCAGGGCGGTTCGAACGGCCAGGGCGGGCCCGAGGGCAGCCCCGGCGGGCTGCGCTGGGACCCGACCGACCCCGCCCAGCGCCGTGCGCGCTACGCGCTGCTCGGTGGCATGTGGGCCTTCTTCTTCGCCCTCTTCGACTTCCCTGAGATCGCCCTGCTGCTCGGCGCGCTCTCCGCGTACTGGGCGATCAGCGCGCTGCGGTCGAAGCCGAAGAGCGCCTCCGCCGCGGCGGCCGACGGCTCCGACCAGGCGTCGGCGTCGGCCGCCGCCCGGACGGCCGGTGCCGCCGCTCCCGGGCGGGTTCCGGCGGCCGGCTCCGCGCCGGGCGCCCCCACCGCTCCGACCGGTGGCCGGCAGCAGACCACCGCGGCGGTGAGCGGCCTGGTGACGGCGCTGCTCGCGCTCTCGATCGTCGCGACGACCTACACGGTGCAGCTGGTCTACCGCGACTACTACACCTGCGTGAACGACGCCCTGACCAAGACCGGCCGGCTGTCCTGCAACGACCAGCTGCCGAAGCCGCTGGAGCCCTTCTTCGGAGTCAAGGACTAGAGCGCCGAGCGCCTCGGGCGTTCAGCCGTTTCCGGACGGCCCGGCCCCATCGGGCCGGGCCGTCCGCTCGTGCCAGGGGTCGGTCGGCAGGAAGTCGTACGGCTCGAAGCCCTCGTCCCGGTCCGGAGCGGACGCGCGGGCGGCGGGCGGCGCCACGGGCGCCGATGCCGCCGCAGCGGGACGGGGAGCGGGAGCGCCTGCGGACGCGGCGTCGGCCTCGCTCCCCGGTGCCGCCCCTGCCACGGCGCCGCCGCCCCGGCGCCCGGACCACTGCCACCACCGCCGGTCGCCGCCGTGCGATTCGCGCCGCGCCTCCTCGTGGGCGGGGGCAGGGGCCTGGGCTCGGGCAGGGGCCTGGGCGAGGGCGGAGGCGGACACCGGCGCCGGGACCGGGACCGGGACCGGACGCGGGTTCCCGGCCGCCTCCCCTTCCCCATCCATGGAGGCGCCGGGCTCCCGCAGCCGCCAGGCCCTCAGCAGCAGCGCGCCGGGGACGCCGAGCAGCACCGTCCATGCCAGGGCCGCCGCACCCGTGAGCCACCACACCGGCCCGAACTCCGCCAGCGCCCGGGTGCCGAGCGGGCCCCCGGCTGCCGCCGCCAGCACCGCCGTACCGGCCCCGCACCCCACCGCCGCCAGGCCCGCCACCAGCGCGGTCTCCCGCGGGCTCCAGGCGTCCTCCCGCGCGGCGCCCGGCGGCGCGGCCCGCCGTACGGTGAACCAGGCGACCGTCACCCCGGCCGCGACCGGCACCGCGGCGGCCGACCAGTTCAGGGCCGTCCCCGGGCCCTCGGCGGGCATCGCGGCGAGCAGCGGGAAGCCGGGCAGCGCCGGGCGCCCCGAGAAGGCGAGCGGGGTGACCGTGGACGCCGTACCGAGGGCGAAGCCCGGCCCGAGCCCGTACGCCGCACCCCACACCGCCGCGTTCGGCACCAGCACCAGCGCGAGCAGGAAGACCGAGACCCGGCCCGCCCAGTCGCCCGCGAGCTGGACGAACGACTGCTGGGCGGGGTGCGCGTGCCACATCAGCGCCACCGCGACGAGCAGCGCCCCGCCACCGAGCAGCACCGACACCCCGGCCGCCGCCGTCCGGCACGCCGTCCCCGCGTGCTCCCTGAACCGGCCGCGCGCCAGCGCCTCGTGCAGGCTCACCGGCGCCCAGGACGGCGGCGGCCCGACCGGTCGCCCGGCCGCCGTCCAGACCCCGGCGGCTGCCGCGCCCGCCACCACGAGCGCGGCCGGGAAGAGCAGCGACGGCGGGTGCACGGACAGCGGACCGCCCCGCCCGTAGTACGCGACGGCCGCCCCGACCAGCAGATATCCGGTGACGACCATGGCGAACGCCTCCGCCGCCGAGGGGACCGGGCGCCCCTCCTCGGGCACCAGGACGTCCCGCGCCGCACGGTGCACCAGCCACACCGGCACCACGGCGAGCAGCAGCGGAACGAGGCCCACCGGGGCGGGGACCCCGCTGAGCGTGTCGGCCCTGATCAGCTCGGCGCCGTGGGCGAGCAGCCAGAGCCCGGCCGCCGCGTGGAGCGCGCCACCGGGGCTGCTGTCGGAGGCTGGGGAGCTGATCCACAGCGCCAGGACAAGGACGGTGATCGAGCCCACTCCCAGCCCGGCCGCAACCGCTCCACGCAAAAGGGCGAACGCCAGCACGGCGGACCGGCTCTGCTCGGCCGACAACGACGGGCTGCTTCCGGTCACTTGGGTCACCCGGCCATGCTCCCAACGACACGCGCCTATTCCGCGTAACAGGCGAATGGTCGCTGTGTCGCCCAATATACGTTTATGTACTTTTCCACCCGGTGCAGCCCCGTCGGGGGTCCTTCATGACGCAGAGCTCGACCGACTCGGCCTCTGCGCACCCGCTCCCCTCCCCCAAGGAGCGACGCAGACTGCGTGAGGCGAAGTCACTGAGTGAAGAGCAGGTCGCGGCGGCGATGGGCGTCACGCGCGCCACGGTCCGGTCCTGGGAGACCGGTCGCACCACGCCCCGCGGGCGGAAACGCGAGGCATACGCCAGGCTGATCAGCGGTGGCCGGCCCAGCCCGCAGGCCACTCCACCGAGCGCCCGGACCAAACCGGGCGCCCCGAACACCCGGCCGAAGGCCGCCGTCAAACGTGCGGCCCGACCGGCGGCACCGAAGACGGTCGCGAGGCTCTCCAAGCCGGTGACGTCCACGAGGCCGCCGTCGCGTCCGCCGACCCCCGTCGAAGCCACCGGGAGCACCGCCATGGCCCCGACCGAGCCCGGCACCACCCCCGATCTGCCCCGTACTTCCGCGATGCCCGAACCGTTCGTCGCACCCCCCGCAGCCGAAACCTCGGCCGAACCCGCTGGAATCACCGAACCCGCCGGAATCACCGCAACGGCCGGAATCACTGGAACAGCCGGAATCACTGGAACCGCCCCCGGCGGGCTCTCCCCCGACGCGGCATTCGATGCCCTGTACAAACACTCCGCCGCCGCCCTGTTCCGCCAGACGTTCCTGCTGACCGGGCGCCGGAGCCTCTCCCGGGAGTCCGTCGCACGGGCCTTCGCGCTGGCCTGGGAGCGCTGGCCCGAGGTGGCGGTCGACCGGGACCCGGTGGGCTGGGTGCGGGCCGCCGCGTACGAGTACGCCATGTCGCCGTGGCACCGGCTGCGCCGCACCCACCGTCGGCTCGACCCTCCACCGGCCGATCCAGGTCCGCGGGCGCTGCTCGACGCGCTGCTGGAGCTGCCGCCCTCGTACCGCCGCACCCTGCTGCTCCACGACGGCGTCGGCCTGGCCCTGCCGGAGACCGCGGCGGAGACGGAGGCGAGCACCCCGGCGGCGGCGGGCAGGCTGATGAACGCCCGTGCCGCGGTCGCCGAGCGGCTGCCCGAACTGACGAGGGGCTCGTCGCCCACCGAACAGTCGGCGCTGCTGCACGAGCGGATCGGGGCCCTGGCCCTGGCCCAGCCCTCCGACTCGCTGCCCCCGCCCGACATGATCCGCACGGACAGCGAGCGCAAGGCCCAGCTGTGGACCCGGGCGGCCGTCTCGTTCACGGTGCTGATCATCGGGCTGACGCTGTTCACGCTGGGCACCGCCCCGACGCGGTACGAGACCCCGGAGTCACCCGCCCAGCAGGTCGACGGGGTGCCGCCGCGGGGCGGTCCGCAGAAGATGACGCCGCAGGACCTCAAGCTGCAGAAGCGGCTCGACGACGAGCTCGTACAGGGGCCGGCGCGGCTGGTCCCCGAGACCGGCTGAGCCGCTGCGGCAACACTGCGGAGAATCCGAAACGGCGCGGGTCCGTACCCCTTGATCGGGTACGGACCCGCGCCGTCTGTGCGGTGACGCGATACTGCGTGCGGCGGTACTGCGCCGACGCGGTGGAGCGATCAGGCGCCGAGGATCCCGCGGGCCAGCTTGGCGGTCTCGGTCGGCGTCTTGCCGACCTTGACGCCGGCGGCCTCAAGGGCCTCCTTCTTCGCCTGGGCGGTGCCGGAGGAGCCGGAGACGATGGCGCCGGCGTGGCCCATGGTCTTGCCCTCGGGGGCGGTGAAGCCCGCGACGTAGCCGACGACCGGCTTGGTGACGTTGGCCTTGATGAAGTCGGCCGCACGCTCCTCGGCGTCGCCGCCGATCTCGCCGATCATCACGATCAGGTCGGTCTCGGGGTCGGCCTCGAACGCCGCGAGGGCGTCGATGTGCGTCGTACCGATGACCGGGTCGCCACCGATGCCGACGGCGGACGAGAAGCCGATGTCACGGAGCTCGTACATCATCTGGTAGGTCAGCGTGCCGGACTTGGACACGAGACCGATGCGGCCGGGCTTGGTGATGTCGCCCGGGATGATGCCGGCGTTGGACTGGCCGGGGGTGATCAGGCCGGGGCAGTTCGGGCCGATGATCCGGGTCTTGTTGCCCTTCGAGCCGACGTACGCCCAGAAGGCGGCCGAGTCGTGGACGGCGATGCCCTCGGTGATGACGACCGCGAGGGGGATCTCGGCGTCGATCGCCTCGACGACGGCGGCCTTCGCGAAGGCCGGCGGCACGAAGAGGACGGACACGTTCGCGCCGGTCTTCTCCATCGCCTCGGCGACGGAGCCGAAGACCGGTACCTCGGTGCCGTCGAAGTCGACGGAGGTGCCGGCCTTGCGCGGGTTCACGCCGCCGACGATGTTGGTGCCGTCGGCGAGCATGAGCTTGGTGTGCTTCATGCCGGTGGCACCGGTCATCCCCTGGACGATGACCTTGCTGTCCTTGGTGAGGAAGATAGCCATGCTGTTGGAGTCCCTCGTCCCTTACTTCGCAGCCGCGGCGAGCTCGGCAGCCTTGTCGGCCGCGCCGTCCATGGTGTCCACGCGCTGAACCAGCGGGTGGTTGGCGTCGGAAAGGATCTTGCGACCCAGCTCCGCGTTGTTGCCGTCGAGGCGCACGACCAGCGGCTTGGTGACTTCCTCGCCCTTGGACTTGAGCAGCGCGAGCGCCTGGACGATGCCGTTGGCGACCTCGTCGCACGCGGTGATGCCACCGAAGACATTGACGAAGACGGACTTGACGTCCGGGTCGCCGAGGATGATCTCCAGGCCGTTCGCCATGACCTCGGCGGAGGCGCCGCCACCGATGTCGAGGAAGTTGGCGGGCTTCACGTTGCCGTGGTTCTCACCGGCGTACGCGACGACGTCCAGCGTCGACATGACCAGACCGGCACCATTTCCGATGATGCCGACCTCGCCGTCGAGCTTGACGTAGTTGAGGTTCTTGGCCTTGGCGGCAGCCTCCAGCGGGTTGGCTGCGGCCTTGTCCTCAAGGGCCTCGTGCTCGGGCTGACGGAAGTCGGCGTTCTCGTCGAGAGACACCTTTCCGTCCAGGGCCAGGATGCGGCCGTCCTTGGTCTTCACCAGCGGGTTGACCTCGACGAGGAGGGCGTCCTCGGCGACGAAGGTGTCCCACAGGGTCACCAGGGCCTCGGCGACACCCTCGGCCACGTCGGCCGGGAACTTCGCCTGCGCCACGATCTCGCGGGCCTTGACGATGTCGACCCCGTCGACAGCGTTGACCGGGACCTTCGCGAGGGCCTCGGGGGTCTTCTCCGCGACCTCCTCGATGTCCATGCCGCCCTGCACCGAGGCCATGGCCAGGAAGGTGCGGTTGGTGCGGTCGAGGAGGTACGAGACGTAGTACTCCGCCTCGATCTCCGGCGACAGCTCGGCGATCATCACGTTGTGGACCGTGTGGCCCTTGATGTCCATGCCGAGAATGTCGGTCGCCCGGGCGACCGCCTCGTCGGGGGTTGCGGCCAGCTTCACGCCGCCGGCCTTGCCACGGCCGCCGACCTTCACCTGCGCCTTGACGACAGACTTGCCGCCCAGCCGCTCGGTCGCCTCGCGGGCTGCCTCAGGCGTGTCGATGACTTCACCGGCCAGCACCGGTACACCGTGCTTGGCGAAGAGGTCCCTCGCCTGGTACTCGAACAGGTCCACGCGCGTCCGTCCCTTAATCAATGGTCTCGCGGTTCGTTTTCTGCGTGGGCGTGCCGCGAGGGGCAACGTGACTGCTCTGTCACTAGGAAGGCGCACACGGTGACCCGGGGTACGCGGCATGTCCATCTCGCAGGTTATCCCCGAGCTCCGCAGGACCCTAAATCAGGGATCACACCTGAGCGGTGATTACGGTCACAGATCACGCCGGTGGCGGGTCGTGACGACCCGAACGGGGGTGCGCGGTGCTGTGGCAGCAGGGCGGCGCGCCCACCGCGCACCCTCCGGTTCACCGATGGGTGCGCGTGTCCGGTACGGGAACCGCACCCTCCGGTTCACCGATGGGCGTCCGTGTCCGGTACGGGAATCGGCCGCTTCTCGATGGCCGCCGCCATCACCTCCGGAAAGAGGTCCGGGGTGCACGCGAAGGCCGGTGCGCCCAGGGCCCCGAGCGCCGCCGCGTGGTCGCGGTCGTAGGCGGGCGCTCCCTCGTCGGACAGCGCGAGCAGCGTCACGAACTGCACGCCGGAGGCCTTCATCGCGGCGACCCGCTTCAGCATCTCGTTGCGTATGCCGCCCTCGTAGAGGTCGCTGATGAGCACGACCACGGTGTCGGCGGGGCGGGTGATCCTCGACTGGCAGTAGGAGAGCGCGCGGTTGATGTCGGTGCCGCCGCCGAGCTGGGTGCCGAAGAGCACGTCCACGGGGTCGTCGAGCTGGTCGGTGAGGTCGACCACCGCCGTGTCGAAGACGACGAGCCTCGTCCGCAGGGTGCGCATGGACGCGAGCACCGCGCCGAAGACGGAGGCGTAGACGACGGAGGCGGCCATCGACCCCGACTGGTCGATGCAGAGGATGACGTCCTTCTTCACGGACCGGGCGGCCCGTCCGTAGCCGATGAGCCGCTCGGGGACGACGGTGCCGTACTCGGGGAGGTAGTTCTTGAGGTTGGCCCGGATGGTGCGGTCCCAGTCGATGTCGTGGTGACGGGGCCGGTCGATCTTCGCCGAGCGGTCCAGCGCGCCGGTGAGCGTGGCCCGGGTGCGGGCGGCGAGCCGCTTCTCCAGGTCCTCGACGACCTTGCGCACGACCGCTCTCGCGGTCTCCTTCGTCGTCTCGGGCATGGCCTTGTTGAGCGAGAGGAGCGTGCCCACGAGATGGACGTCGGCCTCGACGGCCTCCAGCATCTCCGGTTCGAGGAGGAGCGCGGCGAGCCCGAGCCGGTCGATCGCGTCGCGCTGCATGACCTGGACGACGGAGCTGGGGAAGTACGTGCGGATGTCGCCGAGCCAGCGCGCCACGGAGGGGGCGGAGGCCCCGAGCCCGGCCGCTCGGCTGTTCCTGCCCCGGCCGCCCTGCTTGCCTCCGTCGCCGTACAGCGCGGTCAGCGCGCCGTCCATCGCGGCGTCCCGGCCGGTGAGGGTGCAGCCGGTGCTCTCGGCGCTGTCCCCGCCCAGCACCAGCCGCCACCGCCGCAGCCGCTCGCCGCTCGCCGGACCGGACGGAGGGGTGCGCGTCGGGGCCGGTGTGTTCGCCGTGCGCGTCGGGGGCGGTGTGTTCGCCGCGTGTGGTTCGTTCGGCGTGTGGGCGGAGTGTGGTGTGTGGGCGGGGTGCGGTGTGGTGCCGGTCGTGTTCGTGGTCATCCCGTTGCCCCCAGCGGTTCCTCGACGTTCGCGGCTCTTCCGGCCTGCCCGGACCGGGCATCGCCGTCCGGACCCGGATCGTTGTTCAATCCGAGCAGCAGGCGCAGCACCGGCTCGACCGCGTCGGCCCGGTCCTCGTCCAGCCCTGGGCCGAATCCGGGGGCCGGTGCCCCTGCCCCCGCGCCCGTGGCGGTGGCTGCCGGTCCTCCGGCGGACGGGCCTCGCCGCACCAGCTCGCCCAGGGTGCGCCGTACGCCCGCCTCGTACGCGGAGAACGTGCGCCGCAGCAGTGGCAGCACACCGGCGAACTGGTCGGCGGGCACTCCGGTGAGCCAGTCGTCGACCAGGCCGAGGAGCCGCTCGTCGTGGACCAGCAGCATGCCGCCGCCTGCGGCTCCGCCGACGAATCCCTCGATCCACTCCGCGGCGTCGGCCGGGGGTGTGCCGGGCGAGAGGGCCAGGCCCATCAGCCGTACCGCGTCGTCCTCGGCGAGCCGTCCTTCGTCGAGCAGCAGGCGGGTCGCGCGTCCCCGGATGACTCCGGCGACCGTGTCCCGGGCGGCGAGCTTGTGCAGTACGGCCGTCCAGCGCCCGCGCAGCCCGTCCGTGTCCGTGCCGGTGTTCGTTCGGGTGTCCGTGCGCGCGTCCATGCCGGTACCCGTGCGCGCGTCTGAGCCGCTGCCCGCCTCCGCGCCCGTGCCCGTGTTCGTGTCCGTGCCCGCGCCGACGTGCGTCGGTGCGGCACCGGTGAGCAGTCCGATCGCGGTGTGGACCCCGTCCACCCGGCCGCGCAGTTCGGCGGCGCCGTCGGCGTCGAGCCCGGTGCAGGCGGGCGGCAGCCCGACGCAGATCCGCTCGGCGAGCCCGGCCGCGACCCCGGCGAGCGCCCCGGTGTCCGTGGACCGCACGTCGCCGTAGCGCAGGGTGCGGGCCAGCGCGGGCAGCGCGTCGGCGAGATGGCCGACGTCGGAGTCGAGCGCGGCACGGTCGGCGAGGGCCCGCATCACCACGGGGAGCGCGTCGGGCAGTTCGGCCAGGAGGCACTGCTCGGCGAGGGCCGTGACCTCGGCGAGCGCGGTCGCCGCAGCCGCCTGCGACCCGGCCTTGGCGGTCGCCGCGGCGAGCACGGTGGTGCCCCAGGTCCCGGCCTCCGCGACCTGTACGTACAGCTCGGGTTCCCAGCGCAGCCGCCAGCTCTCCCGGAAAGTGCCGGTGCTCGCCCGGCCCGCGGCGGGCTCGCCCCAGCCGACGGCGAGGACACGCAGCCGGTGCAGCAGCCGGCTGCGGGCCGCGTCGTTGTCCTTGCGCAGGTCGAGCTCCAACTCCCGCTCCTGCGACTCCGGTTTGAGCCGGAGCGTGCGCTGCTGACGGGTGAGATCGCGTTGCAGGGGTACGGCGGGGGCGGTGTCCGGGACTTCGCCGAGGGCCTCGCCGACGATCAGCCGGTCCTGGACGAGCGCGAGCGGCACGTCGGAGCCTTCGCACATCACGGCACGGATCGCGTCCGTCGTCTCGCCCAGCCCGGCGAGCGGGCGGCCACGCATGGCGGCCAGGGTCTCGGCGAGCCGGACGGCCTCGATGACATGGGCGGACGACACGAACCGGTCCTCGTCGCGCATGAGTCCGGCGACCTTGGTCATCCACCGTTCGATCGGACGGTCCGGGGCGTCGAAGAGGTGTCCGTACCAGCCGGGCGAGTCGATGCCCGCGCCGTAACCGCTGTGCCGGGCGAGCCGCCGGTGCGACCAGGGCACCCAGGTCAGCTCGGCCTTGACCTTGGGCAGTCCCTTGAGCAGAGCGCGGTCGGCGGTGAGCGTGGTCCTCGTCCCGAGCGCGGGCACGTGCCAGGCACCGCAGACGACCGCGATGTCGTCGCCGAACTCCTTGCCGGCCTTGCGCAGTTGAATGCGCATGTGCGCCTCGCGGACGGCGTCACGGGGATGGCCGCCGTCCCCGTACACCTCGCGCAGAGCGGTCATCGCCTCGGCGAGCGCTGTGAACGGTGCCCGCGGGTCGACGGCCTCGCCGTCCCGGGTGCGGTGCTCGACGACGTCCTCCCACCAGCGCTCCGGGTCGTCGTAGCCCGCCGTCCGGGCGAGCACACCGATGGGGTCGACCGGGGCCCGCGCGACCGAGCCCTCCGCCCCCTCCGCTCCGTCCGCTCCCCCGGCTCCCCCCTCCCCGTCGTCTTCACCGTTCCCGTTCCCATTCCCTTGTGTCATGGCCAGCGAGTTGGCTGCGGGCAGGTCGATGAACCGGACCGGGACACCGTGTTCAAGGGCCCAGCGGATCGCGATCCACTCGGGCGAGAACGCGGCCAGCGGCCAGAACGCCGCCTGTCCCGGGTCGTCGACGGCATGGGCGAGCAGCGCGACCGGTGGCCGCATCCGCTCGTCGGCCGCCAGCGGCAGCAGTGTGTCGGCCTCCGGCGGCCCTTCCACGAGCACGGCCCGCGGGCGGGCGGCGTCCAGCGCGGCGCGGACGGCGCGGGCCGAGCCCGGCCCGTGGTGCCGCACCCCCAGCAGCAGCGGTCCCGCAGGACATTCGGCCCGGGTCATGCGGATACCTCGCGGCAGGCGCGGTAGAAGTCCTTCCACCCGTCCCGCTCCCGGACCACCGTCTCCAGATACTCCTGCCAGACCACGCGGTCGGCGGCGGGATCACGGACGACCGCGCCGAGGATGCCCGCCGCCACGTCGCCGGGGCGCAGCACCCCGTCGCCGAAGTGGGCGGCCAGGGCCAGGCCGTTGGTGACGACGGAGATCGCCTCGGCCGTCGACAGCGTCCCCGAGGGGGACTTGAGCTTGGTGCGGCCGTCGGTGGTGACTCCGTCGCGCAGTTCGCGGAAGACCGTGACGACGCGCCGGATCTCGGTCATGCCGTCCGGTGCGGCCGGGAGATCGAGCGAGCGCCCGATCTGGTCGACGCGCCGGGACACGATGTCGACCTCGGCGTCGGGTGTGGCCGGCAGCGGGAGCACTACGGTGTTGAACCGGCGGCGCAGGGCGCTGGACAGCTCGTTGACCCCGCGGTCGCGGTCGTTGGCGGTGGCGATGACGTTGAATCCGCGGACCGCCTGGACCTCCTGTCCCAGCTCGGGAATGGGGAGCGTCTTCTCCGACAGGATCGTGATGAGCGAGTCCTGCACATCGGCGGGGATGCGCGTGAGCTCCTCGATCCGCGCCGTCATGCCGTCGGACATGGCGCGCATGAGCGGGCTGGGCACCAGGGCGTCGCGGCTGGGCCCGTGCGCGAGCAGCTGCGCGTAGTTCCAGCCGTAGCGGACCGCCTCTTCCGGGGTGCCCGCCGTGCCCTGGACGAGCAGTGTCGAGTCGCCGCTGACGGCGGCCGCGAGGTGCTCCGACACCCAGGTCTTGGCGGTCCCCGGAACGCCGAGGAGCAGCAGGGCCCGGTCGGTGGCGAGGGTGGTCACGGCGACCTCGACGAGTCGGCGCGGGCCCACGTACTTCGGTGTGATCACGGTGCCGTCCGGCAGGGCGCCACCGAGCAGGTAGGTGGCGACGGCCCACGGCGAGAGCTTCCAACGGGCGGGGCGCGGGCGGTCGTCGGCCGCGGCGAGGGCCTTCAGCTCATGGGCGAAGGCGTCCTCGGCATGCGGTCGCAGAGCCTGTACGTCGACGGCGGCAGTGGTTTCGGACACGGTCATGGATCCCCCTCCGGATCGGTCGACCCGATGTGGTTCCCACCGTGCACCATGCCACTGACAATCGGCCGCGAGCCCCGGGGAGCGGGCCGGGCCGAGGCGTGCGCGTGACGATGAATCAGCAGGTCGGAGCGATTGTCAGTGGGGCGCTCTACCGTCGTTCCCATGCTGCTATCTCACGGGGGAGAACCCTTGCGCACCGCCGCTCCGGTGGCGCGCTGGACGGTGGAGCAGGTGCTGGCCCTCGCTCCCGATGACGCGTCACGCAAGGCGGGGAGCAAGCTCGGTTCGGCCGGTCCGTGGTCGGGCGGCGGGAGCGACGGTTCGGGTGCGGTGTGGGGACAGTGCAAGGGGAGCGGGAGCAAGCCGTACCTGACGGTGATCGACATCACCGGTCCCGCGTACAAGTGCAGTTGCCCGAGCCGGAAGTTCCCGTGCAAGCACGCGCTGGGGCTGCTGCTGGTCTGGGCGTCGGGCGAATCGGCCCTGCCCGCGGGCGAGGTGCCCGACTGGGCCGGTGACTGGCTGGCGGGCCGCCGCAAGCGGGCGGTGGAGCAGGCAGAGAAGCGTGCGGGGGCGGACGGCGCCCCGTCCGCGGGTCCGGCCGACCCGGAGGCCGCCCGGCGGCGGGCCGAGCGCCGCGCCGAGCGGATCACCGGCGGCGCGCAGGAGTTGGAGGAGCGGCTGGCCGATCTGCTGCGCGGGGGACTGGCGGCGGCCGATCAGCCGGGGTACGGGCTCTGGGAGGAGACGGCAGCCCGCATGGTCGACGCCCAGGCGCCCGGACTGGCGGCCCGGGTGCGGGAGTTGGGCTCCATACCGGCGTCCGGGCCGGGCTGGCCGGCCCGGCTGCTGGAGGAGTGCGCGCTGCTGCATCTGCTGGACAGCGCATGGCTGGGTGTCGACCGGCTGCCGGAGCCGCTGGCGACCACGGTCCGTACCCGGGTGGGGCTGACCATCCCCGCCGAGGGCCCGCCGGTCCGTGACCGCTGGCTGGTCCTCGCCCAGTACGACACCCCGGACGGCAAGATCGTCGCGCGCCGCATCTGGCTGCACGGGAGGGAGACGGGCCGCACGGCCCTGCTGCTCTCCTTCGGAGCGGCCGGGCGCTCCCCCGGTCTGGCGCTGCCGGTCGGCGTCACGATCGACGCCGAGATCACGACCCATCCGGGCTCCGGCCGACTGCGGGCGGAGCTGGGCCGGCAGTTCGGTGTGCCGTCGCCGACCGGTACGCCGCCACCGGGCGACACGACAGCGGCCGCGATCGGCGGTTACGGGGATGCCCTGCGGGAGGACCCGTGGCTGGATGCCTGGCCGGTGACCCTGCGCGACGTCATACCCGTGCCGTCCGGGGACGGCTGGCAGCTGGTGGACGCCGCGGGCGATGCGGCGCTGCCCGTCGCCCCGGCGGCTCTCTCCCGGCCCGGGCTGTGGAAGCTCGTCGCGCTCTCCGGCGGCTCTCCGGTCACGGTCTTCGGCGAATGCGGCCACCGGGGCTTCGACCCGTTCGCGGCCTGGTCCACCGGGTCCGACGACGGCTCCGGAACCGGGGTCGGGGTCGGCACTGAGTTCGGGGGCGGGGCTGAGGGCGGAGGCGGGACCGTCGCCACAGCTGGAACTGGGCCCGTCACCGGAACCGAGGCCACGGCCGAGACAGGAACCGTCACTGGGACCGGAACCGGGGCTGGGGCCGGGGCCGGGGCCGAGACCGGAACCGAGACCGCATCCGCATCCGGGACCGCAGCCGGTACCAGGGGCGTCGCCGCAAGCGCAGCCGCAGCCGCGGCCCGGAGCGACGCCGGCTCCGGGCGGGTCGGGGCGGGGTCCGGGATCGTGCCGCTCATCTGATGTTGGGCCCGAAGCTCGAAGGGGGAAACATGCAAGGGGGACCGATGCCTCGCACCATCACACCCGCGCCGTGGAAGGAGCTCGTCACCACGGCGCTGCTCGGCACCGACCGCCGCCCGACGGCGGGAGACGGCGGTGCTGCCGGGCTGCTGGACGCGGCGGCGCTCCACACCGTACGGCGCAGGGCCGGGCTCCGGCCCGCCGCACCCGCCGCCCGGCCCGAACCGGCGCCCGTCGACCAACGGCCGCCGCTGCCCCCGGCCGCGCGGCGCAGGCTCGCCCAGCTGCTGGCGGACCGGTCGGCAGCGGCCGGGTCGGGCGGCCGTCGAGGTACGGCGCCCGATCTCACGGAGCTGATCCCACAGTGGCTGGCCACCGCCAACCAGCAGGGCTTCCGGGCCCCGGCCGCGCTGCTCCCGGCCCTGCTCGACGCGGCCAGGGCCCGTACGGATCTGCGGCCGCAGGCCCTCACCTTCGCCGGGCCGCGCGGACTGTGGCTGGCGGAGCTGAACCCCGAGTGGAAGTTCGCGCTGCGCGGTTCGTCCGGCGGCTCGTCGCTGCCCGACCCGACAGAGCCGGAAGCGGTCACCCTGCTGTGGGAGGAGGGGCTGTTCGCCGAGCGGGTCGCCCTGCTCGGGGCGGTTCGGGCCCACAATCCCGTCGCGGCGCTCGCGCTGCTCGCGACCACGTGGACCACCGAGCGGGCCGAGGACCGGCTGATGTTCCTCGACTCGCTGCGCACCGGGCTGTCCGCGGTGGACGAGCCCTTCCTGGAACAGGCGCTCTCCGACCGCAGCCGCAACGTCCGCTCGACCGCCGCCGAACTGCTCTCCGCGCTGCCGGAGTCGGCGCTCGCCGGCCGGATGGCGTCCCGCGCGCTGTCCTGCGTGAGCCCGGACCTCACCGGCGACGAAGCCTCGGTCGCCGTGGAGGCACCGCACGAATGCGACGCCGCGATGGAGCGGGACGGTGTGGTGGCGGTGCCGCCGTCCGGTCGGGGGGAACGGTCCTGGTGGCTCGGCCAGTTGGTGGAGGCGGCACCGCTCGCCACCTGGCCGGCCCGGTTCGGTGGCCGCTCCGCGCAGGAGATCGTCGGCCTTCCGGTCGCGGACGGCTGGGCCGAGGAGCTGCACGCGGCATGGTGCCGGGCGACGGTGCGGCAGCGGGACCCCGAGTGGGCCCGCGCGCTGCTCGGCACCCCCTCCCTGCCTCCGTCGAACGGCCCGGGTACGGCATCGCTCGCCGAACGGTCGAAGCTCCTCGGCATACTCCCGTCGGCCGAACGGGCCGGCTGGGTGGCCGACTTCATAGCCGCGCACGGGCTGTCGGAGGCCTTCCAGCTCCTGGGCGTCTGCCCGACCCCCTGGGCCGGGCCGCTGGGCCGCGCGGTCGTCGACGCCCTGGACATCGCCCGGGACGCGGGCAGCTACCCGTGGAGCTTCAGCGGCGTGATGGGCCTCGCCGAACGCTGTCTGAACCCGGCCGAGGCGGACCGCCTGGAGGTCCTCACCACCACCCCGGACGAACCGGAGGACGCCTCACCGGGCGCGAACGGCTACTGGTCGGAGGCCTTCCAGCGGCTGGTCTCCACGTTGCGGCTGCGCGCGGCGCTGGACTCGGAGCTGACCCCGGCAGTCTGACGAAACCGACGGCGGACGCGAAGCCGACGGCAGACAAGCCGAAACGGAGCGGGACGGGGCATCACCGAGCGGGGCGGCGCAGAACCGAGCGGAGCAGAACGGAACCGAGCGGAGCGGGAGGGAACAGAACGGGGCGGGACGTAACGAGACAGAGCATGGCGCGGCAGGACAGCGCCCCGCCCCTCCCGGCGACGCGGCGCGGGTGGGACGGGGCAGGGCCCGGCGGGCGAGGGTCAGGCCTCCGCGGGGTGGCGCACGTTCGCGTTGACCCAGTCGACGATCGATGTCGTCGTGGCGCCCGGGGTGAAGATCTCCGCGACGCCCTGGTCCTTCAGCGGCGCGATGTCCGCCTCCGGGATGATGCCGCCGCCGAAGACCTTGATGTCCTCCGCCTCGCGCTCCTTCAACAGCTCGATCACCTTGGCGAAGAGCGTGTTGTGCGCACCGGAGAGGATCGAGAGGCCGATCGCGTCGGCATCCTCCTGGATCGCGGTGTCCACGATCTGCTCGGGCGTCTGGTGGAGCCCGGTGTAGATGACCTCCATGCCCGCGTCACGCAGCGCCCTGGCGATCACCTTGGCCCCGCGATCATGGCCGTCCAGGCCCGGCTTCGCCACCACCACACGGATCGGACCGGTCACACCCATCACTGCCTCCACATGCCTCTCCCGTGCCTGAAGGGCCGGGGATGTGAACGAACGTTATCTACAGCATCCCGCAAGCCGTCGTTTCGCGGTGGACGGGGAGGGGGAAATCACACGTGGGACATGTTCACCGGGCGCCGTTCCTGTAATCACGCGGCACACCTGCCGTGCGGGACCGGCCGCCAGGGGAGCCGCTGCGAGGTCGCCGTACCACCGCGCCGTCAGCCGCGCGGCACGGTGGTACGGGCCACCCGGCCGGGCATGACGTCCGACCGAGCGGTCGGCCGCGCCGCCGTGACGGCATCCCATGAGAGGGCATCCGGGGCCGGAGCCGCCTCCCCCGCTTGCCGGAGCAGGAGGTCGGCCATGATGGACCTGCCTTTTCTTACCCCGCTGCTGCGCCGGCCCTGCCCACGCCCTGCCACCCTGCTGCCATCCGCGCTGCTGCCATCCGCCCTGCTGCCATCCGCGCTGCTGAAGGCCACCGCACTGGAGCTGGCGGTGCTCGCCGGGCATGTGCTCCTGTACCCCACCGGCATGTACCCCACCAGCACGTGTCCCACCGGCGTCACGGGGGAACGACGGACCACGCCCCTCCCGTCCGCCCCGCACACCGCACCCCCCGACGCCACCGCCCCGGCCGGGACCCCCGTCCTCCCCGCCGAGGGTGACGAGCACCCCCCGGTCGTCCTGCTGCACGGCTTCATCGACAACCGTTCGGTCTTCGTCCTGCTGCGCCGCTCCCTCGCCCGGCACGGCTGGCGCCATCTGGAGTCGCTCAACTACTCACCGCTGACCTGCGACATCCGGACGGCGGCCGAGCTGCTCGGGCGGCATGTAGAGGAGATCTGCGCCCGCACCGGACACCACGAGGTCGACATCGTCGGGCACAGCCTGGGCGGTCTGATCGCCCGCTACTACGTGCAGCGGCTCGGCGGTGACCAGCGGGTGCGCACGCTGATCACCCTCGGCACACCCCACGGGGGCACGGCCGTGGCCCCGCTGGCGAGTGCGCACCCCATCGTGCGGCAGATGCGTACGGGATCCGCACCGATCGAGGAGCTGCGCAGGCCCGCGCCCGGCTGCCGCACCCGGTTCGTGAGCTTCTGGAGCGAGCTCGACCGGGTGATCGTCCCGGCCGAGGCGGCCTGCATCGACCATCCGGATCTCGACGCGCAGAACGTACGCGTCACCGGGATCGGTCATCTCGCGCTGCCGGTGCACCCGGCCGTCGCCGCCGCCGTCCGGCAGGCGCTGGAGTCCCGCGAACCGGCGGCCGAGGCGAACGGAACGGCAGGAGCCGCGTGAATCGGCGGAGCCGAACGGACCGGCGGAGCCGAACGGACCGGCGGTGCGTCCGGAGACCCCACAAATAGAACGCGTTTCGAACATAAGGCCAAGGCTGTGTGAGCAGTCCGTCGAAAGACGGCCGATTGCCCGTTTCCTGAGCCGCCCAGGCCCGCCGAAGATTGTCGGCGTCACGTACCGCCGGGTACAGTCGCGGCCACTGCTCCCCCTGGGATCCCCCCACCGGACCCCAGAGCACAGGTCCTGCTGCCGAGGCGAGAGAGAAGTTGGTGAACGACCAGCACCCCCACGCCGGGTACGCCGGATACGACAGTGATGCGACCGGCAGCTTCGACAGCGACCCGCTCTTCGGATCGCTCCCCGGTGGTCAGGACGGCGCGTACGGCAGCGGCTACGGCGCCGGGCAGTCCGGGTACAGCGGCCAGTACGACTCCACCCAGTGGGACACCGGCGCACACCCGACCGCCTCGTACGACGCCTACGCCCCGTACACCGCGCAGCCCCAGCAGCAGTACGAGGCGGCGCAGACGTACGAGACCACGGCCACCTGGACGCCCGTGACCGACTACGGCACGGAAGCGACCGCCACCGCCACGTTCGCCGGCATCCCGGCGCAGGGCGGCGCCCCGGACACCACGGGCCAGTGGGGCACCGGCAGCTGGCACACGAACGACCAGTGGGCCACCGGCGGAACGGCCGTCTACGACTCCGGCGCGTACGACGCCACCGCCTGGAACACCGGCGCCACGCCCGAGCACGATCAGCAAATCGCGCAAACCACGGAAACCGCACAGCTGTCCTACGAGGCGCAGCCGGCACACGAAGCACCCGAGGCGCCCGCGGCTCACCAGGTGCCCGAAGCACGCGAGACCTACGCCGACCCGGCCCTCTCGTACGACCCCTACGAGCCTTACCTCGCCAACAGCGTGGACGGCGCAGCGGACGACGCGCATGACGCGGGCGTCGCAGTCACCACCGACGCCATGGACGCCATGGACGCCACTGACGCCATGGACATCGCGGACGCCGTGCCCGGCCCGCACCGCCCTCTCGGCCGCTCCGCCACCCGCGGCGGCGGCACCGGCCGCAGTCGGCGGCGTTCCCCCGCGAAGCGTTCCGCGCTCCTCACCGTCGCCATTCCCTCCGCCTGCGTGATGAGCGTGGCCGGCATCGCCGCGGCCTCCGTCGGCGGGCTGGGCGGCGAGGACAAGAAGGACGACAGCAAGACCACGATGGCGGCGTCCGACCCCGGCTCCGTCAAGGCGGGTGTGGCCAACAACAAGCTGGACACCCAGCTCGCCAACCTCAGCGCCGACGCGGAGAACTTCGCCGACCGCGCCAGCCGCACCCAGGAGCGCATCGACCTGCGGGAGCGGCAGGCCGCCGAGAAGAAGAAGCGCGTGGAAGAGGCCGCCCGCAAGGAGGCCCTGCGCCCCAAGTTCGTCATGCCGGTCAAGCGGCACGGCCTCAGCGCGTACTTCGGCCAGGCGGGCGTCAACTGGATGTCCGTGCACACGGGCATCGACTTCCCCGTCTTCGAGGGCACGCCCGTGATGGCCGCGACGGACGGCACCGTGCGCACCCAGCTGAACAGCGCCTACGGGAACATGGCCATCGTCACCATGGCCGACGGGACCGAGACCTGGTACTGCCACCTCAGCGGCACCAAGATCCGTTCGGGCCCGGTCAAGGCCGGTGACGTCATCGCGTACTCCGGCGACACCGGGAACTCGACCGGTCCGCACCTGCACTTCGAGGTACGGCCCGGGGGCGGAGCGGCAGTGGACCCGCTGCCCTGGCTCCGCAGTCACGGCGTCAACCCGACCTGACCCGAGCCGACCTGACCCGAGCCGACCTGACCCGAGCCGACTTGGCCTGAGACGACCCGAGCCGACCTGGCCCGCCCCGATCTGAGCCGAGCCGAGCGACAGGCGGGGGCTGTGGCCCCCGCCCACCCGCTCTCGCCCCGGCTACAGCTTCTCGACCGGCGCGTACCGCAGCAGCAGCTTCTTCGGGCGCTCGTCCCCGAAGTCGACCGTGGCCTTCGCCTGGTCGCCGACGCCCTCGACCGCCGTGACCGTGCCGAGCCCGAACTGGTCGTGCGTGACCCGGTCTCCCACGGCCAGCGCGATCGTCGGCTTGTCCGAGGTCCGCCGGGTCGCGAAGCCCGAGGGTCCGGAGCGCGAACGCGAGGCGGACAGCGACGAGGTGATCCCCGACGTCGGTCCGGCCGGTGCCGCCATCGGCCCCTTCCGCTTCCACTCCAGGTGCTGGTCCGGGATCTCCTCCAGGAACCGCGACGGCGGGTTGTACGAGGGCTGTCCCCACGCGCTGCGCATCGCCGCCCGGGTCAGGTAGAGCCGCTCGCGGGCCCGGGTGATGCCGACGTAGGCGAGCCGCCGCTCCTCCTCCAGCTCCTTCACCTGCCCCAGCGCCCGCATGTGCGGGAAGACGCCGTCCTCCATGCCGGTCAGGAAGACGACCGGGAATTCGAGGCCCTTCGCGGTGTGCAGCGTCATCAGCGTGATGACGCCGGAGCCGTCCTCGTCCTCGTCGGGGATCTGGTCGGAGTCGGCGACGAGCGCGACCTTCTCCAGGAACTCCGCGAGCGTGCCCGTCCCCGCGCCGGTACCGACGGCGGTGCCGGTGCCGGTGTCCGCGCCGTTCTCGCCGTCCTCGCCAGCCGCGCCCTGCTCCTGCTCGAATTCGAGGGCCACGGCGGCCAGTTCCTGAAGGTTCTCGATCCGGGTCTCGTCCTGCGGGTCGGTGGACGCCTGGAGCTCGGCGAGGTAGCCGGTGCGCTCCAGGACGGCCTCCAGGACCACCGCCGGGCCCGCGCCCGACTCGACGATCGTGCGCAGCTCCTCCATCAGCGTGTTGAACCGCTTGACGGCGTTGGCCGACCGGGCCGCCATGCCGTACGCCTCGTCGACCCGGCGCAGCGCCTGCGGGAAGGTGATCTTCTCGCGCATGGACAGCGCGTCGATCATCGCCTCGGCGCGATCGCCGATGCCGCGCTTGGGCACGTTGAGGATGCGGCGCAGCGGGACGGTGTCCTCGGGGTTGGCGAGGACGCGCAGGTAGGCCAGGATGTCCCGGACCTCCTTGCGCTCGTAGAAGCGCACGCCGCCGACGACCTTGTAGGGCAGGCCGACGCGGATGAAGATCTCCTCGAAGACGCGGGACTGCGCGTTCGTACGGTAGAAGATCGCGACGTCACCGGCCTTGGCGTCGCCCGCGTCGGTGAGCCGGTCGATCTCGTCGGCGACGAACTGCGCCTCGTCGTGCTCGGTGTCGGCGACATAGCCGGTGATCCGGGCGCCCGTGCCGGCGTTGGTCCAGAGGTTCTTGGGGCGGCGGCTCTCGTTGCGCTCGATGACCGCGTTGGCGGCGGACAGGATCGTCTGCGTGGAGCGGTAGTTCTGCTCCAGCAGGATCGTGGTCGCGTTCGGGTAGTCCTCCTCGAACTGGAGGATGTTGCGGATGGTCGCGCCGCGGAAGGCGTAGATCGACTGGTCCGCGTCACCCACGACGCACAGCTCGGCCGGGGCGTCGCCCTCGCCCGCCGGGCCGACCAGCTCGCGTACGAGGGTGTACTGGGCGTGGTTGGTGTCCTGGTACTCGTCGACCAGGACGTGCCGGAAGCGGCGGCGGTAGTGCTCGGCGACGTCCGGGAACGCCTGGAGCAGGTGGACCGTCGTCATGATGATGTCGTCGAAGTCCAGCGCGTTGGCCTCGCGCAGCCGGGACTGGTACATCGCGTAGGCCTGGGCGAGGGTCTTCTCGAAGCCGTCCGCGGCCTGGCCGGCGAAGGTCTCCTCGTCGATCAGCTCGTTCTTCAGGTTGGAGACCTTGGCGGTGAACGACTTCGGCGGGAAGCGCTTCGGGTCCAGGTCGAGATCGCGGCAGACCAGGGCCATCAGCCGCTTGGAGTCGGCGGCGTCGTAGATCGAGAACGACGAGGTGAAGCCGAGCCGCTTCGACTCGCGGCGCAGGATGCGTACGCACGCGCTGTGGAAGGTCATGACCCACATGGCGTTGGCGCGCGGTCCGACGAGCTGCTCGACGCGCTCCTTCATCTCGCCCGCGGCCTTGTTGGTGAAGGTGATCGCCAGGATCTGGCCGGGGTGCACCCCGCGCTCCGCGAGCAGGTGGGCGATCCGGTGGGTCAGCACCCGGGTCTTGCCCGAGCCGGCCCCGGCGACGATGAGCAGCGGGGAGCCCGCGTGGACGACGGCGGCGCGCTGCTCGGTGTTCAGCCCGTCGAGGAGCGCCGCGGAGTCGATGACCGGGCGGTGCGCGCCGTCGCGGTAGTAGGCCTCCCTGGGCGGCGGGGGCCCGTCGAACACGCCCGCGAAGAGGTCCTCCGGCACCGCTTCGGGTACGGAGTCCTCGGGGGGCGGCGGGGGCTCTTCCTCCGAGTGCTGGAGGCCGGCCAGGAAACTGTCGTCAAAGAGGCTGCTCATCGCTTGTCGAGTCTAGGCCGCCGCACCGACAGCCGTGGGCCGCATGACGAACCGCACACGACCGACGGCACACAAAGAGAGCGGGCACCCACTCCCCGTGAGGGAATCCGGCCCTCAGCACCCCGCTCCGGCAAGGTCACGAAAATGTATCGGACATATCGAGCATCAACCTTCACAGCGGCACCATGGGTTGGCTAGCGTGCTCGACCGGGCGGCCCGTACCCCCTTGAGGCGAACCACGCCGAGCGGGCTCCCCCGCCGAATCCGGGCTGCCCTCGCGGGAGTTCGGAACCGGGGACCCAGACGCAGTACCGGGGTGAATCGGTCCTTATCCCCCACTCGGACCGTAGGGCAGCCTTCCGTTCCGCCCGAACCCGACAGCTAACCCGGTAGGCGGTCCACGGAAGGAGATGCCGGTCTTGGCATCCCATCGCAAACCGCGCCCCCGGGTGCGCACCACCGCACCGGCCGTCGGGCTCACCACCGCGGCCCTCGCGTCCGTGACCCTGTTCTCCACGCAGAGCGCGGTGGCCGCGCCCGGTCCGAAGCCCGGCGTCGAGGACGTACAGAAGAAGGTCGACGACCTCTACCGGCAGGCGGGCACCGCGACCCAGCAGTACAACCGGGCGAAGGAAGCCTCCGCCACCCAGCGCGCCAAGGTCGACGCCCTGCTGGACGACGTCGCGAAGCGCGCCGACAGGCTCAACGACGCCCGCAGGACGCTCGGCACCTACGCGGCCGCGCAGTACCGCAACGGCTCCGTCGCACCGAGCGCCACGTTCTTCCTGGTCGACGACCCGCAGTCGTACTTCGACCAGAGCCAGCTGATGGACCGGATGACCAGCCGGCAGCAGACGGCGATCACGGACTTCCGTACGCAGCAGGCCAAGGCGGCGAAGAAGCGCTCCGAGGCGGTGCGGAGCCTGGAGACGCTGACGACGACACAGAACACGCTGCGCACCAGCAAGCAGGACGTCCAGAAGAAGCTGGGCGAGGCGCGCACGCTGCTGTCGAAGCTGACCGCCGAGGAGAAGGCGCGGCTCGCGGAGATCGAGCGCAAGAAGGAGGCGGAGGCGAAGCGCAAGGCGCGGGAGCTGGCGAAGCAGCAGGCCGCCGCGAAGGCCGAGGCGGACCGCAGGGCCGAGGAGGCCGCGAAGGAGTCGGGGGGCGGCAGCGGTACGGGCACCGGGTCCGGGACCGGCTCGGACAGCAGCGCCACCACCAAGGCGGAGAAGGTCCTCGCCTTCGCCAGGGCCCAGATCGGCAAGCCGTACGTCTGGGGCGCGACGGGCCCGGCATCGTACGACTGCTCCGGGCTCACCCAGGCCGCCTGGAAGGCGGCGGGGGTCGACCTCCCGCGCACCACGTGGGACCAGGTCAAGACCGGCACCCGGGTCGCCACGGCGGACCTGCGGCCGGGGGACCTCGTCTTCTTCTACGACGACATCAGCCACGTCGGCATCTACAAGGGCGACGGGATGATGATCCACGCCCCGAAGCCCGGGGCGAACGTGCGCGAGGAGTCGATCTACTACATGCCGATCTACGGCAGCGTGCGCCCGGCGTAGCGGGCCCCGACGCGTCGCGCCGCCCCAGCACCGGGGCGGCGCGGCGCGGGCGGGATCAGGTCCAGAGCGTGGCGATGAAGATGTTGAGGAGCGTCAGCCCGCCCACCGCCGCGAAGGCGCCCTTGTCGACCTTCTCCTCGTCCCGCTTGATGTAGACGAGCGCGAGGACGACGACCAGGACCAGCAGCTTGACGCCGATCTTGATGTTGTTGACGTGGTTGCCGTCGGCCTCGTTGAGCCCGACCAGTGCGACACCGGTGACCAGCATGGTCAGCGCGCCGTGCAGCATCGCCGGGACGAACCGGGCCGTGCCCGCGCCCATCGCCTTCATCTGGGTCAGGAAACCGCCCAGCAGGGAGGCGATCCCGATGATGTGCAGGGCGACGAAGACATGAATGAGTACGTCCATGACGCCGCAGCCTAGCCCCGGCCATATCACCCCTCGGCAGGCAGGTGCACCTTCCTGGTCGCTTCACTCGCGTCTGCACCAATTGCCTTACTCTGGTGCAATTTTTCCGGTCACTCGATGACATCGCCACGCCAAATTCAGACAATAAGCGTCATTACGACTCCTGCCCGTGCCCCGGGATTAGCGTCGCTGACTGGCGACCGGCTCACCTCCGCTCCGAACGCGGACGGCGCACCGGCCGCCCCGCCGAGAGTTGTGGCGGGCCCGCCGGTAGCCCCCGGCGGGCAGTCGTCAGGAAGGACGCACGCCCTCGTGGCAGCGCATCGAAAACCCAAGCAGCGCTTGTACACCGGCCCTGCTGCCCGCACCGCGGCGACCCTCGCCCTCACCGGGGCCGCCACCGCCGCCGTACTGCCCGGCCCGGCGCACGCCGATCCGCAGCGCACCCCCGCCCAGGTCAAGGCCGAGGTGGACCGGCTGTACCACGACGCGGAGGTCGCCACCGAGCGGTACAACGGCGCGAAGGAGAAGGCGGACGCCGCCGAGGACGCCCTCGACGGCCTGCGCGACGAGGCCGCCCGCAGGACCGAGCGCCTCAACACCGCGCGCGACGCGCTGGGCTCGTTCGCCGCGGCGCAGTACCGCACCGGCGGCCTCTCCACCTCCGTGCAGCTGGCGCTCTCCTCCGACCCGGACCAGTACCTGGAGCGGGCGTCGTACGCGGACCGGATCGGCGACCGCCAGGCCGCCGCGCTCGACAACGTCCGGCGGCAGGTCGCCCGGATCGCCACGCTGCGCTCGCAGGCCAAGGGTGAGCTGGCCGCGCTGACCTCCCGCCGGGCCGAGCTGAAGAAGCACCGGGCGACGATCACCACCAAGCTCGCCGACGCGCAGCGGCTGCTCGAACGGCTGACCCCGCCCGAGCGCACCGCCTACGAGAACACCGACCACGGTCCGGCCGACGGCACGCCCTTGGCCGGCCGCGCCGGCCGGAGCACCGCGCGCGGCGCCGTCCGGGCGCCGAACGCCCGCGCCGCCGAGGCCGTCGCCTTCGCGTACGGGGCACTCGGCAAGCCGTACGTCTGGGGCGCCACCGGCCCCTCCTCGTTCGACTGCTCCGGGCTCACCCAGGCCGCCTGGCGCGCCGCCGGGGTCTCGCTCCCCCGGACCACGTACACCCAGATCAACGCCGGCCGGCGCGTCTCGCGCTCCGAACTCGCGCCGGGAGACCTGGTGTTCTTCTACTCCGGCATCAGCCATGTCGGGCTGTACATCGGCAACGGCCAGATGATCCACGCCCCGCGCACCGGGTCGCCGGTGCGGATCGCGCCGATCGACCAAATGCCCTTCGCCGGGGCCACCCGGGTGGCATAGGCTCCCGTCTCCGATCCGGATCAACCCGTCGTCGGGCCAACCGTCGTCGGGTCGACCCGCTGTCGGAGCAACCGCCTTCGGGCCGGACCACCCCAGGACCGGCCCACCATCGCCCAACCGGCCGGAGGACAACCCCGTATGCCCATGGACGCCGATGTCCAGACCCATGCCCGTACGCTCGCGCTGCGTTCCCCCGACCACCTCCGGGTCGGGCCCTTCACGGTGCGCTACAACCCCAACTGGTCCATCAAGTACGCCAATTATGCGATACCCGACCAGGACGCGGAGCCGACGCCGGCCGATCTCGACGCGCTGGTCGCGGCGTTCCGCGAGCACGACCGGCTGCCCCGGCTGGAGTTCCTCCCCGGCTCGGCGCCCGCGGTCGAACCCGCGCTGCTCGCCGCCGGGTTCACCGTGGAGAACCGGGCCCCGGTCATGGCCTGCGCACCGGACGAACTGCTGACGCCGAAGCCGGTGGAGTCCCTCGCGATCGCCGAACCGGCCACCGCCGCGGAGTTCGACGCCGCCGCGCTCGTCCAGCACCACGGCTACGGCGGGACCGGTGAGCCCGAGGGCGGCGAGGCGGAATGGCTGCGCACCGCGGCCGCCGGCGGCGGGGTCGCGGCCCTCGCCACGATCGACGGCGTACCGGTGGGCGCGGGCGGCTGCTCGGTCCCCGTCGACGGCCTCACCGAACTGGCCGGTCTCGCCGTGGCCGACGCCTACCGCCGCCGCGGCATCGGTGCCGCGCTCTCCGCCCACCTCACCGCGACCGCCTTCGGGCGCGGCTGCCGGGTGGTGTGGCTGGAGCCGGGCGACGCCGATGTGGAGCGGATCTACGCGGCGATCGGCTACCGCAGGGTCGGCGAGAAGCTGAACATCTCGCTCGACCCTGCCTGAGCGCGCCCGCCCGCCGGCTCAGACCAGCCGTCGCGCGGTGGCCCACCGGGTCAGCTCGTGGCGGTTGGAGAGCTGGAGCTTGCGCAGCACCGCCGAGACGTGCGACTCGACCGTCTTCACCGAGATGAACAGCTGCTTGGCGATCTCCTTGTAGGCGTAGCCGCGGGCGATCAGCCGCAGCACCTCGCGTTCGCGCTGGGTGAGGCGGTCCAGGTCCTCGTCGACCGGCGGCGCGTCCGTGGAGGCGAAGGCGTCGAGGACGAAGCCGGCCAGCCGGGGCGAGAACACCGCGTCGCCGTCCTGGACCCGGAAGACCGAGTCGACCAGGTCGGTGCCGGTGATGGTCTTGGTGACATAGCCGCGGGCGCCGCCGCGGATGACACCGATGACGTCCTCGGCGGCGTCCGAAACGGACAGTGCCAGGAACCGCACCGGGTTCTCGACGGCCCCCATCAGCGGGGCGCAGCGGCGCAGCACCTCGACGCCGCCGCCGCCGGGCAGGTGCACATCGAGGAGGACGACCTCGGGGCGGGTCGCCGTGATGACGGTGACCGCCTGGTCGACGTCGGCGGCCTCGCCGACCACCTCGACGCCGGTCTCCTCGGTGCGGCCGATCTCGGCCTGGACGCCGGTGCGGAACATCCGGTGGTCGTCGACGAGCACGACCCGTACCCGGCGCTCCGGGCCCCCGGTCGCCTCAGTGGTCTTGGTCATCGCTCGCCCTCTCCATCTCCAGCTCGACTTCCGTGCCCCCACCGGGCACCGAACGCAGCCGCGCCGTGCCGCCGTTGCGCTGCATCCGGCCGATGATCGATTCTCGTACGCCCATTCTGTCCCCCGGTACGGAGTCCAGGTCGAATCCCGGGCCCCGGTCGCGCACCGAGACGAAGACCGTGCGGCCCTCGACCTCCGCGTAGACCTGCACGGCGCCGCCCTCGCCACCGTACTTGGCGGCGTTGACCATCGCCTCGCGCGCGGCCTGCATCTGTGCGGCCAGCTTCTCGTCCAGCGGGCAGTCGCCGACGACGACGACCTCCAGCGGAACGCCGTGCTTGTCCTCGACCTCGGCGGCGGCGCGCTTGACCGCCTCGGCGAGGGTCGCGGGCTCGTCGTCCTCGTCCTTGCCGGTGCCCTCGGGGTTGTACAGCCAGTTGCGCAGTTCGCGTTCCTGGGCGCGGGCGAGCCTGCGGACCTCGCCGGCGTCCTCCGCGTTGCGCTGGATCAGGGTGAGGGTGTGCAGCACCGAGTCGTGGACGTGGGCGGCCACCTCGGCGCGCTCCTGGGCGCGGATGCGCATCAGGCGTTCCTCGGAGAGGTCCTGGGTCATGCGTACGAGGTAGGGGCCGGCCAGCAGCGCGATGCCGGTGAGGACGGCGATGGCCGCGGTCAGTACGTTGCCGAGCTGGGCGGCGGAGCCGCGTACCACCATGAAGACGGCCAGGCCCAGGCCGACCAGGGCCACCCCGGCGAGCCCCCGGACCAGGTGCAGGACCCGGCGGCGGCTGCCGACCTCCATCCAGCGGGCGCGCCGGGCGTTGTCGGCCTGCCGCCACACCAGTACGGAACCGGCGCCGATCAGCAGGGTGGGCCAGATGTAACGGTTGGCCCCGCTGCCCATGTCGACGTTGCCGACGAAGATCATGGCGCCGAAGACCAGCGCGATCAGGGCGAAGATCTGGCCCCGGTCGGGTTTGCGGAGCCGGCGGCTGCCGTCCGGGGCGGTCTCGAAGACCGAGCGGGGCGGCTCGACGCCGCCGACGCCGAGCGGGACGACGATCCAGAACACGGCGTAGAGCAGCGCGCCGAGGCCGTCCGCGAAGAACAGTCCGAGGAAGACGAACCGCACCCAGACGACGGGCAGCCCGAGATGCCCGGCGAGACCGCGCGCGACGCCGCCCAGCAGCCGTCCGTCGGCGCTGCGGTAGAGCCTGCGCAGCGGCGGCTCCTCCGGGGCGGGGTTGCGGGAGCTGGTGGCTCGGGTCGTGGCGGCTGGCATGTCCCGATCGTCACATGCCCGTACGGGTGAAGGCATCAGGGTCGGCCCCCGAATCGACCCTGAGAGCCGGTACCGGGGTGGGCCCCGAGGGGACCGGCCGGCCAATATCAGGGATCGGCCAGGGTCGGCGCGGGTCCCGGACGGGCCCCGGGCCCGTCACCATGGAGCCATGACCGTTCCCCAGGACACTTCCCCCGGTGTCGCTCCGCCCCCCGAACCGGCGCCGCTGCTGCGGCGCAGTCCGCAGCACAAGGTCGTGGCCGGGGTGTGCGGCGGGCTCGGCCGGTACTGCGACGTGGATCCGGTGATCTTCCGCATCGTGCTCGGTGTGCTGTCCGTGACCGGTGGCATCGGGCTGATCTTCTACGGCTTCGCCTGGCTGCTGGTCCCGGTGGACGGCGAGGAGGAGAACGAGGCGCGCAGGCTGCTGTCCGGCCGGGTGGAGGGGGCGTCGCTGATCGCGGTGCTGCTCGCGCTGATCGGCTGCGGCCTCTTCCTGTCGATGCTGGGCAACGGGGGCACGCTGGCGTTCTCCGCGATGCTGTCGCTCGCGGTCGTCGGTTTCGCCGTATGGACGCAGGCCCGCAGGACCGCGGCGCCCGAGGACCCGCTGCATCCGGCGACCGCGCAGGCGGTGGCGGACGCGCCCCCCGAGGTGAAGGCGCCGCCGACGCCGGGCAGCCCGTCGTGGTGGCGGGACCCGATCGTCAAGGACGGCACGACGGGGCCGGTGGGTGCGGGCTATCTGTGGGGCCCGGCCGACGCGGTGGTCCCGCCCCGTGCGGCACGCCCCGCGGGTGCCGCGCCGAAGGATCCGTTCTGCCCGCCCCGACGGGAGCCCGGTACCAGGGGCCCGACCTCGATCGGCGGTCTGGTCTTCCTGTTCGCGCTGATCGCGGGCGGGCTCGGCACCGGGCTGAGCTGGGAGTCCCAGCCGCTCGGTACGAGTCTGCAGTTCGGCCTGGCCGGTGCGCTCGCGGTGTTCGGTCTTGGCATGCTGGTCAGCGCGTTCCTGGGGCGGACCGGGTTCGGCACGGTCATGCTGTCGATGATCACGGCCGTCCTGCTGGCGTGCGCCTCCGCGCTGCCCAAGGACATCTCCACGCAGTGGGTGCGCGAGGGGTGGCGCCCCGCCTCGGTGGCCGCCGTCCAGCCGCACTACCAGCTGGGCACCGGGGTGGCCCGGCTGGACCTCACCGGGATCACGGTCCCCCGGGGCGACACCCTCACGACCGGGGTGGGTGTCGGGGCCGGCCGTGTGGTGGTGATCGTGCCGAAGGAGGTGACGGTGAAGGTGGACGCGAGGTCGGGGCTCGGCGACATCACGCTGCCGGTCAGCCGGCCCGGCGGGGCCCCGGCCACTGAGGAACCCGTGGACGTGGACATCAGGGCGTCGCAGAACGAACACCGGACGCTGCCGCCGCCCCCGGGCAGCAGGCCGGCGGGCACGGTCGAGCTCACTCTCGAAGTCGGTGTCGGACAGGTGGAGGTCACCCGTGCTGCGTCATGAGATCCGTCCGGGACGTGCGGTGGCGGGAGTCGTCATGCTCGCGCTGGCGGCGGGATACGCGGCGGACGCCGCGGGGCTCTGGGACGCCCCGTGGGTCTTCTTCTTCCCGCTGTTCTTCGGCGGCCTCTGGCTGGCCGCCACCGCGACCTGGGTGAACTACCGGATGCGTCGCCGCCGGGACGCCAGAAGGGCGTCCGCGGAGAACGCCGCGGCTCCGCCGAGCAGCAGCGGCAGCCAGGCCATGAGGTAGACCAGGTCGTTGCCGAAGTAGTACGGCGAGACCTGCCAGCTCACGGTCAGCCACAGGCTCAGCGAGATCAGCGCCCCGCCGAGCGCGGCGAGCCGTGCCCACAGCCCGACGAGGGTGCCGAGGCCGACGAGGAGTTCGCCGATGGCGATGGCGTACCCGAAGGCGCCGGGGCTCTTCAGCGCGAGGTCGACGAGGGCCGGGATCGCGGACGAGTCGCGGACCGCGTGCATGGTCTCGCCGATGGAACCGGCGCCGCTCGCCCTGAAGAAGCCGCTGTCCGTGAGCTTGTCGAGCCCGGCGTAGACGAAGGTGACGCCGAGGAAGATCCGCAGGGGCAGCAGGGCGTGTTCCCGCGCCAGGTCCCTGAGCCCCTTCGACTCCCCGAGACCGCGTACGTTCATCCCGTATCCCTGCATGTGGCTGCCCCACCTTCCGTAGACCCGTCACCTGACGATACGTAGGCGGGTACCGGGCTGCTCACCCGGTGGGTCGTCCGACCGGATTCCGCCGCCCGCCCGGGGGTCGCGGGAGCCGGGAGTCGCAGGAGCCAGGGGGCGCAGGAGCCTGGAGCCAGGAGTCGCGGGAGCCGGGGGCCGCAGGAGCCGGGAGTCGCAGGAGCCAGGGGGCGCAGGAGCCTGGAGCCAGGAGTCGCGGGAGCCGGGGGCCGCAGGAGCCGGGAGTCGCAGGAGCCAG